>MNJC01000071.1 GCA_001920085.1 Actinobacteria bacterium 13_1_20CM_4_69_9
TGGTGCGCGTCCGTGTTGACGGCGATCCTGACGCCCGCTTCGCCCGCCATGCGCGCGTGTGAGTCGCGCAGGTCCAGCCGGTTCGGCTGCGAGTTGATCTCGAGGAACGTGCGCGTCTCGAGCGCCTTCTCGACGACGCGCTCGATGCTCACGTCGGCGGGGTTGCGGATGTTGATCTTGCGCGCGGTCAGGTGGCCGATCATGTCCACGTGCGGGTTGTCCATTGCCACCAGCACGCGTTCGGTCGGATTGCGGTCGAACGCGGCGTGCAGCGAGGCGATCACCCAGTCACGCTCGGCAAGCACCTCGTCGGGCAGTGACAGCGAGCCGTCGATGCGGATGTTGACCTCGACGCCCTTGAGCAGCCTGAACGGCTTCAAGCGCTCGTTGAGCGCATCGATCTCCAGGTTCTGCTCGGCGAGCGTGCCGCGAGGATGGTCGGTGATCGCGAGGTACGCGTAGCCTCGCTCACGCGCGGCGAGCGCCATCTGCTCGAGCGAGTCACGACCGTCGGAGTACGTCGTGTGAGAGTGCAGGTCGCCCTTGATGTCTCCGAGCTTCACGAGCGCCGGCAGATCCCCGCGCCGCGCCGCGTCGAGCTCGCCCGCGTTCTCGCGCAGCTCCGGCGGGATGAACTGGTAGCCGAGCCGCTCGTACACGTCGGCTTCAGCGGCGTACGTCAGCTCGTCGCCGCTCTCGACGACGGTGATCGAGTACTCGGACACCGACAGGCCGTCCTTCACTGCCCGCTCGCGCAGTGCGAGGTTGTGATGCTTCGAGCCGGTGAAGTGCTGCAGGAGATTGCCGTACGACTCGGGCGGAACCACTCGCAGGTCGAAGCGCAGGCCCTCGTTCGAAAGGACCGTCGCCTTCGTCGGCCCCTTCGCGACGACCTCGATCACCCACCTCAGCTTCGTGAAGTAGTCGACGAGCGCGGCGGGATCCTTGGCCGTCGCGATGATGTCGAGATCGCGGAACGTCTCCTTGCGCCGGCGGGCGCTGCCCGCTTCGGAGACCTCCACCGCGGCCGGATGGTCGCGCAGCACCGACACGACAGCGAGCAGCGCGCCGAGACCGTCGCCGAGCAGGCGGCGGTCCGAAGGCGCCTGCTGCTTCTCCGCGAGCGCCTTGAGGATGCGCTCCTCGGTCTTGGCGCCGAGGCCCGTGAGCGTCCGGAGCTGCTCCTGCTCCGCGGCGTGCTTGAGCTCCTCGACGGTCGTCACGCCGAGCTCCTTCCAGATCCTCGCCGCAGTCTTCGGGCCGAGCCCCGGCAGCCGCATGAAGGAGACGACTTCCGCCGGGATGATCTGCTTCCGCTTCGTCAGCGCGTGCATCTCGCCGTCCTCGACGACCTGCACGATCTTCTCCTCGATCGTCTTGCCGATGCCCTGCAGGTCCTTGGCGCGACCGTTGAGCGCGAGCTCGGCCACGCTGCCGGCGGTCTCGCGGATACGCGTCGCCGCCTTGCGGTACGCGAGCACGCGGAACGAGGCTTCGCCTTCGATCTCCAGCAGGTCGGCGAGAAGGTCGAGCTGGTCCGCCACGTCGACGTTGCGGGGCAGCGCTCGAGCCATGCGTTGAATATACGTCCGTGCCTGCCGCCGTCGTCTGTCTCCCGACGTACAACGAGCGCGAGAACCTCGAGGCGATGCTGCGCGCGCTCGGCGACAAAGGCGCGCGCGTGCTCGTGATCGACGACAGCTCACCGGACGGCACCGGCGAGCTCGCCGACTGCCTCGCCGAGGAGCTCGACTACGTCAGCGTGCTGCACCGCCCCAGCAAGGAGGGACTGGGGCCGGCGTACCTCGCCGGCTTCCGCCGAGCACTCGGCGACGGCGCCGAGCTCGTTCTCGAGATGGACTGCGACTTCTCGCACGACCCGAACGACGTGCCGCGGCTGATCGCAGCTGCCGGCGACGCCGACGTCGTGCTCGGCTCGCGCTACGTCGCCGGCGGCGGCGTCAAGAACTGGGGCCTGCTGCGCCGATTCATCTCCGCCGGCGGCTCGTGGTATGCGCGCGTGCTGCTGCAAGCGCACGTACGCGACCTGACGGGCGGCTTCAAGTGCTATCGCCGTGCGGTCCTCGAATCGATCGACCTCGACGCGATTCACTCGAAGGGCTACGCCTTCCAGATCGAGACGACCTACCGCGCCCTGCGCGCTGGCTTCCGCGTAGTGGAGGTGCCGATCACGTTCGCGGACCGCGAGGCGGGCGGCTCGAAGATGTCGCGCGCAATCGTCGCGGAGGCGATCTGGAAGGTGCCCGCGTTGCGGCTCGCGGCGATCACAGGTCGTCTGTAGCGCGCTACCCTGGCGTCGTGTTCGAGGTGACCGACGAGACGTTCGAGCGCGACGTGCTCGAGTGCGACGTGCCGGTCGTCCTCGACTTCTGGGCGCCGTGGTGCGGGCCGTGTCGCGCGGTCGAGCCGATCCTGCAGCAGCTGGAAGCGGAGACACACGGCAAGGTCGAGTTCGCGAAGCTGAACATCGACGAGAACCCGCTGACGGCCGCGCGGTACGACGTCCTCTCGATCCCCACGGCGATCCTGTTCGACGGCGGCGAGGCGAGGGCGACGGTGATCGGCGCCCGGCCGCGCTCGCATTACGAGCACGCGCTAGCGGAAGTGCTCCCAGCCGCCTAGCTCGTACGGCTCGCCGTCGAGCGTCAGAGCGACTCCCTCTCCCTCCTCGCAGCGGCCGATCTCGGTGAAGCGCGTCGGCCCCGGAACCGCCGCGAGCAGCTCGTAGTCCTCGCCGAAGCCGACATCGTCCAGCTCGGCGCCGACTGCGATCGGGACGCGCTCGAGCTCGACGGCGAGCCGGCAGCCCGAGCGCGCTGCGACGTGCGCGGCGTCGACGGCGAGCCCGTCGGACAGGTCGAGCAGCGCGTGCGCGTTCCGGGCGAGTTCCTTGCCCTCCCCGAGCCGCAGCGGCGGGCGCACGAACGCCTGGCGGCGGAACGCCGCCCCGGCGGCGCCGAGCGGGCCGGTGACGACCAGCGTGTCCCCCGGCTTCGCGCCGGCGCGTCCGGGCACGCGTGTGGAGCGTCCGACGGCGCTCACGCTGAGAAGGAGCTGCTCGGCCCTCGTCGTGTCGCCCCCGAGCACGGCGACATCCGTCTCCGCCATGCCGGCGTAGAGCTCGAGCACGTCCTCGACGTTCGTGTCGCCGGGAGCGGCGAGCGTGACGATCAACCCCTCGGGGTCGGCGCCTGAGGCCGCGAGATCGCTCAGGTTCACGGCCGCCGCCCGCCAGCCGAGGTCACGCCAGGAGATCCAGTCGAGGCGGAAGTGCACGCCTTCGACCAGCGCGTCCTGCGTGACGACGACGCCGCCGGCGAGCGCCGCGGCGTCGTGCTCGATGTGCTGCGCGAGCCCGCGCCGCTCGAGCTCGGCCAGAAGCCCCAGCTCGCCGAGCTCAGAGAGCCGCATCGATCGCCCGGCGCAGGGCCGCGGCGTCGCGCGCGGCTCGGATCACCGCCACGCCGGCGGCTCCGGCGCGGATGCAGTCGCCCGCGTTCAGCTGGTCGACGCCTCCTATGGCGACGACCGGTGTCGCCACCCCGGCGCAGATCTCCCCAAGGCCGTCGAGCCCGATCGCCGGATCCGCGTCGGGCTTCGACGGCGTCGACCAGACCGGCCCGGCCCCGATGTAGTCCGCACGCCCCTCGGCGGCCCGCGCCTCGTCGGGCGTCGATGCTGACAGCCCGAGCATCAAACCCTGGTCCCTCGCCGTCTCCGCGCCCTCGTCGTCGCGGCCGAGGTGAACGCCGTCGGCGCCGAGCATCAACGCGCCCTCGACGTCGTCGTTGACGACGAACGGGACGCCGTGGCGCGCGCACAGGCTCCGCGTCGCCCGGCCGCGCTCCACGACGTCGACGCGCGGAACACCCTTCAGCCTCCACTGCACGACGGTCGCGCCGCCTTCGATCGCGATGCGCGCCGTCTCGAGATCGTCGACGAGGACGTGGAGCTTCACGAGATCCGCGCGCGGCCGTCGAGCGTCTCGGGGTCGAGCGCCGCGAGCGCGTCGTAGAGGTTGGCGTGAAAGGTGCCCGGCCCCTTCGCGTCGCGCGCTGCGTCCTCGGCCGCAACGCCGAAGGCCGCGAGCGCCTCGGCTGCCGCCTCGAGCGACTCGTCATGCTTCGCCGCGAGGAAGCAGCCGGTCACCGCGCTGGACATGCAACCGGTGCCGGTCACCGTCGCCAGCAGCTCGTGCCCGTTGGCGACCGCGAGCACGCGCGTGCCGTCCGAGACATGGTCGACGACACCCGTGACGGAGGCGATCAGCGCGAGGCTCCGGGCCGCAGTCCGCGCGAGGTCGGCACCATCGCCGGCAGCGCCGATCGACTCGACCCCCCGCACTTCCGCGTCGGCGCCGACGAGCGTGGCGACCTCGCCCTGATTCCCGCGCAGGACCGTGACGCCGACCTCCGAGAGAATGCGCCGCGTCGTCTCGGTGCGATACCGCGTCGCGCCCGCGCCGACCGGATCGAGAACGACGGGAATGCCGCCCGCGTTCGCCGCCTTGCCGGCGGCGATCATCGCGTCGACCCACCTTGGCGAAAGCGTGCCGATGTTGAGCACCAGCGCACCCGCGAGCCCGACCATCTCCTCGACCTCTTCCAGGGCGTGCGCCATCACCGGCAGCGCGCCCAGCGCGAGCGTCGCATTCGCGGTCTCGTTCATGACGACGTAATTCGTGATCTGATGGACGAGCGGCTTGCGGTCTCGCAGCACCCGCAGCGTCCGGCCGGGCGAGACGCTCACGCAGTCAGACCCAGCACGTCGACAGGCCCTTCACCCGCGCCGAGCTCGACGAGCCCCAGGCGCACAGCATCGCTCGCCGCGCGCGCGGCCTCCCGGGCGGCCATGTCCAGGGACTGTCCCGAAGCCAGGGCCCCTGCGAGCGTGGCCGAATGGGTGCAGCCCGCCCCGTGAGTCGCGGGAACCGCGTAGCGCACGACGGGAATCTCGATGTGACGCTCCCCGTCGAAGAGATGGTCGATCGGGTCGGCGCCGTGGCCGCCGGTGACGATCACAGCCGCCGCGCCGAGCTCGTGGATCCGCTCTGCGAGGTCGCGACGCGACGCGGACATCCCGGCGAGGGCCTCGGCCTCGTTCAGGTTCGGTGTCACGACCGTCGCCAACGGAAACAGGCGCGACACCAACGTCTCGACCGCGTCGTCCTGCAGTAGCCGAGCACCGGAGCTCGCGAGCATCACCGGGTCGACGACAAGTGGAACGCGGTGCTGCTCGAGAAAGTCGGCGACCGTCTCGATCGACTCGCGCGAGAACAACATCCCGGTCTTCGCGGCATCGACGCCGAGATCCGTGAACACCGCTTCTAGCTGCGCACGGATGAAGTCCGGCGTCGCCTCCTGCACGGCCGTCACCCCGATCGTGTTCTGGGCCGTCAGCGCGACGATCGCGCTCATGCCGTAGCAACCGGCCGCGGCGAATGCCTTCAGGTCGGCCTGCACTCCTGCGCCGCCGCCCGAATCCGAGCCGGCGATCGTGAGACACCTTGGAACCAACTCTCTCCCTTCGCTCAACGCGGGGGAACCCATCGTTCCCCCGCGCACCCCCTCCTTCTCGGCACGCGACCCAATGCCGCAGCGAGCCTCCGGCGGGCGAAGCCCGCCTGCGGCGTCGATGCGTTACGACTCTCGAGCGTCTGCTCCTCCCTTCGCCGGTGCTAACCGGATCAGGTTCGACGGGTGTGATCTCAGCCCGTTGGGCACCCCGGTGAGCCAAGGGTACCGTGTCGCCGATGGCCGACGTGAGAGAGCTCCGGCTCGTGTTGACCGTGCAGGACTTCGACGGCGCACTGAGCTTCTACCGCGACGCGCTGGGCCTCGACGTCGAGGCGGTATGGGCCAGCGAGGGGGGACACGTAACGCTCCTCTCCGCCGGCCGCGCGACGCTCGAGCTCGTCGACGAGGCGCATGCGGCGGAGATCGATCGCCTTGAGGTCGGCCGACGCGTGGCCGGCCCGGTCCGCGTCGCCTTCCAGGTGCCGGACAGCGGCGCTCTGGCCGACACGCTCGAGGGGGCCGGAGCGACCCGCATTGCGGGGCCGGTGACGACCCCGTGGAACGACCGCAACGTGCGCCTCGAGGCGCCGGACGGAACGCAGCTGACGCTGTTCACGCCCGTCGAGTGACGACCGCCGGCGCCGCCACCTGGGACGACCTGCTCGACGGCGAGGAACTCGCACACGTCGAGACGGTCCCGGCGACGGACGCACGCATCGCGCCGCTACCGGAGGACCTGCACCCGCGGCTCCGCGAGATCCTGCCGTTCGACGGCTTGTACGAGCATCAACGCGCTGCGTGGGACGCAGCGGCAAGCGGCGAGCACCTGATCCTCGCGACGGGGACGGCGTCCGGAAAATCCCTCGCGTTCAACCTGCCGGTGCTCGACGCGATCGCTCGCAACCCCAAGGACCGCGCGCTCTACCTTTACCCGACCAAGGCGCTCGCGCAGGACCAGGCACGGGCGCTCGGAGAGCTGCGAGCGCCGAACGTCCGCGCCGCGATCTACGACGGCGACACGCCCGGCGAGCGCCGCTCGCAGATCCGCCGCTGGGCGAACCTCATCCTCACGAACCCCGACATGCTGCACGTCGGCGTGCTGCCGCACCACGACCGTTGGGCGGACGTCCTGCACAACCTGCGCTACATCGTCGTCGACGAGGCACACGTGTACCGAGGCGTGTTCGGCTCCCACGTCGGCAACGTGCTGCGGCGCCTGCGGAGGCTCGCCGGTGTGTACGGCGCCGAGCCGCAGTTGCTCTTCGCATCCGCGACGATCGCGAATCCCGGGGAGCTCGCCGCAGCGCTCGGCGGCGTCGACGCGACGGTCGTCGACCGCGACGCCGCGCCGCGAGCGGAGCGGACGATCGCCCTGTGGAACCCGGAGCTGCTCGACGCCGAGCTCGGACTGCGCGCGAGCCCCCTCGGCGAGGCATCGCGACTGATGGCAGCCCTCACGACGCGCGGCCTCCGCACGATCTGCTTTGCCAAGAGCCGCAAGGCGGCCGAGCTGATCCACAAGTTCACCGTCGACCGGGTCGACAGCGCGACGGGAAAGCGGCTCGCACCGTACCGCGCCGGGTATACGCCGATTCAGCGACGCGAGATCGAGCGGCGGCTGGTCGAGGGCGAGCTGCTCGGCGTCTCGGCAACGGATGCGCTCGAGCTCGGCATCGACATCGGTCTGCTCGACTGCGCCATCTCCGTCGGCTTTCCGGGAACCGTCGCGTCCCTACGTCAGCAATGGGGACGCGCAGGTCGTCGCGGGCACGGCCTCGCGGTACTGATCGCGAGCGAGGACGCTCTCGACCAGTACTTCATGCGCGAGCCGGCGATGCTCCTCGAGCGCCGCGTCGAGGCCGCGATCCTCGACCATGCGAACCCGCGCGTCCTCGACGGCCACGTGCGCGCGGCGGCGTTCGAGGCACCCGTCGACGACGCCGACCGAGCGACGCTCGGCGACGAGGCGCTCGAGCGCGCGGCCCTGCTCCCCGACCTGAAGCACACGAAGAGCGGCTACGTCTGGGCGGGTCGCGACTATCCCGCCGGGCGGTTCGGCCTGCGTTCGACGACGCCCGACACGTTCACGGTCGTGGAGGCGCAGAGCGGGACGGTGCTCGGGCTCGTCGAGCGCGAGCGCGCCTACTCGACAGTGCACGAGGGCGCGATCTACCTCCATCTCGGCGAGAGCTACCTCGTGCGCGAGCTCGACCTGCAGGCGCGCACCGCCGTCGTCACTCCGTACAGCGGCGACTACTACACGCAGGCGAAGAAGGACACGAACACGGCGATCGAGGAGACACTGCGCACGGAGCGACGCTGCGGCCTCGACCTCTCGTTCGGACGCATCTCCGTTACCGAGCAGGTGGTCGCCTACCAGAAGAAGTCGGTCCGCGACCAGTCGACGCTCGAAACGGTCGACCTCGACCTGCCGGAGACGAGCTTCGAGACGGAGGCGATCTGGTATCTGCCCGAGCGGGCGCAGCTCGACGGGCTCGAGAAAATGCCGACGCTGCTCGGGACGCTGCACGCGGCGGAGCATTCGATGATCGCGTTGCTGCCGCTCTGGGCGATGTGCGACCGCTGGGACATCGGCGGCCTCTCGACGAACGTCCACTTCCAGACGAACCGGCCGACGGTGTTCATCTACGACGGGCACGCCGGCGGCGTCGGGATCACCGAGCGCGGCTTCAACGCCTTCGAGGGGTGGGTCTCGGATACGGCGCGGATGCTCGAAGGCTGTCCGTGCAACGACGGGTGCCCGTCGTGCGTGCAGAGCCCGAAGTGCGGCAACCTGAACGAGATGCTCGACAAAGGCGGGGCGCTGACCCTTTTGCGTCGGCTGGTGGCGGCATCGACATCCGCGACCTGAGGGACGCCGAAGTCGACCGGATCGGCGACCGGCTGCCGCTCTCCCGGTTCCCGGGTCACCAGACCTACCTGGTCGCGTGGGACGGCGACGAGCCGGTCGCGCAGGCGCACATCGCCTGGGTGCGCACGATGCTCGGCGTGCCGGAGGCCCAGGACGTCTTCGTTCGGGAGGAGCGCCGGCGCGAAGGCATCGGCGAAGCGGTGATGCTGGCGGTGGAGCGCGCCGTCACCGGCCGCGGCCACCGGCAGGTCAGCTTGAGCTACGGGATCGCGAACACGGCCGCGCGGAGGTTCTACAAACGCCTTGGCTACCGCCACGCCGGCATCGAGCCGCAGCGCGTTCAGGGCACGATCATCGTGCGCAGCGGCCCGCTCGAGGTAGACGACACGCTGATCTATCTCGTCAAGGACCTCGCGTGAAGGTCACGCCGTCGACATCCGGCATGTGACGAGTTAGCGTCCGGGGCGTGGGTCTCGCAGCCGTCGTGGCTGCGGCAGCCGTCGCCGCAGCGTCGGGCCCGAACCCGATCCAGGCCGAGAACGCCCTGGGCGGGAGCCAGCCGTCCGCCTGGTTGCAACCGGCCGTGCCGCCCACGGCGATCGAAGGCTGGTCGTCGGAGATCAGTGTGCTCCCGGGCGAGCAGGTCCACCTGCACGTCAGCACGGACGACGGCGACCGGTACCGGGTGGAGATCTACCGCCTTGGCTGGTACGGCGGGCTCGGCGCCCGGCTCTACCTCTGTCTTCCGAGCTGCGGCGGAGACGAGGAGGGGCACAAGTACGGCGCGACCGTGCAGTCCGGCTTGATCCGCGCCGACTGGCCCGTCACCGATGCCCTCACGGTGCCTGCGAACTGGGTCAGCGGCTACTACTACGCGCTGCTGCGCCTGACCGACGCCGGCGACGAGACCGACAGCCGGGGTTACGTGCCGTTCATCGTGCGTGCACCGCCGACGCGCCACGCGCAGATGCTCGTGCAGGTCCCGGTCAACACCTGGCAGGCATACAACCCGTGGGGCGGCAAGAGCCTCTATCCGTTCGACAGCACCGATCTGGCTCCGGCGCAGCGCGTCTCCTTCGATCGGCCACTCGCGTTCTCGGCCCAGGGACCGTTCGACTGGGAGTACAACCTGGTGCGGTTCCTCGAGCGCGAGGGATACGACGTCTCGTACCAGACCGACCTCGACACCGACGCACATCCCGAGAGCCTGCTCGAGCACCGGCTCGTGATCGTCGCCGGGCACGACGAGTACTGGACGAAGGGAATGCGGGATGCGTTCAACGCCGCGCGCGCCGCGGGAACGAATCTGGCGTTCACAGGCTCGAACGCCGGCTACTGGCAGGTGCGATACGAGAACAACCGCCGCACGATCCGCTTCCGCGCGCTGACACCGCCCCGGCCCGAGTGCGCGCTGATGGGCGTGATGTTCCTGCGGCTGCGCGAGCACGAGTCCGGGCCCGTGGATTACACGGTGCCGAATGCAGCCTCGACGGATCCGTGGTTTCGCAACACGGGCTTCAACCCCGGCGACAAGGTGCTCGACGTCGTCGGCAACGAGTGGGACTCGCTGCCCGACCCGCCTCCGCCGCCAAGCTGCGTCAAGCCGCAGCTGAAGGTGCTGTTTCACTTCGAGGGCCAGCCGGCGAACGCCGACGCGGTCCGATACACGGCGACGTCCGGCGCGCGCGTGTTTGCCGGCGGGGCGCAGCAGCTCTCGTGGTCGCTCGACATCTTCAACCTCACGCGTTTCGGGCGCACGCTTCCTCCCGACACCCGGCTGCAGCAGTTCATGCGCAACGCGCTCGACGATCTCGGACGCCCCGCCAAGCCGACGTCGATCGACGTCGCCGTGCAGGGGCACACGGTCACCTTGAAGGTCCAGGGTCACGCAGACACGCGCGTGAAGTTCCAGAGCTTCAAGCACGCCGGCGTCGGAAGCTTCACGCTCGACTCCGCCGGCGTCAGCCCGCTTTGCAAGAACAAGACCGGCAACTGCATCATCAGGAACGTCGCTCCCGGCACGTATCGCTACGCCGCGGTGAGCGTCGACGAGTGGACGCGGTCGACGCCGATCTTCACCGCCAAGGTCGTCGTCCCGACGTGACGCGCCGCGTCGTGCTCGTGCTCGTCGGCGCGCTGGCGCTCGTGCAGGCTGCCGGTTCGGCGCCGGCGTGGCAGACGCCGGCCCGCCTGTCGCCGTCGGATCGGGCGCTCGGCCCGGAGCTGGGAGTCAACCCCGCCGGAGATGCGGTCGTGGTGTGGGACCACGAACAGGGCAGCGACTGCCCGACGCAGCCCGCGTCGCTTTCGTGCATCCACATCGTCGAGGCGGCGAGCCGCTCGCACGGCGCAACGGCGTGGCAGCCGCCGGTCGAAGTGGCGCGGCCCGGCATCGGCGCCGCCCCGAAAGTCGCGCTCGACGCGAACGGCGCCGCCGCCATCATCTGGGTGCACGACATCGGCGAGCGGCGCGTCCTCCAGGCGACGATCCGGCCGCCCGGAGCGGCGGCCTGGCCGAACGCCAACGACCTCTCGGGCACGCCGTTTCGGATTCAGAACCACCAGGTCGGCATGGACGCGAGTGGCAACGCCGTCACGGTCTGGGCGCAGCGCGACGACGCAGACCACTTCTACGTCGTCGGCGACCTCCGCCCGGCCGCAGGCGGTTTCTGGCTCGCTCCTGTCGCCCTCTCGAGCCCCGGCTCGAATGCAACGAGCGGCCCGAGCCTCGCGCTGCTCCCGAACGGAGAAGCCCTGGCCGCCTGGATCGACGGCGGCGCCGTGCGGGTCGCCCGCGGGCAGGCCGCAGCGGGCACGTGGGATCCGACGCTCACGCCCGCCACCGGGGGCGTCGGCGGCGACACGGACGTGGACGTCGCGATGAACGCGGGCGGTGACGCGGTCCTCGCGTGGTCCTGGCGTCGCAGCGCGACGGGCCCGGCAATCGGGCAGGCCGCGTTCAGGCCGGGCGGCGGGAACTGGGGGGCAGCGGTCGACCTGGGGACGGCCGGTACAGGGCACAGCCGTGTCCAGGCAGCGATCAACGACACCGGCGCCGCCGCCGTGGTTTGGCTGGACGGGACCGCGCTACGCGGCGAAGGGCGCGCGCGCAGCACGGGCGCCTGGTCGCCTGCGACGACCATCGCCACGAACGTCGCGGACGCCGGCGCCCGCCTCGCCATGAGCCCGGCCGGTAACGCCGTCGCAGTCTGGGCCAACAAGGCGACCGGTGCGATCCGCGCCGCGATCCGGCCCGCGGGCGCCGCATGGCAGGCGCCCGTACGCATCTCGTCGCCGGGCAGCTCCGAGCCACGCGTCGCGCTCGACGCGGCAAGCAGAGCGATCGCCGTGTGGAACCGGACGGCGGCTGCACCCGTCGTGCTCGCGGAGGCTGCCGACCTCAGCGCGAACGGCCCGGTGCTGACGGCCGTGACGGTGCCGGCGACGGCCCGGGCCGGCACGACGGTGGCCTTCGCGCTCGCCCGCCGCCCATGGGCGTCCCCGCTCGCGGGCGCACCGCTCTGGCACTTCGGCGACGGCAAGAACGCCACCGGCACGCACGTGGCACACGTCTATCAGGCGACAGGCACCTTCACGGTCACCGTCTCGCAGAGCGACGCGACCGGCGCCAAGTCGACGGCCGTCCGCCACATCTCCGTTCACTCGTAGGCGCATGTCGATTCAGGCCGCCCCCGTTCGTCGTACTCTCGACAGCGACGAAGGAGGCAAGGAGTGAAGGTCTTGGTCCTCATCTACGGCGACGAAGAGAAGTGGGATGCGCTCACCCCCGAGGAGGCCGAGGACGTGCACACCCACCACCGCGCTTTCGCGGCGGTCGCCGCGGCGAAGCTCGTGAACGGCGCCGAGCTCGCCGCGACACAGACAGCGACGACGGTTCGGGTGCGCGACGGCCAGACAGTCGTGACGGACGGCCCGTTCGCGGAAACGAAGGAAGTCCTCGGCGGCTTCTACCTGCTCGACTGCAACGACCTCGAGGAAGCGGCCGAGCTCTCGTCACAGTTGATCGAGGCACGCACCGGCGCGATCGAGCTGCGTGCGGGCCGGGAGGAGGCAGCATGAAATACCTCCTCCTCCTGAACAACGCCGCGGAGCAGTGGGCCGAATGGCAACAGCTCAGCGCCGATGAGGCGCACGAGCGCCGCGAGCAGATGCTGCCGCGTTGGGCCGCGCTCATGGAGTGGATGGGCGAACAGGGCATCGAGGCGAGCGGCCTCGAGCTCGACGACCCGGCGAAGGCCCGCGTCGTCCGCGTTCGCGACGGCGAAACCGTCGTGACCGACGGGCCCTTCCTCGAGACGAAGGAAGTCCTGGGCGGCTACTTCCTCGCCGACTGCAAGGACCTTGACGCCGCAATCGAGCTGGCGCAGCGGGTACCGCTCGTCGGCAGCGGGTCGGTGGAGATACGGCCGGTCGTGACGCACTGACGGTCGACGCGGTCTTCCGCGAGGAGTGGGGTCGTGCCGTGGCGATCCTCATCCGCGTCCTCGGTGACTTCGAGCTCGCCGAGGACGCGGTGCAGGATGCGTTCACGACCGCGCTCGAACGCTGGCCGCGCGACGGCACTCCGCGCAATCCGGGCGCCTGGATCGTTGCCACGGCGCGCAACCGTGCGATCGACCGGATCCGGCGCGAGCGCACGCTCGCACGCAAGACGGAGCTGCTCGCCCGGCTCGAGGCGCTCCCCACCAACGAGGAGGACGACGTGAGCTCGATCCCCGACGACCGGCTCAGCCTCGTCTTCACCTGCTGCCACCCGGCACTCGCGACGGACGCGCAGATCGCCTTGACGCTGCGCGAGGTCGCCGGACTACAGACGCAGGAGGTGGCGCGCGCCTTCCTCGTGCCGGAGGCGACCCTCGCGCAGCGACTGGTTCGAGCGAAGCGGAAGATTCGCGACGCCGGCATCCCGTTCCGCGTGCCGCCCGACCACCTGCTGCCGGAGCGCCTGCGCGCCGTGCTGGCCGTCCTCTATCTCGTCTTCAACGAGGGCTATTCGGCGACGAGCGGCGAGGCGCTCACGCGGCGCGACCTCTGCGAGGAGGCAATTCGCCTGGCCAAGCTGCTCGCGGTGTTGATGCCCGACGAGGCCGAGGCGCTGGGCTTGCTCGCGCTGATGCTGCTGCAGGATTCCCGGCGCGACGCACGCACCGGTGGCGACGGGGAGCTCGTCCTGCTCGAGGACCAGGACCGAGAGCTGTGGGACCGCGAGCGCATCGACGAAGGGCTCCGCGTGCTCGACCGGGCACTCGCGCTGGGCTCGCCCGGCGCTTACCAGCTGCAGGCCGCGATCGCCGCGCTGCACACGGAGCCGGAGACCGACTGGGCGCAGATCGCGGCGCTCTACGGGCAGCTCGCCCGGCAGACGGGGTCGCCGGTCGTCGAGCTGAATCGCGCGGTCGCCGTCGCGATGGCCGACGGCCCCGAGCACGGGCTCGCGCTGATGCGCGATCTACACCTGGACGAGTACCACCTGTATCACGCCGCGCGAGCCGATCTCCTGCGCCGCCTCGCGCGCATCGACGAAGCCGCGGACGCATACCGGCGCGCACTCGAGCTTGCCCGGACGGAGCCCGAGCGCCGCTTCCTCGCCCGCCGGCTGGCCGAAATCTCGTAGAACACCCAGGATGGCCGAGGCCCTGGGCGGAACGCTCGTGCTCGGCGGCGGTTTCGCCGGCGGCTATGTCGCGCGTCTGCTCGGCAAGCGCGGCGCGACGATCGTGTCGCCCGAGAACTTCATGCTCTACACGCCGATGTTGCCGGAGGCGGCGTCGGGAACGCTCGAGCCGCGTCACGTGGTCGTGCCACTGCGCATGATGTGCCCCCACGCAGAGCTGCTGCTCGGTCGCGCGACGGAGCTCGACGCCGAGCGTCGGCGCGCGCAGGTCGAGACCGACGACGGCGTCGTCTCGTTGGACTACCAACACGTGGTCGTCGCGCTCGGCGCCATCTCGCGCACGCTGCCGATCCCGGGGCTCGCGGACCACGCGATCGGCTTCAAGACGCTCGCCGACGCGATCTTCCTCCGCAACCACGTCCTGCGGCGGCTGGAGGCAGCGGTGGCCGCGCAGAGCGAGGGACACCGGCGCCGGGAGCTGACGTTCCTCTTCGTCGGCGCCGGCTATGCGGGCGTCGAGGCACTCGCCGAGCTGTCCGACCTCGTCCGCGACGCGCTCCGCTATTACCCGACACTGCGCGACGAGCCGCAGCAGTGGGTGCTCGTCGACGCGGCGCCGAAGATCCTGCCCGAGATCCCCCGCAGCCTCGGCGACTACGCCGCGCGCCAGCTCGCGGGCCGGGGCGTCGACATCCGCGTGAGCACGACGCTCGAATCGGTCGAAGCACACGCCGCGGTCCTCTCCGACGGCGACCGCATCCCGACGAACACCGTCGTGTGGACGGCAGGCGTCCGCGCGAACCCTATGAACGAGCGCTTCGGCCTCCCCCTCGACGAGCGTGGGCGGATCAAGGTCCAGCCGACCCTGCAGGTGGAAGGCCTGGAGAACGTCTGGGCGCTCGGCGACGGGGCGCGCGTGCCGAACCTCGCAACGCCCGGCGCCTTCGATCCGCCCACGTCCCAGCACGCACTCCGACAGGCGCGGCGCCTGGCCAGGAACCTCGCCGGCGAGCGGAAGCCGTACCGCTATCGGATGCTCGGACAGGTCGCAACGCTCGGCCGCTACAAGGGGATCGCCCAGGTGCCCGGCGCATTGCTGCGCGGCTTCCCCGGCTGGTTCGTCACGCGGACGTATCACCTGTACCAGCTGCCGCTGCTCACGCGGAAGCTGCGCGTCGTCGCCGACTGGACGACCGCGCTCTTCTTCCGCCGCGACATCGCCGAGCTCGGCACGCTCGGACACCCGGAGCGACTTGAGTGACGTCGAGGCGCTCTGGGAGATCCGGCTGCGCACGCCGCGGCTGGAGCTCCGGCTGCCGACCGAGGGCGAGCTGGTCGAGCTCTACCGCGTCGCCGAAGGCGGGATCCATCCGCCGGAGGAAATGCCGTTTCTCGTGCCGTGGACCGACGATCTCCGCCTCGATGCGTTCCTCGCCTTTCACCGTGGCTGCTGGGAGGCATGGACACCCGAGCGGTGGTCTTTGAACCTCGTCGCGTTCTTCGAGGGCCGCCCGATCGGGACGCAGGGAATCGAGGCGGAGAACTTCACCGCGACCCGGACGGTGACGTCCGGGTCGTGGCTCGGCGCCGCGTTTCAACGTGCCGGGTTGGGCACGGAGCAGCGAGCGGCGATCCTCGAGCTCGCGTTCGTGGGTCTCGGGGCAAACACGGCGATCAGCGGCGCGCAGACCCACAACGTCAGCTCGCAGTGGGTCTCCGCGAAACTGGGTTACCGGCAGAGCGGCTCGCACACGGTGGCGCCGCGCGGCGAGCCCGTGGAGCACTACGACTACAGCCTTGAGCGCGGCGAGTGGCGCTGCCCTGTCGAGGTCGAGATCACGGGGCTCGAAACCGCGCTTCCGCTCTTCGGCGCGGCGTAGTTCTCACCCGTTCGGGGCAGGCACGGAGCCCGCTTCGTGCCGATTGTGTCTCTTATGCGGCTGCTTCTCCGCGAGCGGATCTTCCCGCTCGCCGTACTGCTGGGCATCGGTGGCGCCCTCCCCGTCGGGCTCCTGCTCGGCGTCGGCCACCACATGGTCATGTTCGGCATGGCCGTGCACTTCGTCGGCGTCGGCGTCAGCGCGCTTGCCGCGACCGCGGTCTCGCTCGCGCTGACGATCGTCGGCGTGCGACGCAACGACGGCCGCGTCGTCTTGATCGGCACCGGCTTCACGGTGATGTCTGCGCTGCTCGCAATCCACGGGCTCGCGACCCCGGGCGTGATCATCGGCATGAACGGCGTGCTCGCGCTGACGGGCGCGGCAACGCTGCCCGCGGGCGCCGCCGTGCTCGCCCTGTCGGCCGCCCCGCCCCTGCGCCGGCCGCGCAGCATGGGCCCGCTCCTCGCACTGCAGGCCGTCTCGTTTCTCACCGTCTTCTTTCTCGGCTTCATCGGGCTGGCCGTGCCGGAGGTCGTCCCGAGCGTGCCGGCGCCCGGGAGCACGACGGCTTGGGTCGCGCTCGTCTTCGGCGCGGCGTTGTTCGCGGTCCTGCTCGTGCGCGCGCTCAAGACCTATCTGCTGACGCATCGCGGCGCCGACCTGGTCGTCGTGATCGGCATCGCCTGGCTGGCCGCCGCGCTGCCGCCCGCCCTGCTGATGAACTACATGCAGCTCGGCTGGTGGCTCGGCCATCTGTTCGAGCTGGTCGGAATCATCTCCGTCGGCGTCGCCGTCGCTGTCGACCTCTTCCGAACAGCGCAGTCGCGGTCGCTCGTCGGCGATCTGCGCCCCGGCGACCTCGTGGCGCAAGAAGAAGCGTTCCTCGGCGCGCGCGTGCGCGCGCTCACCCGCCTCCTTGCGGAAAAGGACGAGTCGACGGAGGAGCACACGCGGCGCGTCGCGATGCGCGCGGTACAGGTCGGCGAGGAGCTCGGCCTCGCGCCGGGACGCCTCCGCGACCTCGCGATCGGCGGGCTGCTCCACGACATCGGCAAGCTCTCCATCCCGGAGCGGATCCTGAAGAAGCCGGGCGCGCTCGACGACGACGAGTTCGCGGCGATCAAGCTACACCCGGGTCGCGGCGTGAAGCTGCTGCGGGAGCTCGGCGGCTTCGGCCCTGCGATCCACGACCTCGTGCACAGCCACCACGAACGGCTCGACGGCACGGGCTATCCCTTGGGGTTGAGCGAAGGGGAGCTGAGCCTCGACATACGCATCATGACGGTGTGCGACGTGTATGACGCGCTCGTCTCGCCGCGCGTCTACCGTGACGCGTGGTCGCACGAGGACGCGCTGGCGCTGCTGCACAAGGACACGGGCACGGCGTTCGACGAGCGCTGCGTCGCGGCCCTCGAGCGCGTGCTGGCCCGCGAGGACGCGCAGGTTGTTCAGATGCCTAGCCGAGCGCTTTTAGTGCGTCCGTCAGCCGCTGCCGCGTCGTAAGCACTCCCTCGAACAGGTCGCCGTGCTTGCGGATGCGCTCGCGTACGACCGGCATCGTGAACGAGAGCGGATCCAGGCCGTCGTTCACCTCGCTCCAGCGTAAGGGCGTCGACACCGGGGCCCCGGGACGCGGCCGCACCGAGTAGACCGAGGCGATCGTCTTGCCCTCCCCGTTCTGGTTCGAGTCGATCAGGACGCCGCGCCGCTTCGACTTCGTCCACTCGGTCGTCGCCAGTCCACGGTTCGTGCGTGCGATCGCGCCGGCGACGATCTCGGCGAACTGGCGCGTGTCGTCGTACGTGTAGCGCCGCTCGACCGGGACGAGGACGTGCATCCCCTCGGCGCTCGACGTCTTCGGATAGCCGACGAGCCCGAACGCGTCGAGCGCTTGCTTCACGAGCAGCGCCACCTGCACCGTCTCCCGGAAACCGACGTCCGGTGACGGGTCGAGGTCGAAGAGGACGAAGTCCGGACGGTCGGGCTTGTCGACGCGCGAATACCACGCGTTCATGTCGATGCAGCCCATGTTGACCATCCAGAGCAGCGCGAGCTCGTCGTTGACGAGCGGGAAGTTCACCCACTTCCTCCTGCGCGGCGACTCGCGCGTCGAGACGAGCGCACGATACGTCGGGATCCAGTCAGGCATGTGCGAGGGCGCGTCCTTCTGGAAGAAGCGCCCCGCCTCGATCCCGTCCGGCCAGCGCACCATCGTGAACGGACGGTCGCGCAGATGCGGGAGCAGCACCGGCGCGACGGCGCGGTAGTACTCGAGCAGATCTCCCTTCGTGATGCCCTCGACCGGGAAGAAGACCTTGTCGAGGTTCGAGAGCTTCAACTCGCGCGAGCCCTTGACGATCCGGTCGGCGATCGCGACCTCACGGCGCACCTCTTCCGCTGCCTTGTCCTCGCGAAGCCCCTTGTACGACGGGGCGCGCAGCCGGCCGTCGTGCGTCCATTCCGCGAACTCGACCTCACAGACGAGCTTCGGCTCGACCCAGATCACATCGCTCTTGCGGACCTTGGGCATCTTCGGCACCTCGCGGAACGGCGACGTGTCGCGCCTGAGCGGACGCAGCTTGTCGAGCAGCTTGTCGATCTCCTTGCTGTTGAAGCCCGTGCCGACGTTGCCGACGTAGACGAGCTCGTCGCCCTCGTACACGCCGAGCACGAGCGAGCCGAAGCTGGACGCGCGCCGGCCGGTGCCCTTCGTGTAGCCGGCGATGACGAACTCCTGCTCGCCGTGCGTCTTGATCTTCAGCCAGTCGCGCGTGCGCTTGCCCTGCACGTACCGCGAGTCGAGGCGCTTGGCCATGATCCCCTCGAGGTGCTGCTCGGTGGCGGCCTGCAGCAGCGCGTTGCCGTCGTCGAACGTCTCGGACAGGCGCACCGTGCGGTTGCGCTTGTCGAGCAGCGACTCGAGGCGCTTGCGACGGTCGACGAGCGGTAGGTCGACGAGCGGCTCGCCCTCGATCTCGAGCACGTCGAAGACGTAGTAGACGATCGGCGTGCCGGACTTGCCCTGCTGCATCGCCGAAAAGCTCGAGCGGCCCGTGTCGTCGAGGGCGCAAACCTCACCGTCGAGCACGCAGTCCGGCGTCTTGACCGCCTTCGCGATCTCCTTCGCCACGTGCTCGAAGCGCGCGGTGAGGTCGTTGCCGTTGCGACTCGTCAGCTCCGTCTCGCTCTGCGACACGGTCGCGATTGCGCGATAGCCGTCCCACTTGACCTCGAACTCCCACCCCGTCCCGCGCGGAACCTCGTCCGTGAGCGTCGCGAGCATCGGCAGGTACCGCTTTGTCGGCCGCCCCGCCGGCTTGGCGTCGTCCTTCTTCCTGAGCAGCAGCCAGTTCTTCTCGTCGCCGCTCAAGTGCGCCGGGATGAGCGCCCAGGTGCCGTCGAGCCGCTCGCCCTTCAGCCGCACGGTCAGACCGCCGTTCTTCTTCTCCTCCACGAGCTCGTACGTCCCGTGGTCCCAGATCTCGACCGTGCCGGCGCCGTACTGGCCCGCGGGGATCTCGCCCTCGAAGGTCGCGTAGTCGAGTGGATGGTCCTCGACGTGGACGGCCAGGGCCTGCTGACCGGGCTCGAGCGGAACGCCCTTCGGCACCGCCCAGCTCGCGAGCGCGCCGTTTCGCTCGAGGCGGAAGTCGTAGTGCAGGCGCCGGGCGTCGTGGCGCTGGACCACGAAGATGGGCGCCTTCGCCTCATCCTGCTTCGCCCCGAACGGCTCCGGTGTCTTCTTCGGATCCCGCTTGCGCCGATATTCGGAGAGCTTCTGGGCCATCTCAGCAGAGCTTTGCCGATTACCGGCGGCCTGGGCGTTTCAACTCTCCGCCGATCGGCTAAGCGTTACTTCAAAGGAGGGCTGATGTCCTCCAAAAAGCTTCTCCACCCAGCGGGGGGGTCGACTCTTCGGGCCGGATTTCCGGCCCGAAGTCGTTCCGGGGTCGGGGGAAAAGGCTGTGGATATTGTGGAGAGGTGTCACCTGTCCATGCTCCAAAACTACCGAAAGCTCCGCGAAGCTTCCGCACTATCCACAGGTCGGCCGTTGGCTCAGGCGTAAACGCCGAGGGAGCGAAACTTGGCTCGCCGCCTGCGCTTGAGGTCGTCCGCCGGCACCGATTCGAGCTCTTCGAGCGCTTCCTCCAGCGATTCCCCCAGCAGCTTGGCGGACTGGTCCGGATCGGTGTGGGCGCCGCCCTCCGGCTCGGGCACAATGCCGTCGATCACGCCCAACTCGAGGCAGTGCACCGCGTCGGGCTTGAACGCCGCCGCCGCCTTCTTGGCCTCGGCCGCATCCCGCCAGAGAATCGCGGCGCAGCCCTCCGGCGAGATGACGGTGTAGATCGCGTTCTCCTGCATCAGCACCTTGTCGGCGAGCGCCGTGGCGATCGCCCCGCCCGACCCGCCTTCACCGATGACGCACGCCACCGTCGGCACGTCCAGCCTCGACATCAGCGCCTGCGCGCGCGCGATGGCGCCTCCCTGGCCGTGCTGCTCGGCGGCGACGCCCGGATACGCACCGGGAATGTCGACGAGGCTGACGAGCGGGAAGCGGTGGCGGTCCGCAAGCTCCATCAGGCGCATCGCCTTGCGGTAGCCCTCCGGGTACGCCATGCCGAAGTTGCGGTGCGTGCGCTCTTTGATGTCCCGGCCTTTCTGGTTCCCGAGCAGGGCGATCGTGCGACCGTTGAACTTGCCGAGCCCGACCACGAGCGCCGCGTCGTCGGCGCGGCCGCGATCACCGTGGAGCTCGACCCAGTCGTCGAGCAGCCGCTCGACGTAGTCGAGCGTGTACGGGCGATCCTGGTGCCGCGCGAGCTCGACGGAGCGCCAGATCTCCTCGTCCGTCGGCGCGGTCTGGATGCGGTCGAGCTGGCGCTGCAGCTTCTCTAGCTCGCCCGACAGGCGCACCCCGCCGAGCAGGTTGAGGCTGCGCAGCCGCGTCAGCCGGTCGCGGAGATGGAGCTCGTGGTCAGTCGCCATTGCGCGCGAAGAGGCGAAGGAGCCGGGACACGTACGGCTTGAGCTCGGGTCGCGGGACGATCGCGTCGATGTGGCCGAAGCGAAGGTTCTGCTCCGCGAGCCCGAAGTCCTCGGGGAGCTTCTCGCGCGTCGTCTGCTGAACGACGCGCGGGCCGGTGAAGGCCACCAGGGCGCCGGGCTCCGCGACGATCACGTCGCCGAGGCTCGCGAAGCTCGCGAGCACGCCGGCGGTCGTCGGATGCGTCATAACGCTGATCAGCGCCTGGCCGGCGTCGTGGAGGTCCTCGACGGCGCAGACGGTCTTCGGCAACTGCATCAGCGACAGGATCCCTTCCTGCATCCGCGCCCCGCCCGACGCCGTGACCGACACGAGCGGAACGCCGCGCTCGGCCGCGCTGTCGCAGGCGCGCGAGAACTTCTCGCCGACGACGCTCCCCATCGAGCCGCCCATGAAGGAGAAATCCATGACGGCGAGCTCGCAGGACGTCCCCTCGATCGAGGCGTGGCCGATCACCATCGCCTCGCCGAGCCCGGTCTTCATCTCCGCTTCCGCAAGGCGCTCGGTGTACGGGCGCAGGTCGAAGAATTGCAGCGGGTCTTCGGAGCGCAGCTCGGCCGCCTCCTCGACGAACGTCCCCTGGTCCACGAGCGATGCGACTCGCGCGCGCGCGCGCATCGGGAAGTGGTGGCCGCAGTGCGGACAGACCCAGAGCGCCGCCTCGAGCTCGTCGTCCCGGTAGTGCGACTGGCACTCGGGGCACGTGTTCGGATGTTGTTTGCCCGGCGGCTCTGGGACGTTCCGGTGCTCGATGGAGACGTCGATCCGGGAAGACATGAACTGTCGAGTTTAGACTCGCCCCACCGCCGGCCCAGTTACAGCCCGAGGGCGGCGGCGAAGGCCGCGAGCGGCTCGATGTTCGACGGCTCGAAGGTCAGCCCTGTGAACCCGGCCCCGAGCACCTTCGTGCGGCCGGCCACGTCGCCGAGAATCCGCTCGATCTCGGCGCGGGAAGGGCCTCCGGGCTCCGGCATGAAGACCGACATCTCCGACGGCTCGAGCACGTCGACGTCGAGGGCCACGTACGTGCAGCCGACGCCGTCGAGCGCCTGCGCAACGCCCTCCTCGCCGATGTGAAGCCCGCTCGCACGGATGAACTCCTCCTCGGGCGGGTCGAGGTTCCGCGCACCGACGAGCGCGACGTCGGAGGCCTCGACGGCGCCCGAGTCGAGCAGCATCCGGAGCGGCATTCCCCACTGGTTCCCGGACGGCGAGCTCTCCGGCGTGTTCAGGTCGCCGTGGGCGTCGAGCCAGACGAGAGCGATCCGTCCCTGGCGGGCTGAGAGCCCTTCGATCGCGCCGACGTGCGAGCAGCAGTCGCCGCCGAGCACGAGCGGTCGCTCGGGAAGGTCGGCGGCGAGCGCGAGGTTCTGCTCCTCGAGCGTCTCCGCCTCCACGATCCCGGCCTCCGGGAACGGCACCTCCAGCCACGCAGACTCGGCCATCGCCTCGCCGCCGTCGCCCCAGGCCTGCGGCACGCGCACCAGGCCCGAGTGGAAGACGCGGCCGCACGAATGGCACTCGTAGTCCGGACCGATGGCGACGGCCGTGTAGGTCTTGCACTCCGGGCACTTCGCGCGCAGCCGGCTCATCGCAGCTCCTTACCGTACGCGACCGCCTCGAAGGCGACCTGCATGCCGGCGCGCTCGTACAACCGGGTCGCACCGGTGGGATTCTCGGCATCGACGCCGAGCGCCACACGCCGCTTCCCGCGGCGGTAGAACTCGCCGAACGCGTGCTGGAGGAGCGCGAGCGCGATCCCGCGCTTGCGCCACGGCTTGCGCACGCCGAGCGCCCCGACGAAGCCTGCGCCCGACCGGTCCGGCTCGTTGCGCATCACGGCGGCGATCTCTTCACCGTCGCGCACGACGAACCACAGCGTCGGATCGAAGTCGGGATCCTGCACGAGCCGTAGCTCGCGCCACTGGTCGAACGGCATCGCGACGAAGTTCCACTCATCCTCGAATGCCTCGATCAGCGCATCGTGGAACGCCCTCGCCTCCCCCGGCTCGAACGTCTCGAGCTTCAGCCCGTCGGGAAGCCGTGCGGGCAGCGGCGCTTCTTCCAGCTCGATCATCATCCGGTAATAGCGGCGCAGCTCGCGCATGCCGAATTGCTCGAAGAGACGATGCGCGCGGTCGTCCGCGGCCAACGAGAACGTCTGGAGCTTCGGCTTTCGGAGCTCGCCGGCGCGATTCTCGCCTCGCGCAAGGAGCCAGGCGCCGAGCCCGCGACCCTGATGATCCGGGTGGACGAAGCCGTCGAGCTCGAAGTTGTCGCCGTGAGCGAAACCGGCGGCGTACGCGACGATCGATTCCTCGTCGTGCAGCACCCATGAGCTGTGCTCGAGGTCCATCAGCCGCCACCAGCCGAGCAACTCGGGTACCGACGACTCGGACCAGCCCTGCACCGCGACGTCGGCGGCGGTGATCAGCTCGTCGATCGCCGGCGCGTCGTCGACGGTCGCGCGGCGGGCTCCGAGGCCGTCAGGCGGGGGCGAGCTCATCCAGCGTGTCGGGCAGGCGCGACAGGTCCGGCAGCTCGCGCGTCGGCGCAGGCTCTCCGCCCTCGCCGTACCGGTTGATCCAGACCGTGCGGAGGCCGAGCGCGGTCGCGGGCACGACGTCGTGGAAATGGCTCTGAGCCACGTGCACGTGCCGCTCGCGCGGAACGTCGATCCGTTGGAAGAAGTGCTCCCAGTGCTCGCTCGCCGGCTTGTACGAGCCGATCTCGGACGCGACGATCGCGAGCTCGAAGGGCACGCCGATCCGCGCCATCGACGCGTCGATGAAGTCGCGATCGGTGTTCGAGAGGATCGCGAGCTTCCACCCGCGCGACCGCGCGTCCTCGAGCGACGCACGGACCTCGGGGAAGGGCTCCCACGACGGCAGCAAGCGGGCGAGCCTTTCTCCGTCGTCGATGCCGAGCCTCCGAGCGGCCTCTGTCATGACGTCGCGGTACGAGCGGTCGGGATTCTCCGCCTGCACCTCTGGCTCGACCTCGTGATAACGCCCGAGCAGCTCGTCGCTCCCGAGCGCACGGCGAAGCCCGCCGTTCCAGTCGATCAGCGTGCCGTAGCAGTCGAATGTCGCCCAGCGGTCTTGTCCGGAGACCACGGCCGCGAGCTATTCGTCGAAACGCTTGAGGACGATCGACGCGTTGTGACCACCGAAGCCGAAAGAGTTGGACACGCCGACCCGCACGTCCGCGTCGCGCGACTCGTTCGGGATGTAGTCGAGGTCGCACTCGGGGTCCGGCACCTCGTAGTTGATCGTCGGCGGGAGCTTCCCGTCGCGGATCGCGAGCGTCGTGAAGATCGCCTCGACCGCGCCGCCGGCACCGAGGCAGTGCCCCGTTGCGCCCTTGGTCGAGGAGATCGGCGTCTTGCCCGCCTTCTCCTCGCCGATCGCGAGCTTGATCACCCGCGTCTCGGCGGCATCGCCGAGGGGCGTCGACGTGCCGTGCGCGTTGATGTAGTCGATCTCCTCCGGCTCGATCCCCGCATCGCCGAACGCCATCTTCATTGCGCGCGCAGGATTGGTGCCGGTCGGGTCGGGCTCGGTCACGTGCTTCGCGTCGGACGACAGGCCGTAGCCTGCGAGCTCTGCGTAGACCTTCGCCCCGCGTGCGCGCGCATGCTCGAGCTCCTCGAGCACGACGACCGCGCCTGCCTCGCCCATGACGAAGCCGTCGCGACCGGCATCGAACGGCCGGCTCGCCCGCTTCGGGTCGTCGTTGCGTCGGGAAAGCGCACGCATCGCAGCGAAGCCCGCAATGCCGACCTGGTTGATCGCAGACTCGGTGCCGCCGCACAACATGACGTCGGCGCGACCGAGGCGGATGTCGTCGAGCCCTTGGCCGATCGCCATGTTCGACGCCGCACATGCTGTGCACTCCGACGACAACGGGCCGCGCGTGCCGAGCTCCATCGAGACCCAGCCGGCGCCCATGTTCGGGATGATGCAGGGGATCGCGAACGGGTTGACGCGGTCGGGCCCGCGCTCCTTCAGCGTGTCGTAGCAGTCCTGGAACGACTTGATCCCGCCGATGCCCGTGGCGATCGAGGCGCCGATCCGGTCGGCCTCGGCCGCGATGTCGATGCCCGCGTCGGCCTCGGCCTGGCGCGCGGCGGCGAGGATCAGCTGCGCGAAACGGTCCATGCGCCTGGCCTGCTTGCGGTCGATGTACCGGGCGGGGTCGAAGTCCTTCACCTCGCAGGCGAAGTGGACGAAGTAGTCGGACGAGTCGAACTGCGTGATCTCGGCGGCGCCGGACTCGCCGGCGAGCAAGTTCTTCCAGGTCGTCTCGACGTCGTTTCCGAGCGGGGTGACGGCACCCATGCCCGTGATCACGACTCTGCGCCGGCCGTTCTGTGACATCACATCCCCAGTCCGCCGTCGACGAGCAGCACTTCACCGGTGATGAAGGCGGCCTCGTCGGAGGAGAGAAACCGTACCGCGCCGGCAACGTCCTGCGGCGTGCCGAAACGGCCGAGCGGCGTGTTGGCGAGCATGAGCTGTTTCATCTCGTCGGCGATCACCTCCGTCAGACGCGTGTCGACGTACCCGGGTGCGACGACGTTTGCACGCACGCCGCGATTGCCGAGCTCACGCGCGAGCGCCTTGGTGAAGCCGATGATGCCCGCCTTCGACGCGGAGTAGTTCGTCTGGCCAGGATTCCCGTGCAGGCCGACGATGCTGGAGATGTTCACGATCGAGCCGCTGCGGCGCTTCATCATCCCGCGCGCCGCCGCGCGGCAGGTGTGGAAGACACCGCCGAGGTTCGTCGCGATGACGTCGCTCCAGTCGTCGTCCGGCATGCGTGCGAGGAGCCCGTCGCGCGTGATCCCGGCGTTGTTGACGAGGATGTCGAGCTCGCCCGCTGCATCCACGAGCGCCTTGGCCTCGTCGGCGTCGGCAACGTCGGCATGGACCGCCTTCGCACCCGCCTCCCGTGCGACGGCTTCGGCCTCGTCCTTGCCCGACCGGTAGCTCAGGGTCACGGTCGCACCCGCGCCTGCCAGCTCCAGCGCGATGGCGCGGCCGATCCCACGCGAGCCTCCCGTGACGAGGGCGGTCTTGCCCTCGAGCGACGCGAAGGGGTCAGGCAGAGGCGAGTGTCTCCTCGAGCTTGTCGAGTGCGTCCGGGGTCGAGACCGAGATCGTCTTCACGTCCCGGTCGATGCGCTTGACCAGCCCCGAGAGCACGTTGCCGGGCCCAACTTCGACGAATGTGTGCGCGCCCTCGCGGAGCAGAGCCTGCGCGGCCTGGGTGAAGCGCACCGGTGCGGTCAGCTGCTCGACGAGCAGCGGCCCCATCCGCTTCGCGTCCTCGACCCGCGCCGTGACGGTCGACATGAAGGGGGCCGTCGGCTCAGAAAACTTCACCCGCTCGAGCGCGGGCCGCAGCCGGTCGGCGGCGCGCGCCACCAACGGGCTGTGGAACGCCCCGGAGACTCGGAGCTTGACGGCGCGCCGCGCTCCTTCCTGCTCGGCGAGCTGGCATGCCTCGTCGACCGCCGGGTTCTCGCCCGAGACGACGATCTGGCCCGGACAGTTGTAGTTCGCCGGCCACACGTTGAGGATGCGCCGGCAGATCCGCTCCACGACCTCGTCGTCGAGACCGAGGATCGCCGCCATCGACCCGGGGTTCCGCTTCGCCGCATCGGCCATCGCGAGGCCGCGTTCGCGCACGAGGCCGATTGCCTCCTCGACCTTCAGCGCACCGGCCGACGCGAGCGCCGCGAACTCGCCCACCGAGTGGCCCACAACGAAGTCGGGCTTGATTCCCCGCGCACGGATCGCGGCCAGGACCGCGAGGCTCGTGGCGACGAGCGCCGGCTGCTGCACCTCGGTCTGGACGAGCTCGTCCTCGGGCCCCTCGAAGCAGAGGTGCACGAGGTCGAGGCCCGAAGCCTCGCTGCCGCGCGTGAATACATCCATCGCCTCCGGGACCGCCTCCGCGATCTCGCGCCCCATGCCCACCTCGAGCGAGCCCTGGCCCGGGAAGCAGAAAGCGACGCCGCCCTTCACAGAGTCCACTTCATGAGGCCGGATCCCCACGTGAGGCCCGCTCCCATGCCCGTCATCAACACCAGATCTCCCTTCTTCAACCGCCCGTCCCGTTGCGCCTCCGCGAGCGCCAGCGGGATTGAACCAGACGACGTGTTCCCATAACGGTCAACATTCACAACCATCCGCTCCCGCGGGATCCCGAGCTTCTGGGCCGCGTGATCCATGATCCGCACGTTCGCCTGGTGCGGAACGTAGACGTCCACCTCGTCGACCGACACCCCGCAGCAGTCGAGAACTGCCTCTGCGGACGACACGAGTACCCGCGTCGCGAACCTGAACACCTCACGACCGTTCATGTGGACATAGCCGTTCCCGGTCGCGTCCTCGATACGGCGCGAGCCGCTGCCGGGCAGCGAGAGGTGGATCCCGCCCCCGCCGTCGGCGCCGAGCTCGAAGCCGAGGAAGCCTCGCTGCGGCGTCCGCTCGAGCACGACGGCGCCGGCTCCATCGCCGAAGAGGACCAGCGTCGAGCGGTCGGTCCAGTCGAGGATGCGCGAGAGGACGTCGCCGCCCACGACGAGCGCGCGTTCCGCGAGGCCCGCCGCCATCATCCCGTACGCCTGCGCGAGCGCGTACATGAAGCCCGTGCAGCCGGCGAGCAGGTCGTACGCCCCGGCGTCCGGCGCGCCGAGCACGTCGGCGAGCAGCGCGCTCGAGGTCGGGAACATCATGTCCGGCGTCACGGTCGCGCAGACGAGCAGGTCGACGTCCCTGGCCTCCACCCCGGCCTGCGCGAGCGCGGCTCGGGCCGCGGGAAGCGCGAGATCCGTGAGCGCCTCCTCGGGCGCGGCGATGCGCCGCTCCTTGATGCCGGTGCGCTCGGTGATCCACTCGTCCGTCGTGTCGACGAGCGTGGAGAGCTCCTCGTTCGTCAGCACGCGCTTCGGTGCATACGCGCCGAGGCCTGTGATGGAGATGGGGTCGCCCTGCGCCTTGCCGAGCATCAGCGCTCCACCGCAAAGGTCAGCGTCGCCTTGCACGCGAGCTCCCCGTCGACGCGCGCCTCGGCCTTGCCGCGACCGATCGGGCCCCGCACACGGTCGAGCTCGCAGCGCAGCTCGAGCACGTCACCCGGCTCGACGATCCGCTTGAAGCGGCACTCGTCGATGCCGGCGAAGAACGCGAGCTTCCCGCGATTCTCCTCCTCGCTCAGCACCGCGACTGCGCCCGTCTGCGCGAGCGCCTCGACGATCAGGACACCCGGCATGATCGGCCGCCCGGGAAAGTGCCCCTGCAAGTACCACTCGTCTGGACGCACCGTCTTTCGCGCCACGGCGCCGACCCCCGGCGTGACTTCCAGCACCTCGTCGATCAGCAGGAACGGCTCGCGATGCGGGAGGATCTGCTCGATCGCGACCGTCATCCGACGTCGGAAAGCTTGTCGCGCAACCGGTTCCGGCCGCGATGCGCATAGCACTTCGCGGTGCCGACGGGCATGTCGGAAACCGCCGCGATCTCCTCGAAGGACAGCCCGAGCGCGTCCTTGAGCACGACGACCCGTGCCTGGTCCGGCGCGATCTCGGCGAGGCAGCGGCTCAACTCGCTGCGCAGCTCGCTGCGGTCCGCCTCGTGGACGGGATCGGCGTCGGTCGCCGCGCGGCGATCCTCGAGCAGCGGCTCGCAGGCCCGGGCACGCTGGCGGTTCGCGACGTCGCGGCACGCGTTGATCGTGAGCCGGTGCAGCCACGTCGCGAACTGAGCCTCGCCCCGGAACTGCCCGATTCGCGTGCAGAGCTTCGCGAGCGCCTCCTGGGCGGCGTCGCGCGCATCCTCCGGATCGCGCAGGATGTGGAACGCGACCTTGTCCACGCGCGCGGCGTGCCGTTCGCACAGCACCTCGAGCGCGCGCGTGTCGCCGTCTTTTGCCCTTTTGACCAGGATCGGATCGCTCAGCCGTGCATAGACCAGTGGCCCTTCGGGTCGGAAGGACTGCTGAATTGGACGGCGGCGGCTTCGCGGCAGTTGCATCTCGCGGTTCTAGTCTAGGAGGGTGGCGGATTCGCTCGCCCCGGACGTCGTGCGGCCGCTGCTGAGCGGCCGCTTCGGACACGTCTACCGGTACGAGGAGCTCCTGGAGTCGACCCAGCGGCTCCTTCGGCCGGACGACCCGGAGGGGGCGGTCGCCGTCGCCGAGGAGCAGAGCGAGGGTCGTGGGCGCCTCGACCGCAGGTGGCATGCACCCGCGAGAACGAGCGTGCTCGTCTCGATGCTGCTGCGACCGGCTGTCGAGTCCCCGCGCCTGCCCGAGCTGTCCCTGGTGACGGGCGGCGCCGTCGCCGAGGCGATCGCAGAGGTGACGGGGCTCGAGCCTGCGATCAAGTTCCCGAACGACGTCTTGCTCGGCGGGAAGAAGGTGGCGGGGATCCTGGCCGAGTCGAGCGAGGGCCGTGTCGTGCTCGGGATCGGCGTCAACGCGAACCAGACTGCCGACCAGCTCCCCACCGACGCCCAGACCGAGCCCACGTCCCTTCGGCTCGAGCTCGGCGAGCCCGTGGACCGCGCCGAGTTGCTGGCCGCGATCCTGCGCCACGTCGAGCGCGCCTACGACGCCTGGATCGTTACGGGAACTTCAGCGTCCGGCTGAGATTGCCGGCTGAGTCGCGGGCAACGATGCGCACGGAGCGCACGCGACCATGGGCGTAGGAGAACGTCCCTGCGCGGACGGAGCGCACGACGCGCGCGCCGTTCACGATCAGAGTGACCTTCGCCGGCTCACTGACCCAGAAACGCAGTGCGCGAAACGACCTGGCGCGCAGCGCGGGCGGCGTCGTGTCGATGCGGAACAGCACGGTTCGTGTGGCGCTGCCCACCTCGCCGCTCGTCGTCAGCGCACCGGCGTACGTGCCGTCGTTCGTGCCCGCCGCGCTCCAGCCGACGCTCTGCTGCCCAGGCGGGAGCGTCGCCGAGAAGACGGGAGCGACGGTCTTGCCGGCACGCTGGACGTCGAGCTTCACCGCGGCGACCCGCAACACCTCGAACGAGAACGTCACGTCGCCGTTCGTGACGGCGGGCGCGACGGCGAACCGCGTCACCGTCCGGTCGATCACGACGGGGACGCTGGCGGACACACTCGTCTTGGCGTTCGCGGCGGTGAGGACGAGCTGAAAGTGACCTTCGGGGATGTTCGTGGCAGTGAGCTTGAACGCCTGCTTCCCCGGCTGGTGCCGCTGAGTGAAGAGCGTGGCGACATCGACGCCACCGGCGTCGCGAAGCGTGGCGGTCACCGTCGCAGCCGCGGTGAGCGTGTAGGAGATCTGCGTCGAGTCGTCGATCGTGCGCGGCGTCGCCGTCAGCGACTTGATCGCCAACCGAGCCGCCGCCGACCCGATCACACCGGTCGCCGGCCGCACGTTTCCGGCGGAGATCGTCCACGTGTAGGAGCCCTGCGGCGCGACCGACGCGTCCCATGTCCAGTCGATCACGCTGCTCGTCCCGGTCCCGCTCGCCACGACCGCGCCGCCGGCATCGGTGACGCTCACAGTCCACGGCAACGTCGTCGACAGCCGTCCCTGAAAGCGGATCAGCCCGCCGAGCTGCCCTTGCACGGCCGGCGCGTACAGCTTCGGCAGCCCGGTCGTCGCGGCCTGTCGCGCCAGTGCGCCTAGCTGTGCATACAGCACTGCGCCGGGACAGGTCGTGAAACCGGTGTCGCGGTGACCCGAGACGGCGCGCAAGAAGACCGGCGTGCCGACGGGGAAGCGCGCATTCCCGCCCGAGTCGAATGTCAACGTCGAGAGCGGGTCGACATGCGAGAGGTCGAGCCGCCACGCCAGCAGGTTGACGAGTGCCGCCTTCTCCGCGGCCGTCGGCGCAGTCGTCTGGTAGGTCCCGATCAGCGCGACCCCGACGGAGCCGGTGTTGAAGCCCTCCGCGTGGGCACCGATCACGTTCTTGTCGACGCCGCCGTAGCGGCCCTCGAAGACCTGGCCGTACTTGTCGACGAGAAAGTTGTAGCCGATGTCGTTCCAGCCGTTGCCCTTGACGTGGTACACCTCGATCCCGCGCACGATCGCCGCGGACTGCGCGGCGGTGTACGAGTTCGAGCCGGCGGTGTGGTGCACGATGGCAAGCTGCACGGTGCGGGCGTAGCTCGGCGCGGCACGGCGGATCGATTCGTTCGCACTCCACGCCGCGCGCGAGATCAGCGGCGGCGAGCCGGTCATGGAGATGCGGCGCAGCGGGATGCGCTCCTCGGAGCTCGCGACGAAATAGGCGCGCAGGCGCGTGACCCGGCCGTGCAAGCGGTACGCGATCCGGTCCGACGAGCCGACCCAGTACGGGTTGCCGAGCCGCCAGCCGTGCGCGGCCCGCCCCTCCGCCGTTTCGACGTTCGGCAGATCCTCCGCCTCCGGCGCCGCGCGTTGCCAGCCAGTCCAGCCACGGGTCAGTGAGCGCGTGCGGAAATCGACCGTGCCGGGGCCGCGCCAGTGCAGGCCGACCATGTCGAAGCGCGCGGGCGGCGCCGCCGCGAGCGTGCGCTCTCCGTGGAGCGGCACCTCGCGCATCGTGATCGACGCCTCGCCGAATGCAGCAGCGGGCGCAGCGAAAAACATGGCGACGGCGACCAGAGCCAACTTCACTGCACTTCAGGGTGCCTGCGGCGCCTGTCGGCCTCAAGGCCGCTGATAGAATCCTTACGAGTTGAAGAACGCCGTTTTGCGGGGACTTTTACTCCTCGGAGCGATCTTGGCGTTCGCGTCGCCGGCCGATGCGGCCACGCCGCGCGTCCTCGCGATCCACTTCGACGCGGACGTCAACCCGGTGACGCAGAACTACATCTGCCACCAGCTGAAGCAGGCGGCGAAACAGCATTACGACGCGGCGGCGATCGTGCTCAACACGCCCGGGGGCCTGCTGCAGTCGAAGGACAAGATCGTGCTCTGCGAGCTCAGCTCGAAGGTGCCCGTGCTCGTCTGGGTCGGGCCGAACGGCTCGTTCGCGGGGTCGGCCGGCGTCTGGCTCGCCCAGGCTGCCGACTACCTCGCGATGGCGCCGGAGACCAACATCGGCTCGTCGACCCCGATCGACTCGAGCGGCGGCAACATCGGCTCCGACCTCCGGCGCAAGCTCGTCAACCACGAGGCAGCCTCGCTCCGGGCGCTCGCCGAGAGCCACGGCCGCAACGCCAGGTGGGCCGATCGCGCCGTCCGCGTCGCGACGAACGCCACCGCCCGCGAGGCGAAGGCGATGAACATGATCGATGCGATCGCGCCGACGCTCCCGGCGCTGCTGCGCGAGTCCGACGGGGTCAAGACGAAGCCGCGCGGCTTCGTGCTCCACCTCGCCGGCGCGCAGATCCACGATGTCCACCCCGGCTTCTTCACGCGGCTGCTGAACACGCTGATCGATCCGAACATCCTGACGCTGCTGTTCCTCGCGGGCCTCGCGGGGATCGGCTACGAGATCTTCCATCCCGGCGTCGTGCTGCCCGGAGCGCTAGGGCTCGTCGCGCTGATCACCGCGCTCTTCGGGTTCTCCGTGCTCCCGGTCAGCTGGGCCGCGTTCATCCTGCTGCTCGCGGGTGTCGCTCTACTCGTGCTGGACGTGCACGTGACCTCGCACGGGGCCCTGACCGTGGCCGGCCTGATCGCGATGGCGGTCGGCGCGATCTTCCTCTTCCAGAACGCGCCCGCGCCGTATCACACGTCGACGCCGCTCGTGGTCGCGGTCGCCGTCGTGCTCGGCTCGGCCTGGGCGTTCGCCGTCGGCAAGGCATGGCAGGTTCGCCACAAGCCCGTCGAGGTCACGCCCGAACGGATCGCGGGCTCGGTCGGCGAGGTTCGCCGCGACGGGCTGGTCTTCGTCAACGGCGAGCTCTGGCAGGCTCGCACCTCCGACGGTGGGCAGCTGCGGCCCGGCGACCGCGTCCGCGTGGAATCACTCGACGGGCTCGTCTTGACCGTCAAGCCGGAAGGGAGCGCATAGGATCCGTTCATGAGCGCTGCGCTGATCGCCGTTGCGATCTTCCTCTTCCTGATCGTCCTGTTCCTCTTCTCGGCGATCAAGGTGGCGCGCGAGTACGAGCGCGGGATCATCTTCCGGCTCGGCCGGCTGCTGGCGAACCCGAAGGGACCTGGTCTCTTCATCCTCATCCCCATCGTCGACCGAATGGTCAAGGTCGACCTGCGCACCATCACGCTCACCATCCCCCCACAGGAAGTGATCACGAAGGACAACGTCCCCGTCCGGGTGAACGCCGTGGCGTACTTCCGGATCGTCGATCCGAAGTCGGCAATCGTGCAGATCGAGAATTACATGGTCGCGACGTCGCAGATCGCGCAGACGACGCTGCGCTCCGTGCTCGGCCAGCACGTGCTCGACGAGCTGCTGTCCGAGCGCGAGAAGATCAACTCGATCCTGCAGGGAATCATCGACGAGGCGACTGCGCCGTGGGGCATCAAGGTCTCGATCGTCGAGGTCAAGGACGTCGAGATCCCGAGCAGCATGCAGCGCGCGATGGCGCGCCAGGCCGAGGCCGAGCGCGAGCGGCGCGCAAAGATCATCAACTCCGAGGGTGAGTACCAGGCCGCCGAGCGGCTGAAGGACGCGGCCCTCGTAATCGGCGGGCACCCGGTCGCGCTCCAGCTCCGCTACCTGCAGACGCTGCTCGAGCTCGGTGCGTCCCAGTCGACGACGATCGTCTTCCCCGCGCCGATCGACCTCATTGCGCCCTTCATCGAGAAGGCGAACGGCGGCAGCTGAGCGGCGAGCTTCGCCGCGAGCCCGAGTCGGGCCGGATCGCAGTGATCGCTCCGGGACGAGCGAAGCGTCCCGGAGCCGCACGCGCGTCGCTCGAACCTCCGACGCCGGAGGAGCTCGAGTCGTGCCCGTTCTGCGCGGGGCACGAGGACATGACGCCACCGCAGACGCTCGTGCTCCCGGAGGACGGCGACTGGCGCGTGCGCGTGGTGCCCAACTTGTATCCCGCGCTCGAGCGTCAGGAAGTCGTCGTCCACAGCCGGCGCCACGTGCGCTCGCTCGCCGAGCTCGAGGGCGACGAGCCGGAGCTGGTCGCGGATGCATGGCGACGCCGGGTGGCGGCACATCCGGGGTACGTCCACGCACTCGTCAACGAGGGTCGCGAGGCTGGCTCCAGCCTGCCGCATTCACACTCGCAGCTCGTCTGGCTGCCGGAGCCGCCGCCTTCACGGGCGCGGCCGCGCCTCGAGGAGTTCGCAGCGCCGGCCGGATTGGTCGCGGGCTGCCCGTGGGCGAGCCGCCTGCCGTACGAGACGGTGATCGCTCCGGCGGACCATGATGCGGCGGGCTTCGAGAGCGAGCTGCTCGCTCCCGCAGTGCGCCTGCTCGCCGACGTCGTCCGGCGGCTGCACGCCGCCGAGGGGCCCGTGCCGCTCAATGCCTGGCTCGAACACGACGGGCGTGACTGGCGACTCGTCCTGCTCCCGCGCCTCACGATCCTCGCCGGGCTCGAGCTCGGCGCCGGAATCTTTGTGAACACCCTGCCGCCCGAAGAGGCGGCCGGCCGGCTCGGCGGCTAGACCGACTCCTCCGGCCTCGGTGCGGTAGGGCCCTGCTCGCGGAAGCGCCGCGCCGCATCGATTGCGGCGCCGAGGTTGAGGCCCTTGTCCTTCGCCTGCTTGATCAGCATCACCGTCTCGAGCGCGTCGATGTCGTAGATCCGCTGCTTCCTGCCCTTCGTGGGGATCTGCGCCTTGTTCGTCCAGTAGTCGAGCTGCATCTTCGAGATGCCGGCGATCTGGCAGACCTGGCCGAGGTAGAGCTCGACCTTGCCGAGGTGCTCGGCGAGGTCGATCGGCTCGAGAAGATCTACTTGTCGACTGGCTGCCATGTCGTCCTCGTTTCCTTCGGAGGTGGAACCCCGGGTTTCAAAGGTATACAGCGCTGGTTCTCGGGAAGGAAGGGGTTCTTTCAAAATCTCACCCTTTAGAGGCAGTAATCCCGCAGATTTGTGGCAGGTCTTAGGCTTCGGCCGGCCCGGTCCCGTTGCTCTCGGCGACAGCGTCGGCCTTGTCGTCGGCCGACTCGACCACCGGCGCGAGGCTCGATACGTGCTCGCCCTCGCGCAGCCGCATGACGATCACGCCCTGCGTCGAACGCCCGGAGCGCTTGATGTCGTCCACGGACATGCGGATGACAGTGCCGCCGTCCGAGATCAGCATCACCTGGTACCCGTCGCGCACGACACGCGCGCCTGCGAGCTGCCCCTTCGTCTCGGTCAACTGCACCGTTTTCACGCCCATTCCGCCGCGGCCCTTCACGGGGTATTCCGACACACGCGTGCGCTTGCCGTACCGCGCATCGCCTGCCCCTTGCGGGACACCATCAGCACGTCGTCGTTGCCCGACGAGTGCCGGACGCCGACGAGCTCGTCGCCGTCGCGCATCTTGATCGCGATGATCCCGTCGGAGCGGAGCGGCGTGTTGTAGGCGGCGAGCTTCGTCTTCTTGACCACGCCCTTCTTGGTGGCGAACACGAGGTACTCGGCCTCCTCGAAGTTCCGGGTCTGGATCACCGCGCGCACCTGCTCGTCCTGGCGGAACGGCAACAGGTTCTGGATCGCGCGGCCCTTCGACTGCCGCGAGCCGAGCGGCAGCTCGTGCACCTTGAGCCGGTAAACCTTCCCGACGTTCGTGAAGAACAGGATGTAGTCGTGCGTCGAGGCGACGAAGAGATGCTCGATGTAGTCCTCGTCCTTGAGGTCCATGCCCATCACGCCGATCCCGCCGCGGCGCTGCTCGCGGTACGTCGTCACGGGTAGTCGCTTGATGTAGTTCGAGCGCGTGATCGCGATGACCATGTCCTCTTCGGCGATGAGGTCCTCGAGCTCCAGCTCGTCCTCGGCCTGCACGATCTCGGTGCGACGCTCGTCGGACTTGCCGTAGATCCCCTTCAGCTCGAGCAGCTCTTCCTTGATCACGCCGTCGATGCGCGCGGGGTCGCCGAGGATCGCGCGCAGCTCCGCGATGCGCTCCTGCAGGTCGTCGTACTCCGTCTGGATCTCGTCGCCGGCGAGGCGCGTCAGCCGCGACAGCCGGAGGCCGAGAATCGCCTGCGCCTGGATCTCGGACAGTTCGAAGGTGCTCATGAGACCTTCACGCGCCGAATCGGTGTCCGCAGCGGCGCGGATCAGCGCAATCACCTCGTCGAGCCGGTCGAGCGCCTTCAGGTAGCCCTCGAGAACGTGTGCGCGCTTCTCGGCCTGCCGCAGCTCGTACTTCGAGCGACGGGTGACGACCTCACGCTGGTAGTCGAGGTAGTGCCGGATCAGCTCGAGCAGCGACAGCGTCTTCGGGACGCCGTCGACGAGTGCGACCGCGTTGTACCCGAACGTCGTCTGCAGCGGGGTCAGCTTGAAGAGCTTGTTGAGCGCAACTTGCGGCACCGCCTCGCGCTTCAGCTCGACGTAGATGCGCATGCCGTCCTTGTCGGAATGGTCCTGCAGCGCGTCATCCGACATCGGCACTTCCGTGAGCGTTCCCGCCTTGACGAGGTCGGCGATCTTCTCGATCACACCGCCCTCGCCCGCCTTGCGTACGGCGTATGGAAGCTCGGTGATGATGATCGCGTTCTTGCCGCCGCGCAGCTGCTCGATGTGCGCGCGGCCGCGAACGGTGATGCGTCCGCGACCCGAGCGGTACGCGTCGCGAATCCCGCCGCGGCCGACGATCGAGCCGCCGGTCGGGAAGTCGGGGCCTTTGACATGCTTCGAGAGGCGC
>MNJC01000113.1 GCA_001920085.1 Actinobacteria bacterium 13_1_20CM_4_69_9
CCATCCGATCGAGCTGGAACGTGACGTCGCCGTCCCAGTCGAGGCCGAGCCAGCGCAGCGACTCCTGGATCTGCTCCGTCGCCTCCTCGACCTCGCGGCTCGTGTCGGTGTTCTCGATCCGTAGCTTGAACTCGCCGCCGTGATGGCGCGCGAACAGCCAGTTGAACAACGCCGTGCGGACGTTCCCGATGTGCAGGAACCCGGTCGGCGACGGCGCCATGCGGACGCGAACGCTCATGCCCGAAAGCTAAAGCTTTCAGGCATGGAGAGGTTGGCCGCTGCGCGGGCAACGCGCGCGGGCGAAGCCCGCGCGCTCCTCGGGGACTGGCGACTGCTCACTTCCGTGCGGCCCGGCGATGCTTCGCGTCGCCGGGCCGCATCAGTCCGCCTCCCGCTAAGCCGTCTTCGACTGGCTCAGCGTCCGGCTTTGGCGCCGGCCTCAGCCGAGCGGCTGTACATAGGATCGCCCGATGTTGTTCGGGGCTCACTGTTCGGGCGGGATCAAGAAGGCGCTCGACAAGGGCGAGGCAATGGGCGCCGAGGCCGTCCAGCTCTTCGTACAGAGCCCACGCACCTGGCGGTTCCCGGACCACGACCCGAAGGATCTCGAGCGGTTCCGCGAGCGGCGGGAAGAGCTCGGCATTCCGGCGCTCGTGCACAGCCTGTACCTCGTCAACCTCGCCGCACCGGACGACGAGATCTACCGCAAGAGCGTCGACACGATGCGCTCCACCGTCGACGCGGCGTGCGCGATCGACGCCGACGCGGTCGTCTTCCACGTCGGCTCGCATCTCGGAGCCGGCTTCGAGATCGGCCTCGAGCGCGCGGTGCCCGCGATCGAGCAGGTGCTCGACCGATGCAGCGAGCGGACATGGCTGCTGATGGAGAACTCGGCCGGCGCCGGCGGGACGATCGGCCGCTCGGTCGACGAGCTCGCAGTCCTCTTCGACGCGCTCGGGCGGCACGAGCGGCTCGGCATCTGCCTCGACTCCTGCCACCTCTACGTCTCCGGCGTCGACGTCACCGACGAGCAGGCGTGGGACGGGCTGCTGCGGGAGGTGGACGAGCGCATCGGGCTCGACCGGCTGCGCATGCTGCACGCCAACGACGCGAAGGCCCCCCTGGGCTCGAACCGTGACCGCCACGACAACATCGGCGACGGACTGATGGGCGAGGGCATCGGGGTGTTCCTCGCGCACCCGAAGGTGCAGGGACTGCCGGTCGTGCTCGAGGTGCCCGGGGCCGACGGCCACGGTCCGAACGCCGAGGAGATCCAGAAGCTGCGTGACATCCACACCCGAGCCACGTCCTAGATACCGCTGGACGGTGCTCGGCGCCGGAGTGGTCGCGCAGGCGTCGTACGCGGCGACCGGGCTCGGGCTGCCCGCGATCGCGCCGGCGATCCGACGCGACTTCGACCTCACGCTCACGCAGACGGGCGTCGTCCTCGCCGCCAGCTTCCTCGGGTCGGTGCCGACGCTGCTCGCGTGGGGGCTGATCGCCGATCGCATCGGCGAGCGGCTCGTGATGGCGATCGGCCTGGCGTGTTCCTGTGGCGCGCTCGTCTGGGCGGCAAATGCCTCCTCATTCGGGATGGCGCTGCCGCTGCTCGAGCAGCATGTGAGCTTGCACGCGGCGTTCCTGGGGCTCGCGGGCGCGTCCCTCGTCGGCGCGATCGTGGCGCTCGTGTTCATCCGTGTCGAGCCGTCCGAGGACCAGTCCGCCCTTGCGCGCCCGTTGCGGGACCGGCGCGTGTGGCTGATCTGCTTGGGCAGCACGTTCTTCGTCACGACCCAACTGAGCCTGCTCGGCTTCTTCGTCCTCTTCCTGCACGACCACCGCGGCGTGTCGACGGCGGTCGCGGCGGCCGCGCTCGCCGTGACCCAGGTGCTCGGCGGGATCTCGCGCATCGCGCTGGGACGCTGGTCGGACCGGATACACATGCGCATCGTCCCGCTCCGGCGCGTGGGCCTCGGCATCGCGATCTCCGTTGCCGTGACCACGGTGCTGCTCGATGCGCCCACGTGGATCATCGTGCCGGCGCTGGTCGTCGCCGCCACCTTCGGTCTCTCCTGGAACGGGCTCTCGTTCACCGCCACGGCCGAAACCGCCGGGCGGGCGCGCAGCGGCGCGGCGATCGGCCTCCAGCAGACGTTCCTCGCAGCCGGCGGGATCGTCGCGCCGATCGCGTTCGCAGCCGTGGTGCACCACGCCTCGTGGCGGCTCGCGTTCGGGCTCGCCGCGCTCAGCCCGCTCGTCGGCTACGCGCTGCTCAGTCCGTTAGCTGAGCGAAGACCTTGAAGGTCGGGCGGCCGACCGGCAGCTCGTGGAACTCCGGATTGACGCAGCCGATCTGGCCGGAGCGCTCGCTGCCGTAGCACTCCTCGATCTCGACCCGGCACATCGGCAGCGGCGCGCGCGTCGTGCGCATCGCGCCGAAGCCCTCGCGGCGTGCCTCCGCCTCGCGCAGCATCTCCAGGTCGATCTCGGCGCCGTAGACCTTCTGCATACAGCCGATGTACGTGTGCCCGAACTCCTGGAACGCGTACAGGAACGGACACGCGCGATCGATGCAGGCGGACGGATAGACGACCTTGTCGCAGTGCACCTCGCAGCGCCGGCACTCGAGCTCGTCCTGCGGCCGCAGCGGAAGCTCGGTCGCGGGTGCGGCGCTCTGCGCTGGTTGCGGCATGACGGAATTTTCCTGCCCGAAACCGCGCGCCGCAAGTCTTGACAGCGCGCCGCTCTATAAGCTAGGGCCGCGTGGCGCGACGACTCCTCTGGGCCTCGCTTGCGCTCGCGCCCGTCACCTGGATAGTCGACGCCGTTGCCCATCCGGGCAAGACAGCGCTGTTCGTCCTCTCGGCGCTGTCGCTGATTCCGCTCGCGTGGCTGATCGGCGAGGCGACGGAGCACGCCGGCGAGCACGTGGGCGCGCGGATCGGCGGCCTGCTCAACGCGAGCTTCGGCAACGCGCCGGAGGTGATCATCGCCCTGATCGGGCAGCTGGGCCTGGTTGCCGCCGCCGTCCTGCTGCTCCTCATCCCGTCGATCCCGGGCTTTCACGGCGACCCGAACCGCCACTCGCTTGCGCTGATCAGCATCATCCCGGCGGTCGCGCTGCTCGCCCTGTACCTCGTGGTCACGGTCCTCGGCATCCGGCGGCGGGAGCACGACGAGAGCCCGGGCGACCCCGGCTGGAGCATGCGCACGTCGCTCGTCGCGCTCGGGCTGGCGACGGCGGGCACTGCCGTCACGAGCGAGATCCTCGTCCACTCGCTGCAGGACTTCGCGAAGGCCGCCGGCCTGTCGCAGTTCTTCATCGCGTTCGTGATCGTCGCCGTGGTCGGGAACGCCGCCGAGCACGGCGGGGCCGTCGTGATCGCCAACCGCGGGAAGATGAAGCTCGCGACGCAGATTGCGATCACCTCGAGCGCTCAGGTCGGGCTGTTCGTCATCCCCGTCGTCCTCCTCCTCTCGTTCGCATTCGCACATCCGCTGACGCTCGCCTTCCGGCCCGTGGAGCTGATTGCGATGGGCGCCGCGGCCGTGTTCGTGGGGTTCGTCATCCGCGACGGCCGCTCGCGCCGCTGGGAGGGCGTCATGCTGATCGCGATCTACGCGGCGCTCGCCTTCGTCGCGTTCCAACTGGGTGACCGCTGACCGAAAAGGCCGGTTAGCCGTACCCACAATCCTCCGCGTTGGTGCCACACTGGAGCCATCGACACGGAGGCCAGATGAGCGAAACCATCACCACTCCTGCTCCCGCGCGGGCACCCGACGCGGAGCCGGTCGTCACGGCGACCGAGCTGACGCGCCGCTACGGCGAGGGCGACACGGCCGTCGACGCCCTGCGCGGCGTCTCCCTGAACGTCCGCAAGGGCGAGCTGACCGCCGTCATGGGCCCGTCGGGCTCGGGCAAATCGACCCTGATGCACATCCTCGCGGGCCTCGACCGTCCGACGAGCGGCGAGGTCGCGATCGCGGGCACGAAGCTCTCGACGCTCAACGACAACGACATGACCAGGCTGCGGCGGCAGCACATCGGCTTCGTCTTCCAGTTCTTCAACCTGCTCCCGATGCTCGACGCGGAGGAGAACATCGTCCTCCCGCTTTCGATTGCCGGCGAGAAGCCGGACAAGGCCTGGGTCAACGAGCTGCTGGATCAGGTCGGCCTCACGCCGCGCCGCACGCACAAGCCGTCCGAGCTGTCGGGCGGACAGCAGCAGCGCGTCGCAATCGGTCGCGCGCTCGTGAACAAGCCGACGATCATCTTCGCCGACGAGCCGACGGGGAACCTCGACTCGAAGACGAGCGGCGAGATCCTCGAGCTGCTCGAACGCTCCGTCCGAGAGCTCCAGCAGACCATCGTCATGGTCACGCACGAGCCGCGCGCGGCGGCGATCGCGGACCGCGTGCTGTTCCTCGACGACGGGCTGATCGTGCGTGAAGCGAGCAACATCTCCGCCCACGACATCGTGGCGGCGATGGAGGAGCTCGGCGAGTAGTGACTGCGTTTGCTCTTCGCGGCCTGCTAGGGCGCAAGCTGCGGACGGCGCTGACGGCGATCGCGATCGTCCTCGGCGTCGCGACGGTTGCCGGCACCTACGTCCTGACGGACTCGATCAACAACGCGTTCCACTCGATCTTCTTCGAGACGCGCGCCGGATCCGACGCCGTCATCAGCGGCAAGTCGGCGTTCGATCTCAGCGGCGACAGCGGGTCGACCGCGCCGTCGTTCGACGAGTCGCTGCTACAGAAGGTGCGCTCCCTGCCGGAGGTCGGCGAGGCGCAGGGCCAGGTGAACGGCGAGGCGCACCTGATCGGCAAGGACGGCAAGGCAATCGTCTACGGCGGAGCGCCGAATCTCGGGTTCAGCATCGCCGACGGCGCGTCGCGCTTCAATCCGCTGCAGCTCGTGTCCGGCGCCTGGCCGAAGCCCGGCGAGGTCGTGATCGACAAGTCGACCGCGTCGAAGGAGCACTTCAAGATCGGCCAGGTGATCGGCGTCCAGGCGCAGGGCCCCGTCGACCGGCTGCGCGTGTCGGGCATCGTCAAGTTCGGGTCCGTGTCGACGATCGGGGGCGCGACGCTCTCCGGCTTCGACCTTCCGACCGCGCAGCACCTGTTCGAGAAGCCGGGCAAGCTCGACGAGATCGCGGTCGCATCCGCTCAGGGCGTCTCGACGCCGAAGCTGGTCGCGTCCATCAAGCAGGTCCTGCCGGCCGACACCCAGATCCGGACGGCGAAGCTGCAGTCGCACGAAGACGCGAAGGAGACCGACTCGTTCATCTCCTTCCTGCAGAAGTTCCTGCTCGGCTTCGGCGGCGTCGCGCTCTTCGTCGGCAGCTTCGTGATCGCGAACTCCCTCTCGATCACGATCGCGCAGCGCATGCGCGAGTTCGCGACGCTGCGGACGCTGGGCGCGTCGCGGTCGCAGGTGCTGCGCTCCGTCATGCTGGAGGCGCTCGTCATGGGAACGCTGGCGTCGATCGTCGGGCTCTTCGCCGGCCTCGCGCTGGCCAAGGGCCTCTTCTCGCTCTTCGACGCGGTCGGGTTCACGCTGCCGAACAACGGCCTGACGCTCGAGACGCGCACGATCGTCGTGGCGCTGCTCGTCGGGATCGTCGTCACGCTGCTCGCGAGCCTGCGGCCGGCTCTGCGCGCGACGCGCGTTCCGCCCATCGCCGCCGTGCGCGAGGGCGCGACGCTGCCGGAGTCGCGCTGGGCGCGCTACCGGCTTCCCGCCGCCATCGTGCTCACGGTGCTGGGGTTCGCGGGCCTGCTCGCCGGCCTCTTCGTCTCCAACCTGGGCACGGGCCAGATCCTGCTGCTCATGCTCGGCGGCGCGTTGCTGGTGTTCTTCGGCGTCGCGCTTCTGTCCGTGCGGCTGATCGGCCCGCTCGCCTGGACGCTCGGCTGGCCGGCGACGAAGCTCGGCGGGGCCGCAGGCGCGCTCGCGCGCGACAACTCCCGGCGCAACCCGCAGCGCACCGCTTCGACCGCGTCGGCGCTCATGATCGGCCTGGCGCTCGTCACGCTGGTGTCGATCCTTGCAGCCGGCATCGTCTCGAGCTTCCGCGGTGCGGTTAAGGACATCTGGCGGAACGCCGATTACGCGATCACCGCGCAGAACAACTTCAACCCCATCCCGATCGCCGCCTCTGAGGCCGTCGGTAAGACACCGGGCGTGACCTCGGTCGCCGACGTTCGCGCGGGCGAGGGGCTCGCGTACGGGCACAAGATCGCGATCACGGCGGTCAACCCGCCCGCGGCCAGTGTCTTCAACCTCGACTGGACACATGGCACGTCGACCGTCATGGCCCACCTCGGCGCGGACGGTGCGTTCGTCGACAAGGACTACGCGGACAGCCACCATCTCGAGATCGGCTCCCCCGTGCCGCTGACCTTCGCCGACGGCACCCAGGAGCTGCTGAACGTCGAGGGGATCTTCGATCCCCCGACCGGTGGGTCGCCGTTCGGACGCGTGACGATGTCGACGACGGTGTTCGACAGTCACACGGAGCAGCCCGAGAACCTCTACTCCTTCGTCGTCATGAACGGCGGCCAGACGGCCGCGAATCAGGCGGCGCTCGACAAGACCTTGAAGGCCTTCCCGAACGCGAAGGCGGCGACGCGGCAGAAGTTCATCGACAACCAGATCTCCGGCCTGAGCTCGATCCTGAACATCCTCTACGTGCTGCTCGCGCTGTCGGTGGTCGTCAGCCTCTTCGGCATCGTCAACACGCTCGTGCTGACGGTGTTCGAGCGCACGCGCGAGATCGGCATGCTGCGCGCGATCGGAATGACGCGACGTCAGGTGCGCCGAATGATCCGGCACGAGAGCGTGATCACCGCCCTGATCGGCGCCGTCATCGGCATCGCGCTCGGGATCATCCTCGCCTCGCTCCTGATCGCGCGGGTGGACTTCATCGTGCTCTCACTGCCCGTAGGCCAGCTGATCGTCTTCGGGGTCGCGGCGATCCTGGTCGGGATCATCGCGGCGATCTTCCCGGCGCGCCGCGCGTCGCGGCTCAACGTCCTGCAGGCGCTCCAGTACGAGTAACCGCCTCGGGGATCGCGGCGATCGCGGTCTCGATGTCGTCGTCGGAGACATCCAGGTGCGTCACCGCGCGCACTACGGTGGGATGCACCGTGGTCGAGACGAGCACGCCGTGCTCCTTCATTCGGTCGATCGCGCCCGCCCGGTCGGGGCCGACGTCGATCTGCACGAAGTTCGTCTCCACCTGCTCGAGGTCGACGTCGACGCCCGCCTCGGTCAGACCCTCGGCGAGCCGGCGTGCGCGCGCATGGTCGTCGGCGATGCGGTCGACGTGGTGGTCGAGCGCGTAGAGCGCAGCCGCCGCGACGATTCCCGCCTGGCGCATCGCTCCGCCGAAGAAGTGTTTGCCGCGTCGCGCCGACGCCATCAGCTCGTGCGAGCCCGCGATCAGCGCGCCGAGCGGGCAGCCGAGCGCCTTGGAGAAGCAGAGCGTGACGGTGTCGAACCCCTCGCCGATCCGCGCCGCCGGCACACCGCACGCGACCGCGGCGTTGACGAGCCGCGCGCCGTCGAGGTGCACGGCCAGCTCGTGCTCCCGGCACGTCGCGACGATGGCGTCGATCTCCGCCAGTGGCCAGGCACGGCCGCCGGCGCTGTTGTGCGTGTTCTCCACGGCGACGATCCGGGTCGGCGCGACGTGCACGCTCGTCCGGTCGCGGATCTCGGAGACGACCTGGTCCGGCGAGAACCGTCCCTTCGTCCCCTCGAGCCCGATCGTCAGGAGACCGGAGTGCGCGGCCGGGCCGCCGAGCTCGGAGAGCATGATGTGCGCGTGGCGCTCGACGAGGAGCGCGTCGCCCGGACGCCCGAGGATCTGCAGCGCGATCTGGTTCGCCATCGTCGCGGTCGGTAGGAAGACGGCCTCCTCCTGTCCCAGGAACTCGGCGCCGCGGCGCTCGAGCTCGTTGACCGTCGGGTCTTCCCGTTTTTGCTCGTCGCCGACGGCGGCGTTCGCGATCGCCTCGCGCATGGCCGGAGTCGGCTGGGTGAGCGTGTCGGACCGGAGATCGATCACGCGTTCATTTTGCCGCTTTCAACTCGTCCACCCCTCGGGTGATCGTCCAGGCGCCCGCGCGCGCCGATATTTGGCCCGATGGGCGGCGGAACTGACAAGCGTTACCTCGGCGGCGGTCTGAGGCTCGCCTCGGGCGCGGCCGCGCCGCGGCTGGATCACGGCTACTTCGAGGAAGAGGTCCGCCCCAGGCTCGGGACGATCCTGCTGAGGAAGGGCTGGATCTCTCACGACAGGCTCGACGCCGGGCTCGAGGCCGCCCGCATCACCGGCATGCGCCTCGGTGAGACGTTGCTTGCACGCGGCTGGCTGTTCGAGCCCGAGCTGGCGGCTGCGCTCGCCGAGCAGTTCGGCCTGCGCTACGTCGACCTCGTGCGCCACCCGCTCGACCCGCGGGCGGCGCGGCTGCTGCCGCTCGAGGTCGCACGCCGGATGTTCGCAGTGCCCGTCCGTTTCATGGACTCCGGCGCAGTCGAGGTCGCCGTCGGAGATCCGTACGACGCCGATCTCGAGGGCCTGCAGCAGATCCTGGGACGCCCGGTGGAGGTCGTCGTCGGCGAGCGCTCGGTGATTCAGGACTCCTGGCGTTACCTGCGCTGAGCGACGCCCTCCCACGGCCGGAGCCGTAACCCGTCGAGCTCGACGCCCTCGTCGGAGAGGTTCACGGCGACGGTCGTCCGCTCCCCCCGACGGAACGCCCAGACGCCCTCCGGCGACGGCAGCGACTCGTACGCGCCGTCGACGAGGTCGGGGTTCGCGCGCCGCTGCGCGATCAGCGAGCGTGCGAAGTTGAGAAACGAGCCGTCGTCGTCGCGCTGCACCGCGACGGGAGGAACGTCGGCTGCGACCGGGAGCCACGGATCGCTCCAGCCGCCGTTCCACGGCAGCGGGGTGCGCGCGCCGTCGCGGCCGTCCATGTCGCGCTGCTGCTCGGCCGGGACGTCGGCCTGCGGCATGCCGAGCTCGTCGCCGTAGTAGAGGACCGGCGTGCCGCGCAGCGTCATCAGCAGGAAGAGCGCCGCGCGCGCCTTGCGCTCGTCACCGCCGGCCATGCGCGTCGGGAAGCGGACGATGTCGTGGTTCGAGAGCATCCACACGGGCCAGGCGCGCTCGGGCAACGCCGCCTCCGTCGCCTCGACGATTCCGCGCAGCCGGCCTGCGTCGAGGTCGGAGAACGTGAAGGGGAAGTTGAAGGCGAGATGGAGCTCGTCGTCCCCGCTGCCGTAGAAGCGCGCGAGGCGGTCGAGCTCCATCACCCAGGTCTCGCCGAGCAGCACGCGCTCGGGCGCGTATTCGTCGACGACGCGACGCCAGCGGCGTAGGACATCGTGGACGTCCTCGCGGTTCGCGTTGTACGTGGAGATCGCCGGATCGGGGTTGTCGCGCAGCTCCCGGTCCTTGACGATGCCGTGCGCGACGTCGATGCGGAAGCCGGCGATGCCGCGGTCGAGCCAGAAGCGCAGGATGTCGTCGAACGCCGCGCGGACGTCGTCGTTCCACCAGTTCAGATCGGGCTGCTCCGGCAGGAAGTTGTGCAGGTAGTACTGGCCCGTTCGCTCGTCGAGCGTCCACGCACGCCCGCCACCGAACGCGCCGCGCCAGTTGTTCGGTGGAGAGCCGTCGGGCTTCGGGTCGGCCCAGACGTACCAGTCGCGGCGCGGCGAGTCGCGCGACACGCGCGACTCCTCGAACCACGGATGCCTGTCGGACGTGTGGTTCGGAACGATGTCGACGATCACGCGTATGTCGCGCCGGGCCGCCTGCGCGACGAGCTCGTCGAGCGCGGGCAACCCCCCGAACGCCGGCTGGACGCCGATGTAGTCGGCGACGTCGTAGCCCCAGTCCTTGTCCGGCGAGACGGTGACCGGGCTGAGCCAGACCGCGTCGGCGCCGAGCCACTCCAGATAATCGAGCCGGTCGGCGATGCCGCGGAGATCGCCGACGCCGTCCTCGTCCGAGTCGGCGAACGAACGGACGTAGACCTGGTAGAGCACCGCGCGTTGCCACCACGGCCGGGCGACGGAAGCCATGGCCAACGCTACCGTGTCGCGCGTGGATCTCGCACTCCTTCGTGACGTGTTCGAGGCGGCGGGCGAGCCGCCGTACCGTGCCGGCCAGGTCTGGGAATGGGCTGCGCGCGGCGCCGCCTCCTATGCCGCGATGACGAACGTGCCCGCGGCGCTCCGCGCGCGGCTCGCAGCCGAAGTGCCGTTCTCGACGCTCGACGTCGAACGCGAGGAGCGGGCGCGCGACGGAACGGCCAAGACGCTCTTCAGGACGCGGGACGGCCATCCCGTCGAGGCGGTGCTGATGCGCTACCGCGACGGCCGCCGTTCGCTCTGCCTGTCCTCGCAGTCCGGCTGTCCGTTGACGTGCACGTTCTGCGCGACCGGGCAGATGGCGTTCGGTCGCAACCTGTCGGCGTCGGAGATCCTCGACCAGGCGCTCCACTTTCGCCGGATCGAGGCGGTCGACCACGCGGTGTTCATGGGCATGGGCGAGCCGATGCTCAACCTCGACGCCGTTGTCGACGCAGCGCGGCTACTCGCGGACGTCGGCATCACGAACCGGCGCGCGACGGTGTCGACGGTCGGCTGGCTGCCCGGCCTACGCCGTTTCGTCGACGAGGTGACCGAGCCGATCCGGCTCGCGCTTTCGTTGCACGCGCCGACCGACGAGCTGCGCAGCGAGCTGATGCCGGTGAACGTGCGCTACCCGCTGGCGGACGTGCTGGCCGAGTGCACGCGCTACTTCGAGCTGCGCCGGCGGAAGGTGTTCGTCGAGTACGTGATGCTCGGCGGCGTCAACGACCGTGTCGATCAGGCGCGGGCACTCGCCGCGCTGCTGGACCCGAAGGTGTTCAAGGTGAACCTGATTCCGTACAACCCGACCGGGATGTATGCCGGGTCGACGCGTAAGGCAATCGCCGCGTTCAAGGACGTGCTCGACGCGGCGCGGCTGCCGGCGACGGTGCGCCTGACCCGCGGACGCGACATCGCGGCCGCGTGCGGGCAGCTCGCAGCCGACCCGCGACCGCGGGCACGGACGCACGCGTCGGCCTAGCGACCTCGTGCCTTAGAGATCGGACTCGTCCGCAGGCGAGGTCGGGATCTGCTCTTCGGCCATCTGCGGCAGATCGGTCGCCGCATCGCTACCGGGCGCGGCAGCAGGCAACGGGCCGATCACGGAGAGGGCCTCGCGCCGTGGCAGCAATTCGGCAGCGAGCTCGTCGAGCTCTTGCTGCGTGAGTTCTTCGGGCATGCGACCGGTATACCCAGGTGCCTTCCGATCGCAACCTGCACGTGCTCCTTCAGGTTTCGACGGACGAAACGGTTCTGCGCATCACGCAATGGTTCTTCCCCTTCGGCCGGTCGTAGCTGAAGCCGGTCTGCTCATAGAGGCTGCGCGTGGCGTTGTAGAGGAACTTCGCCGAGAGCTTCTTGCCCTGCGTGTCCTGCGGATAGCCCTCCACCACGCCACCGCCCTTCTCCGCGATCAGCTCGAGGGCACCACGAAGCGCCACCGCTGCGACGCCTTTCCGTCGGTAGTCCCTGTCGACGAAGATGCACGTGATGCGATAGTCGGGCGCCTCATCCGTGCGGGTCGCCTCGTATTGCTTGCGGTGATGGATGTTCGGGAGCTCGTCCGGAGAGCCGTACTGGCACCAGGCGACCGCTGAGTCGCCGTCGAAGACGAGGGCCGCATGAGCGTCGCCCTCGCGAACGAGACGCTCTTTCCAGGGACGGCCCTTTTCGCCCTCGGGCCTGCCCTCCCGCGAATGGAACCAGGTGCACCAGCAGCCACCGAATCCCATGCCGTTGTGCTTCTCAGCCAGGCGGGCGAAGGCATCCCACGTCGAGGCGTCAAGCGTCTTGATCGAGTACGCGCTCATCGCACCTCCGTTCTCAGCTGGACGAGCCAGTGAGCCTACGCGCTCCTACGGAGCCGGCGGAGTGCCTGTCGGAGCCGCCGGCTCAGGTGTCCGTGGATCGGCACAGCGATGACGTTTCGGACGCGAAACGGTTTCGCGGCGCACTCGGCTCGAGGCGTCCACTCGTCGGCCGCCTGGGGGCTCTCGAAGACCATGACGATCGCTCGACCGTGGTCGACGTCGAGGCTTGTCGCCGACGGCACCGCGACCGCCTCGGCGGCGCAGAAGTTCACAGCCGGCAGCGGCGTCCGAGTTGCCGTTTCAATGGTCGTCACGAGCTTTACCTGCTGTGGTCCGAGCTGCGCGGCTCTCAGGGCACGCTTCACGGCTGCAACCGAGACGACCCCGTGTCCGTGGTCGCTGCACGAGGTGACGAGGACGGCAGCCGCCGCGATCAGAACAACGCGCGTCATCAGAACGATTCTGCGACTTCACGGGTTCGCCATCATCCCCCAGTGTTGGGTATCGGTGGCCCATAATTTGCGGCCGTGACCGTCTCGACGGACGAGGCCCGCGCCGTTGCGCTGTCGTTACCCGAGGCGGTGGAGCAGGATCACCACGGCCGGGCGTCGTTTCGTGTCGGCGGCAAGATCTTCGCAACGCTCTGGAGCGACGAGCGTATGAACGTGATGCTCGACGAGGGCGGCATCCTCACGGCAATCGAGAGCGCGCCGGCCGCGTGCGAGCAGGTCTGGTGGGGCAAGAGACTGGCCGCCGTCGGCGTCACGCTCGCCCGTGTCGACCGCGAGTTCCTGGGCGAACTGCTGACGGATGCGTGGGAGCTGAAGGCACCACGGCGGCTTCTCACCCCGTGATGCGAGCGAACCATCAGCTGCGGCCGTCCGATTCCGCCTGATGCCGGACTTCGTGGGCGGCCTCGAGTTGTCCGGTGCGTTCTATTTCGAGGCGGTTGCGCCGCTCGTCGGTGATGTCCCACATGCCGCGGGGTTGCTTGGCTGGGGGTCTGATGTGCTCGGGTTCGACACGAGCCGTTCGACTGACCACGGTTGGGGGCCGCGCTTGCAGGTCTTCGTCGGTGCGGACCATGTGCCCGTGCTTCGGGATGTGATCGAGGCGGGACTCCCGGACGAGTTTCGCGGCTGGCCGACGCGCTTCGGCTGGGACGATGTGGCCGTCTCGCATCACGTCGAGATCGCTTCACTCGACGACTGGCTTCGCGACCGGCTCGGGTTCAACCCTTCCGAGGGCGTGCCGCTCCGAGACTGGTTGAGCACACCTCAGGAGATCCTGCTCGAGCTCACAGCGGGGGCCGTGTTCCACGACGACGTCGGCGAGCTCGCTGCCGTGAGGGAGGCTTTGGCCTGGTATCCGGACCAGGTATGGCTGTGGTTGCTCGCGTGCCAGTGGCGCCGGATCGACCAAGAGGAGCCTTTCGTCGGCCGCACTGCGGAGGTCGGCGACGATCTTGGTTCACGCGTGGTCGCGGCACGACTCGTTCGCGATCTGATGCGGTTGAGCTTCCTCTTGGAACGCCGCTACGCGCCGTACAGCAAATGGTTGGGATCGGCGTTCGCCAAGCTCGATTCCCACGCAGAGATTGGCACTGCTCTCGGGGAGGTCCTCGCCGCGGATGACTATGACGAGCGCGAGGCTGCGCTTGTCACTGCCGTTGAAGCGCTCGCCGCACGGCACAACGCGCTCGGAGTCACGTCGCGGGTCGACTCGACGGTACGCCTCTTTCACGGACGGCCTTTCCGCGTCCTCGGCTCTGGCCGGCTCGTCGATGCCTGCCTCGCGGGCGTGACCGATCCTTGGCTGAAGTCCTTACCTCTGGTTGGTGCGATCGATCAGTTCGTCGATTCAACCGACGTGCTGAGCTACCCACAACGCTTTCGCGAGCTCTGCAACATCTACCCGCGCTGGGCGAAGCCGAAGGAGTCGAGCGCCGACAGACATCGTCACGACTGATGCCGGCGACGCTCCCTGTGGTCGTCAGTCCGCTCCGAACGGTGCTGAAACGCGACGGGGTCGACGTGGTGCTCGTAAGCGTCGAGGTGTGGCCAGACGAGGTGGTTGTGCGCGCCCGTGGTGTGCCGAGCAGGCGAACAGCGGGGCTCGAGCGTGAGTTCAGCGAGGGGCTTCAGGAATGGCACGAGCGAAGTGCAGATCGGGACCTGGTGCCTCGCCAGCCGGCCGAGAGAATCTTCGACCTGGATGTGTCGGTCGCGGATGATGCCGGCACCGTTTACTCACCCTCGGGCTCTGCGCGAGGTGGCAGCGGCACGATGTTCCGAGCGGAGTGGGCATTTCAGCCTGGGCCGTCCGAGGCCGCTCGATCACTCGTCGTTCGAATCGACGACTCTGAAACCGGCATCGAGCTCAAAGCAGGCCGGTATCAGCGATGAGAGCCGTGTCGAAGTAAGAACGTGCTTATCGCCTAGGCGCCGAAGCGCCGTCCGGCATCAGCCGTGCGACCGCTGATCGCGATACCGGGTTCACCATTTCGCCTCGACCGGCGAGAGAATGTCACCGTGACGGTGGACGATTCTCCACTGTCCGTCCTCGCGTCGATAGATCTGCGTTGCGCGCAGTGTCATCCCCTGGTCTTCGCCGTCGACCAGCCGCGCGTAGTGCTCCAACTCGACGCTGAACGCAAGATCTTCGGCGACGTAGGTCACAAGGTTCTCCGCGCTCCAGCTGTCAAAGCTCTGCGTCTTCGAGGCCGCCGAGAGCAGTTCGCTCACTGCATCGAATCCGACGTGGTAGCCGCCGATCGCGGCCATGACCGTTACGTCGTCGGCCCGTGACCACAGCGCCAAGAGTCGCTCCGGGTGACCCCGGCTCTGCTGAGTGAGCGCCTCGTGGCAGCGACCGATGAACGCGCGTACTTCAGCCATCGAGTTTGGGTCAGAAACGTTGGTCATCGCGATCTCCTCCGTTCTTGAAGGGTGAACTTGGCTTACGCCTGCGCCGGCTCGGGAGCCGGCACTGGGCCCCCGCCGGCCACGAAGTCCCGCGACCGCACCAGCGCATACCCCGCCACGGAGCCCACCGCCGCCACGGCGACGCTCACCAGTGCGATCGTGTTGAAGCCCGTCACGAACGCGTGGTGCGCGGCGTGCACCACCTTGTCGCGGTCGGCGGGCGGCACCGCCTGCAAGGCGCGCCCGGTCCCGCCTGACGCGACAGCCCGCGAAAGCTCGTGGACGTGCGACGACGCGGACGTGCCCGAGACCAGCGGGGTGAGCGTCGACTGGATCTTCGACTGAAAGATCGAACCGAGGCCGGCGATACCGGTGGCGAGCCCGAGCTGGCGAGCCGTGTTGTTCGCGCCCGACGCCATGCCGCTCAGCTGTGGGCGGACCACGCCAACGGCGGTCGAGGCCAGCCCGGGGGTGGCCAGGCCTATCCCGATGCCGGCCAGGATCTGGCCGGGCAGCAGCGCGGTCCACCCGGACGAGTCGGACAGGTTCCCCATCAGCAGCAGCCCGACCGTCACGAACGCGAGCCCCGTCCCGAGCAGCAGCCGCACCGGCACGCGTGCCGTCAGCCGGCCGCTCACCGGCGAGACGAACAGAATCGGCCCGGTGACCGGCAACGACCGCAGCCCCGCCTCAAACGGCGAGAAGCC
>MNJC01000107.1:0-6628 GCA_001920085.1 Actinobacteria bacterium 13_1_20CM_4_69_9
CGGCCGCGACAGGGCGCCGCCCGCGTCCGACGAGATCCTCGCGCTGTCGGACGGCCGCTTCGGCTTCCGCGTCGCCGACCCGCTCACCAGCGAGCGCCGCGGCGTCTATGCGTACGAGGAGGTCAAGGAGGCTCGCAAGACCGAGGAGCGCGCTGAGCGCCTGCGGCTCTACTACGTCGCCATGACGCGGGCGATCGACCGGCTGATCGTCTCCGGCTCGATCGACCCGGCGCGCACCGCCGACGAGTCGACGCCGATCGGCTGGGTGATCGGCCGCCTCGAGGCGCGCGACGAGATCGAGCGCGCGCGGCACGAGCCGGTCGAGCTCGAGCGCGAGGGCGCACGGGTCATCCTCCGCGTCGACCGCTTCGCCGAGGATCAGCCCGTCGCCGCGGAGGCCGCGCCGGAGGACGGGCAGCTGGCCTTGTTCATGGAGGACGCCGTCGCCGCGCTGCCGGCGCTGGCGCCGCCCCTGCCGCCGCTCGGCGAGGTTCCCCGTCCGCCGCTGCACCGCGTGCGCCGGCTCTCGTTCAGCGCCCTCGCGCTGTTCGAGCGCTGCGCGTATCGGTACTACGCGGAGCGCGTCGTCGGGATGCGCCCGACCGACGAGCGCAACGCCGCCCCGGGGACGACCGGGCTCGCCGCAACGGAGATCGGCGACGCCGTCCACCGGCTGCTCGAGCTCGTCAACCTGCAGGAGCCGCTGCCGCCCGACGACCTCGTCACGCTGGTACGCGGCTGGTATCCGCGCGTGAGCGACGAGGAGCTCGAGCGGATCGCCGGCTTCGTGCGCTCGTACTGCGAGTCCGAGCTCGCGCGCCGCGTCGCGACGCTGACCGGCGCACGGCCGGAGCGTCCGTTCGCGTTCGAGCACGACGGCGTCCTCCTGCGCGGCCGGCTCGACGTGCTGCAACTGGACGGCGACTGCGCGCTCGTCATCGACTACAAGACGAACACCCTCGAAGAGGGAACGCCGGAGGAGATCGTCGAGCACGACTACCGCCTCCAGCGCCTCGTCTACGCGCTCGCGTGTTTCCGCGCCGGCGCGCACCAGGTCGAGGTGGTCTACCACTTCCTCGAGCGTGCCGACGCGATCGTCTCGACGGTCTTCGAGCGCTCCGAGCTGTCAGAGCTCGAGGCGGAGCTCAGCGAGGCGATCGCGCGGATCAACGCCGGCGACTTCCGGCCGACGCCGGACGACTTCATCTGTGCCGGGTGCCCGGCGCTCGACGTGGTCTGCGCGGGGCCGCGCCTGCGGTCGGCGCTCACGTCCGAGACGTTTGTCGCCGCGTAGCTACCTGCACGAGGCGCGGCGCCGCGTCGCGCCGAAGCGCGAGCGCATCCGTCCGATCATCGAGCGCCTTGCGGCCGCGCACCCCGATGCGACCATCGCGCTCAGGTCGCAGTCGGACATCGAGCTCCTCGTCGCGGTGATGCTCTCCGCCCAGACGACCGACGTCAATGTGAACCGCGTCACCGAGAAGCTCTTCGCGAAGTACCAGCGGCCCGAGGACTACCTCGCCGTCCCGCCGGAGGAGCTGGAGCGCGACATCTTCGCCACCGGCTTCTATCGCCAGAAGGCGAAGTCGTTGCGGGGGACGATGCAAATGCTGCTCGAGCAGTTCGACGGGCAGGTGCCGCGCGACCTCGACCAGCTCGTTCGGCTGCCGGGCGTGGCGCGCAAGACAGCGAACGTCGTCGCGGCGGAGCTGGGCACTCCGCAGGGGATCGTCGTCGACACGCACGTGCGCCGGCTGTCGCAGCGACTGCGGCTGACGCGGCAGGATGATCCGGTGAAGATCGAGCGCGACCTGATGCGCCTCGTTCCACGCGAGGACTGGGGCCGCTTCCCGCACCTGCTGATCTGGCACGGGCGGCGTGTCTGCATCGCGCGCATGCCCCGGTGCGAGGATTGCGTGCTCACCGATCTCTGTCCTTCGTCTCGTGTCTGAGCTGCAACATCCGCAGTCCCGCTCGTTCGAGCGCGTCGCCGACGTGTACGAGCGGGCGCGGCCGGAGTATCCGGCGGAAGCCGTCGCCTGGATCGCCGAGCAGCTCGATCTGCACGAGGGGCGCACGGTGCTCGATCTCGGCGCGGGGACGGGCAAGCTGACCCGCGCGCTCGTGCAGACGGGCGCGCACGTGATCGCCGTCGAGCCCGGCGAGGCGATGCTCGGCGAGCTGCGTCGCGTGCTGGCCGACGTCGAGGCCCTGTTGGGAGGTGCGGAAGCGATTCCCCTCGCGGACGACAGCGTCGACGCGGTCACGGTCGGCCAGGCCTTCCACTGGTTCCGTCACGGCGAGGCCGTGCCCGAGCTGCACCGGGTGCTGCGCCCGGGCGGCGCGGTCGCGCTCGTCTGGAACTCGCGCGACCACAACCGTCCGTTGCAGCGCGAGATCAGCGCGCTGATCAAGCCGTTCGTGCCGCCGGACCGCCCGCCTGTCGGCCATTCGGCGGAGGCGCTCGAGTCGAGCGAGCTCTTCGGGCCGGTCGACAAGCGCACGTTCCCGCTCGTCCAGCGGCTCGACGCGGATGCCGTCGCCGACCGCATCGCGTCGATCAGCTTCGTCGCGGCCGCGCCCGCCGACGTGCGCGCGGAGCTCGACCGCAAGCTCCGTGCGGTCGTCGCCGCCGAAGGGGGCGTCGTCGACTTCGCCTACCTCACCGAGGTGTACGTCAGCCGCGTGGCGTGAGCGCGACGAGGAGGCCGCCGTCCTCGTCGTAGGCGGGGAAGAAGTCGGCGGTGACCGATTTCTCCTGGCCCGCGCGCGTTCGCAGCACGAGCTTCTCCCCGAGCCGGCGCACTCCCCATTCGAGCGCGACGGCTGCCGGGCTCTGCTCGCCGTTCCAGCCGTTCAGCCCGAGCCGGTCGACGACGTCCCCTCCGAGCAGCTCCTGCTCCCGGTAGCCCGCGAGCTCGAAGACCCCGCGTCCCGACGCGAGGATGCGGCCCTCGCGGTCGCAGACGACGAAACCCGTGTTCGGTGCCGGGTAGAAGTCGTCCATCAGCTCGAACAGGAAGCCGAAGCCGCAGCGCTCGCAGGCGACGGGAACGTCGTCCAGCTCCTGCAGGCCGTCGTGGTCGATCGAGCGGTTCTTGCAGTTGGGGCAGATGAAGTACGGCACTCAGGCCAAGGTAGCGCTAGATCCAACGCCGACGACGGAACCACACGAACTGCGCGATCGTCGCGGCGATGATCACCGCCCACGACCAGAGGTACCCGAATTGCCAGTGGATCTCCGGGAAGTGGTGCCGGAAGTTCTGGCCGTAGACCCCGACGATGAACGTGGGCACGAGCAGCAGGGACGCGATCGCGGTCAGGCGCTTCGTCACCTCGTTTTGGTCGTTGGCGATCTTGGCGACGAGGTAGTCGCGGACGCTTGCGATCAGGTCGCGGGAGAGCTCCAGCCCGTCGACGGCGCGCAGCAGCTTGTCGTAGGCGCTGCTGAACGCGATCTCGACGTCGTGCGGGAAGACCTCCTGGCCCTGCTCGACCTCGATGACGTTGTCGACGATCCGGCGAACCGCGTCGCGTGTCGGCGAGAGCGTCCGGCGGATGTGGAGCAGGTCGTGCCGAAGCTCGCTGAGGCGTTTGCGGATGAGCCCGGCCGGGGCGGTCTCGACCGTGTCCTCGAGCTCGTCGATCTCGCCGTCGAGCGAGTCGACGAGGTCGAGATAGTGCTCGGCGATGTCGTCGACGAGCCGGTAGAGCATCATGCCGGCCTCGTCGTCGGGCTGGCATGACTCGCGCACCGGACGCGGGTCGTACGGCGTTTCGCCCGGCGGCGTCTTGCTCACGGTCACGAGCACGTCGTGCGTGACGACGACGTCGACCTCCTGGTAGAAGACCCGATCCTCGTCCGGTACGGGGATTGCGAGCAGGAAGACGCCGAAGATGTAGTCGCCGTGGGCCTGCAGCGTCGGGCGCGGCTCGTCCGAGTGCTGGGCGGGCGCCAGCAGCAGTGCGAGCGCCGTCTCCTGAACCTCGCGGGGGAGCTGGGCGCGGAGCTCGTCCGGCGACGGATCGATGAGGTCGACCCACTCGGCCACAACGGCCGAGGGTAGAGCGGCCGTCGGCTGGCGCTACAGCCGCGGGGCGGCCTCGGCCGCCATGAGGTGACCCTCGATGGCGGCGAGGTAGCGCTCCGCGTCGAGCGCGCCCATACAACCGGAGCCTGCGGCCGTGACCGCCTGCCGGTAGACGTGGTCCTGCACGTCGCCCACGGCGAACACGCCGGGGGCGTTGGTCTCCGTCGAGCCCGGCCTCGTGATCAGGTAGCCCGCCTCGTCGTGGTCGAGCTGGTCGAGGAAGAGCGCCGTGTTCGGGTCATGGCCGATGGCCGCGAACAGGCCGTCCGCCTCAAGCTCCCACGTCGCGCCCGTGTCGACGTCGCGGAGCTTCACGGCCGAACCGAGTCAGGAACGTCGCCTCCTCCATCGCCGAGTCGCCGCCGCCGACCACGACGACGTGCTTGCCGGGGAAGAAGGCCGCGTCGCACGTCGCGCAGTAGGAGACGCCGCGGCCCTGCAGCCGCTGCTCCGACGGCAGGCCGAGCTGGCGGGCGCTGGCGCCCGTCGCGACGATCACGGTCTCGGAGCGGTACTCGTCATCGCCGACGTAGACGCGGTGCGGCCGCTCGGAGAAGTCGACCTTCGTGACGTCGTCGGTCACGAACTCGGCACCGAAGCGCTCGGCCTGGCGCCGGAAGTCGGCCATCATCTCCGGGCCCATCACGCCGTCGGTGTAGCCCGGGTAGTTCTCCACGTCGCTGGTGATCATCAGCTGGCCTCCCCAGTTGAAGCCTTCGATCACGAGCGGGCTCAGGTTCGCGCGCGCGGCATACAGGGCGGCGGTGTATCCCGCCGGGCCGCCGCCGATGATGATCACGTGGCGAACGTCGTTTTGGGTCATGGTTCTGAAGATTCCTCCTGAGGTATTAAACGAATCCGGTCGGCTGAACCTTCCGCCTAGGCGACGAAAGCGCCGCACAGGAAAAGCTTTCCCGCCCGGATCTCACTTCCATCGTAGAGAGCATGGCAATCCCCGCGGCCCGGGCCCAGCAGATGGGTCACGTCCGCTCCGCGGGCGGTGAGCAACTCTGCGATCAGCCGACGGTGGCACCTCTGCCAGGCCGTCTCGGCGCACATGAAGCATGGGGCCGGCTGGGTCAGCTCCGTGGCGAGGGCGGTCTGCCAGGCGTCGCTGCGCATGCGCGCGGCGTAGCTTCGGAACGCGGGCGTCCGGATGCACCCGAACTCCTCCTCGCCCGGCTCGCCGCTGCGGCGGCCGCCCAGCTCGACGGCGTGCCGGTAGACGATCCCCGCCGTTTCGAGCGCCTCGCGGAGCCGCTCCTGGTTGAACTGCGGGTTGCGCCGTGACCCGGGAAAGCGGCGCACGTCGACCAGGGTCTGCACCGCCGCCGCGCGCAGCGTCTCGATGAGCTCGTCCAGCGGGCGGATCCCATGGCCGACGGTGAACGCATGCATACAATCGTCGCCTCCATGGTAGGTAGGGGCAGGCGATGGCCGATACGGTGACGTGGTCCACGCTGCGGCAGCTCGCGGGCTTCCGCGCGGAGCACGGGTGCGCCACCAGCCTGTACCTGAATCTCGATCCCTCGCAGGTTCCGACCGCCGGCGACGCGCAGACGCGGATGAACGCGCTGCTGAACAGTGCCGAGAAGGTCGACCGCAAGGACCTGACGCACGAGCAGCGGGGTGCGCTCAAGGGGGACTTCGAGCGGATCGCCCGCTGGTTCGACGACGACTTCGACCGCGACGGAGCGCAGGGCCTCGCGGTCTTCGCCGCCGGCCTCGACAACTTCTGGACGACGCTCGCGCTGCCCGAGCCGGTGCAGGATCGCTTCAAGGTCAGCCACGAGCTCTTCCTCGCGCCGCTCGTGCGCGTCGTCGCGCGGGCCGACGGGACGATCGTCGCGGTCGTCGGGCGCGAGCAGGGTCAGCTGTACCGGCTGAGCGCGGGGAGGCTGCAGGAGCTCGGCGACTACTCGGACGAGACGCCCGGGCGCCACGATCAGGGCGGCTGGTCGCAGGCGCGCTACCAGCGACACATCGAGCATCTGGTGCAGGAGCACGTCAAGGACGTCGCCGAGGTTCTCGACCGCAGCCGCCGCCGGTTGCACGTCCCGAAGATCGTGCTCGTGCGCTCGGAGGAGATGCGAGCGGAATTCCTCGACGCGCTTTCCGCCGAGGCGCGCGAGGCGGTGGTCGGCTGGACCCCGGCGGAGGCACATGCGGGGCCTGCGCAGCTGCTCGAGGCCGTCACGCCGGTGCTCGAGGAGGCCGAGGCGAAGGACGAGGCCGAAGTGCTCGCGCGCTGGCGCGAGGACGCGGGCCGCGGCACGCGCGCCGCGGCCGGCTGGGAGCAGACGCTGGAAGCGGCCTCTGACGGCCGAGTCGAGGTGCTGCTGTTCCAGGACGGCGTCGACCATCCGGCGTTTCGGTGTCCCGCGTGCGGGCGCGCTGCGGCGTCGGGCGGGAGTTGCCCCCTCGACGGCACCAGCCTGGAGCCGACGGACGCCGGCCTCGACCTCGCGGTGCACCAGACGCTCACGCACGGCGGCGAGGTGTGGGCGATCCGCCACCAGCAGGACCTCGCGCCGGTC
>MNJC01000107.1:6757-12347 GCA_001920085.1 Actinobacteria bacterium 13_1_20CM_4_69_9
GCTCCGTCATGGTTCCGAGCCGCTCGTAGAGCTCACGGCCCAGCTCGCTGATCGCCCGCGCACTCTGTGCGACCTGCTCTTCCCGCCAGCTCGACGCGACCGTACGAAGCATCGTGATCAACGTCGCCGGGCTCGCCAGGATGATGCCGGACTGCGCGTGCAGCTCGAGCAGTGACGGATCCTGCTCGATCGCGGCGCGGAAGAAGCTCTCTCCGGGGAGGAACATGACGACGAAGTCGGGCGCCGAATCGAACTGCTTCCAGTAGGACTTCGCCTTCAATGCCGCGACGTGATCACGGACGTTGCGCGCGAAGTCGGCCAGGCGCTGGGTGCGGACGCCGTCGTCATCGGTCTGGTGCGCGTCGAGGAGGGCCTGGATCGGAGTCTTTGCATCGACGACGACGGTGCGGCCGCCGGGCAGACGTACGACCAGGTCGGGTCGCAGGAGGCCGTTCTCGTCGCCGCGGCCGGTTGCCTGCACGACGAAGTCGCAGTAGGCGAGCATGCCTGCCGCTTCGACCGCGTTCTTCAGCTGGAGCTCGCCCCAGCGGCCGTGCACGCTCGGAGCGCGGAGAGCCGTGACGAGGCTGTTCGTCTCCGTGCGGAGGCGGTCGTTCGTCTCGGCGACGGTCGTCAGCAGCGTGCTCAGGCGCGTGACGTCGCGTATCCGTGCCGTCTCGAGCGTCTTCACCTCGGTGTTCACCTTCTCGAGCGACTCCTTGATCGGCGTGACGAGGCTCTCCACGGCCTTCTGGCGCGAGTCCAGGTCGTGCGTCGCTTTCAGCTGGAGTTGCTCGAACTGCGCCCTCGCGAGCTGCATGAACTGTTCGCTGTTGCCGCGGAGCGCCTCGGCGCACATCGCCTGCAGCTGCATCGAGAGCTGCTCCCGAGCCTGCGTCAGCACTCCGACCTTCTCGTCGGCGACGGAGCGCTCGTGCTCGAGCTCGAGGCGAAGGCGTGTCACGTCGGTGGCAAGCCGCGAGCGCACCACGATCCACGACGCGGTCGCGCCGACGAGCAGTCCGATGATGAGGAACGCAAACTCCATGAGAGCCTGCGAACGGTAGAGGGGGAGTCGGACGGAGCCCTACGGGTCTCCGCCCGTCCCGGGATCAGGTGTTCTCGCGCTCGACGTGAGCTTCGGCCGCCTGCTGGCGCTGCTCGGCGGCGAGCTCCTCGTGCTTCGCGGCGCGATCCTGCGCAGCGCCCTCGCGCTCCTGCGCCGCGCCCTCGTGTCGGAGCGAATCGTCGCCCGTCACGTCGCCGGCGGCCTTCTTGCCGCGGCCGAGGATCTTGTCCAGGAGTCCCATCCGATCTGCCTTTCGTCGCTTACATCGCCGAAGGTTCCCGTTTGGTCCACAAAAAACGCCAAAGCCGGCGAACCCGAAGGTTCATCGGCTTTGGCTCGCGGAGCATATGGGGGCGCCAACGACCCAGTCAAGGGGATGCGTGCACGAAAAAACGCGCACGTTGCGTACTTCCACCGAGCCGCCGGCGCCGATGGGTACCCTTCCGCGCGCGCATGGCGAAGAAAGTCCGCACTCCAGCCCCGCCGAAGCGCGTCCAGGCGCCGCAGAAGCGCGAGACCCGCAAGGCTGCAGGCGTCCCGACACGGCCGCCGTGGTTCTACGCGGCGATCGGCGCCGGGGCCGTCGCCCTCGTCGCCGCCATCGTGCTCGGCGTGATCCTCGTCCGCGACAACGCCGGGAGCAGCTCGAAGTCGCAGGCGAACGTCGCGAGCTACAACCGCCTACCGGGGATTCGGAAGACGAAGGCGCCCTGGCCTCCCGAGTATGAGTTCCTGGCCGACCGGCTCCTCCCGCTCGGGTTGACGCCGCTCCCGCGGGAGGCGGTCAACACCCACTACCACTCCCACCTCGACATCTTCGTCGACGGGAAGAAGGTGAAGGTTCCGGCGCTGATCGGGATCAACGTCGGCGCCCAGTACCTGACCGAGCTCCACACGCACGACACGCGCGGCGTGATCCACATCGAGTCGCCGAAGGCGAACGACCACTTCACGCTGGGTCAGTTCGTCGCGGAGTGGGCGGTCTTCCTGAACCGGCGCTGCATCGGCGCGTACTGCAACGGGCTCAAGTGGTACGTGAACGGCAAGCAGCAGACGGGCAACCCGCAGAAGTACACGCTCGAGCCGCACGACGAGATCGCAATCGTGGTGGGCAAGCCGCCCGCGACGATCCCGAAGAGCTACCAATTCCTCGCCGGCGAGTAATGCCGGGGGCGGGACTCGAACCCGCACGCCCCCATAGGGGGACAACCGATTTTAAGTCGGCCGCGTATCGCCAGTTTCGCCACCCCGGCGTGAGCCAGGATAGCCTCCGATCGTGGCGAAGCTAGAGGAGCTGCCGGCCGAAGCGGTCCAGCTCGAATGGGATACGCCGCTCTTCCGCACGGCGCAGAGACAGTTCGAGCAGGCGATCCCGTATGCGGATGTCAACGAGTCGATCGTCGAGCGGCTCCGCTATCCCGAGCGCGCGGTCGTCGTCACCGTTCCGATCCGGCGCGACGCAGGTCACGTCGGCGTCTTCCCCGCCTACCGCGTCCAGCACTCGAGCGTCCTGGGGCCGACCAAGGGCGGAATACGCTACGACCCGCACGTCACGCTCGGCGAATGCGCGGCGCTCGCCGTCTGGATGACGTGGAAGTGCGCGCTCCTGCGCCTACCGTACGGCGGAGCGAAAGGCGGGGTGCGCTGCAACCCGCGGGAGCTCTCGCCCGGCGAGCTGCAGCGGCTGACGCGGCGCTACACGAGCGAGCTGCGCGGAGTGATCGGCCCGCAGGAGGACATCCCTGCACCCGACATGGCCACGAACGAGCAGACGATGGCGTGGATCATGGACACGTACTCGATGCAGGTCGGCTACGCCGTCCCCGAGATCGTGACCGGCAAGCCGGTCGCGCTCGGCGGGTCGCTCTTCCGCCACGAGGCGACCGGCGCCGGCGTCGTGATGGTGACCGAGCGCGCGTGCCGGCGGCTCGGTTGGAGATTGGACGAGCAGTCGTGCGTGGTGCAGGGCTTCGGCAACGTCGGCGGCATCGCCGCGAACGAGCTTGCGGCGAAGGGTGCCGTAGTGCTCGCGGTGTCGGACATCTCCGGCGGCGTCTACGCGCCGGACGGGCTCAATCTCGCCGACGTGCGCGCGTGGATCGCAGACCACGGGACGCTCGAGGGCTATCCAGATGCCCGGTACGTCACGAATTCCGAGCTGCTCGAGCTCCCCTGCGACATCCTCGTGCTGGCGGCGCTCGAGGACCAGATCACTGCGCTGAACGCTTCTCGCCTCGACACGAAGCTGGTCGTCGAGGGCGCCAACGGCCCGACGTCGATCGAAGCCGACGCGATCCTCGCCGAGCGCGGCATCCTCGTGCTTCCGGACGTGCTCACGAATGCGGGCGGCGTGACGGTGTCGTACTTCGAGTGGGTGCAGGACCTCGGGCGGCTGTTCTGGACGCGCGACGAGATCCGGGCGCGCCTCGCCGACAAGCTCGGCGACGCGTTCGACCGCGTGTGGGAGCTCGCCGACGAGAAGGCGATCTCGCTGCGGCAGGCGGCCCTCGTCGCAGGCATCAACGAGGTCGCGGGCGCGCTGAAGGCGCGAGGGATCTACCCGTGAGCCAGGTCAGAGACGCGATGGTGCCCGAGCCCGGCACGCTCGACGCGTCGGCGTCCGCACAGGAAGCTGGCGAGCGGCTGTCGGATCCGGCGGTGCGCGCGGTGCTCGTGTGCGACGACGACGGAAAGCTCGTCGGCGTCGTCACGCGCAAGACCCTCGTCCAGAAGATCGTCGCGTCGGGACGGGACCCGCGCTCGACGGTGCTGCGCGACATCGCCGAGCCGCCGCTCTTCACGCTCGACGCGTCGATCGACCTCGACGACGCCTTTCGCGCGCTCGAAGACCAGGACCTCGAACGCGTTCCCGTCGTCGAGGACGGCCGCCTCGTCGGAATCCTCTCGCGGACGGTGCTGCAGCGCCGGCTCGCCGAGGACGAGCCGCCGCTTCAGCAGCAGGTGTAGGCGCCGGGCGGCGCGGCGCCCTCTGCTTCCGCGGGGAGCTCGGCGGCCGTGAGCGCGGCCCCATCGAGGATGTCGCGCTCGCTGATCTCGAGCTCGTCGAGGCCGAGGAACGACAGCGCCTCGCGCGCGATCACCGCGCCGGCGACGATCACGGGCGCGCGGTCCGGATCGAGCGGCCGGAGCTCCCGGCGCCGGGCGACCGGCACGGCGCCGAGGCGGTCGAGCTGCTCGCCGAGCGCGGCGGCTGTCAGGCGCGAGCCGTGCACGCGCTCGCGCTCGTACTCGTCGAGCCCGAGTGCCAGCGCGGCGATGCTCGTGATCGTGCCGGCCACGCCGATCGCCGCCGTCGTCCGCTCGCGGATCTCGTCGGGGACGCGTTCGGCCAGGAGCGCCTGCACCGCGGCCGCACATGCCGAAAGCTCCTCGGCAGTCGGCGGATCGCCGTGCAAGAAGCGCTCGGTCAGCCGGACCGAGCCGATGTCGAGGCTGTCGTGCCAACGCACGCCGTCCGGCTCGCCGGCGATCAGCTCCGTCGAGCCGCCGCCGATGTCGACGATCAAGGTGCCCGCATCGGTCCCGCGCTCGGACGTTACGCCGCGGTACGTCATCAGCGCCTCGTCGTGGCCCGAGAGAAGGCGCGTCGCGAAGCCGTAGCTCCATTCGACCTCGCCGAGGAACGCTTCGCCGTTGTCGGCGTCGCGGATGGCACTCGTCGCAATCGCAAGTGTGCGCTCCGCGCCGAGCCGCTCGGCCGCACGGCGATAGTCGGTCAGGACGTTGCGCACACGCGCGATCGGAACCGGAAGGAGCCGGCGACGCTTGTCGACGCCTTCGCCGAGCCGCGTCACGCGCGTTTCGCGCTCGACGTCCGCGACGCGACCGTCGTCGACGTCCGCGACGAGCAACCGCGTCGAGTTCGTGCCGATATCGACCGCGGCCACGCGCGTCACGCGTTCGATGCTAGCGCCGCCTGGGTAAGGTCTCCGCGTTGCAGCAGGTCCGCCGCGCCCTTCCTCGACTCGACGCCATCCTCCAGATCACGCTGGTGATCGGGCTGGCCGAGGCCTACCGCCTGTTGCGCCGCCTGATCCCGACCGACTGGCCGCAGGCGGTCGCCAACGCGCACCACGTCTTCCGGCTCGAGCAGGTGTCGCACATTGCCTGGGAGCAGGGGATCCAGCAGTGGTTCCTGCAGTTCCCGACGCTCGTGCGCGGGATGAACTGGTTCTACCTCTCGAGCCACTTCGTCGTCACCGGCGTGTTCTTCGTCTGGCTCTACTGGCGCGACCGCGAGGGTTTCGCCGTCTTCCGCGACGGCTTCCTGCTCGCGACCGCGATCGCGCTCGTCATCCACTGGCGCTACCCCACGGCCCCGCCGCGGCTCGCGCAAATGGGGATCAAGGACACGATCGACCTGTACTCGGGCGTGAACATCGGCAGCCCCCATCACGAGCGGTTCTCGAATCCCGTCGCGGCAGTGCCGAGCCTCCACGCCGGCTGGGCGGTCGCGGTCGGCGCCGGGCTCCTGCTCTACGCACGCAACTTCCTTGCACG
>MNJC01000022.1 GCA_001920085.1 Actinobacteria bacterium 13_1_20CM_4_69_9
CTGCCGGCAACCGCCGCACGGCGACGCGGTGATCCCGATCGACGCGATGTCGCCGGGCTTGTAGCCCTCGCTGACGGCCTTCACGAGCGCTGACTTCTCCGCGCAGACGCCGAGCGGGTACGCGGCGTTCTCGACGTTGACGCCTTCGAAGATCTTCCCGTCCTTCGCCTGCACGACCGCACCGACGAGGTAGTTCGAGTACGGCGCGTACGCGCGCTGCGAGATCGCCACCGCCCGCTCGTAGAGATCCTTGCTCACAGGAGCTGGAAGACGGAGAGGGTCACGAGCGCGCCGATCGCGCCGCCGGAGGCGACCTCCAGTGTGGAGTGGATCCCGGATTCGACACGCGTCTGCGCCACGAGCAATGCCATGATGAACGTCAGGGCGCTGACGACGAAGCGGTGCGGGTCGCCGACGACGTAGGTCGCCGCCACCCAGGCGGCAAAGGCGATGGCTGCATGGCCCGACGGCAGCCCGCCGCGGAGCGGCGTGCCGCGGCCAGTCCACGCCTTCGTCGCGATGACGATGATCACTGTCAGGACGAGCGCGATCACCGTGATCTGTGCCGGGGCGTCGCGCAGCCGGTCGAGCACGTCCGCGGACTTGTCCGCCGCCTTGCCGGCGAAGACGAGGTAGCCGACGGCGACGGCATTGACTGCGGAGATCAGGACAGCGCCGGCGGCGATGTCCTTGGCGAGCTTCGCCATCGGGTCGAAGGACGTCGTCGCGGCGTCGATCGTCCCTTCGACCGCCGTGTTGATCATCTCGGCGACGAGCACGAACGTGATCGAGAGGAGCAGCACGATCAGCTCGAGTCGCGAGACGCCCACGGCGACGGCCGCGACGAGCACGGCGACAGCAATCGCGAAGTGGATCCGCATGTTGCGCTGTGTGCGCAATACGTGGATCACACCCTCGATCGCGTAGTTGAAGCTCTCGACGATCGACGGGCGCGTCCTCATGCGTGCGCCCGCTCGCGCGCCTCCATCTCGGCGCCGTGGTCGTAGCCCACCAGGTGCAGCACCGCGTGCACGAGCGGCGCTCGCCAGTCCTCGCCGACGACCTGAGGGCACAGCACGACGTCGCCGAGCTGGCGCGGCAACCCTTCCGGCACCGGATCGCGCCCGTCGATCGGGAAAGCCAGTGCGTCGGTCGCCTCGTCGATGCCCGAACGGTTCGCGACCTCGATCTCGACCATCGCCCTTATTTCCGCCGCTGTGTTCCCGTCTCCTCCGCGTGCAGCTTGTAGGCCTCGACGATTCGCTGGACGAGCTTGTGCCGCACGACGTCCTCGTGCCCGAAACGGACGAATGCGATGCCGTCGACCGAGCCGAGGATGTCCTGCACGTGGATGAGCCCCGACGCCTGCTCCCGCGGCAGGTCGACCTGTGTCACGTCGCCCGTGACGACGACCTTCGAGCCGAAGCCGAGCCGCGTCAGGAACATCTGCATCTGCTCCGGGGTCGTGTTCTGCGCCTCGTCGAGGATGATGAAGGAGTCATTGAGAGTTCTACCCCGCATGTACGCCAGCGGCGCGACCTCGACCGTCCCGCGCTCCATGTAGGTGTTCAGCCGCTCGGCGTCGAGCATGTCGTAGAGCGCGTCGAAGAGCGGCCGCAGGTACGGGTCGACCTTCGCGAGCAGGTCGCCCGGCAGGAAGCCCAAGCGCTCGCCCGCTTCCACCGCCGGCCGGGTGAGGATGATCCGCGCCACCTGCCGGTCCTGCAGCGCCGCGACCGCGAGCGCCATCGCGAGATATGTCTTCCCGGTGCCCGCCGGGCCGATCCCGAAGGTGACCGTGCAGTTGCGGATCGCCTCGACGTACCGCTTCTGCGTGACGGTCTTCGGAGTGATCTGCTTGCCGCGGTGGCGCCAGACGACGTCGCCGAAGACGTCCTGGACGTTCTCAGCCTGGTCGAGCGCCTTCACGACGGCGTCCACCGTCGCCGGGCCGATCTCCTGCCCCGTCTCCACGAGCTCCACCAGCTCGTCGACGACCGCGCGCGCCTCGGCGACGCGCACGTCGTCGCCGGCGATCGTCAACCTGTTGCCGCGGAGCAGGATGTTGATCTTCAGACGCTCGCGGAGCGCCTCGAGAATGCCGTCGCCGATCGAGGCGAGCTCCGCCGCGACGTCGTTCGAAACGTCGAGCACCTGCTCCGTCAGGCGAGCTTCTCCTTTACCAGTTGGCTGACGACCGAGCCATCCGCGCGGCCGCTCACCTGGGGCATTACATCGGCCATCACCCGGCCGAAGTCGCGCATCGACGTGGCGCCGTTCTCCGCTATCGCGTCGTCCACGATCTCCTCCAGCTCGTCCTCCGAGAGCGGCTCCGGCATGAACTCCTCGAGCACGGCGAGCTCGCGCTCCTCCGCCTCCGCCTGTTCGTCGCGGCCGCCGCCGCGGAAGGCATCGGCGGCCTCGACGCGTCGCTTCCGCTCGCGCTGGAGGACCTGCAGCTCCTCCTCGTCGGACAGTGGGCGCTGCAGCTCCTTCTCCGCGGACCGGAGGCTCGCGATGATCAGGCGCAGCGCGTCGCGCCGGTCGGCGTCGCGCGCGAGCGTCGCCTGCTTGAGGTCGTCCTCCATGCGCGCGACCAGGCTCATCCGGGCACTCCGTGCAGGCGTCCGCCGAGAACGTGCCAGTGCAGATGGAAGATCGTCTGGCCTCCGCCCTCCCCGACGTTGACGACGACGCGGTAGTCCTCGAGGCCCGCGTCGCGCGCCGTGTCGCGGACGAAGTCCAACATGCGCTTCGCCTCGTCCGGCGGGAACTCGCAGATCTCGCGAAACGTCGGAACGTGCCGCTCCGGGATGACGAGCAGGTGCGTGTCGGCGCGCGGGTTGATGTCGCGGACCGCGACGAAGCCGTCGCCCTTGCGCACGTGATCCCCGTCCTGCACGAGCCGGCAGAAGAGACAGTCGTCAGGCAGCGAGGATCCCCTCCTCCGAGACGGCGGCCCCGCGAACGCGTACGAGCTCGCCGACGGGCGCGTCGACGAGCCACGGCGAGTAGTCGTCGCCGTAGCCGCGGCCGGGACGGTCGACGAGCACGACGTCGTCGGCGCCGACCTTCGTCTGCCAGCGTGCGCGGCACGCCGCATCCGAGGCAGCGCGCAGGCGCGCGCTGCGCTCTTTCTTCACCTGCGGCGGAACCGCATCGCGCTGCGCGGTGACCGTGCCCGGGCGTGGCGAGTACGGAAACACGTGCACCTTCGTGATGCCGGCGGCGTCAACGACGGCGAGCGTCCGCTCGAAGCCTGCTTCGGTCTCCGTCGGGAACCCGACGATCGCGTCGGTCGTGACGTTGAAGTCCTCGAGGGGCTGGAGGCGGCGCAGAAACGTCGCGACGGAATAGCGCCGCGCCATGTCGCGGAGCACACCGTCGTCTCCGGACTGCAGCGGGACGTGCAGGTGGCGGCTGACGGCCGGCGTCTCACGGAGCGCCTCGACGAGCTCCGCGTCGACGTGGTTGACCTCGATCGACGAGAGGCGCAGCCGCGCGAGATCGGGGATCGCGCCGACTTCCCGTACGAGCCGCGGCAGCTTGTAGCCCGCCCCGCGGTCGCGGTAGCAGCCGAGGTTGATTCCGGTGAGCACGATCTCGCGATGCCCCTGCGCCACGCGGCGGCGCGCCTCGGCGAGCACCGCCGCCGCAGAACGGCTCCGCGATGCGCCGCGGACGAGCGGGATCACGCAGAAGTTGCACGAGAAGCTGCAGCCGTCCTGGATCTTCACGAACGCGCGCACCCGGTCGAGCCGCGCGTCGGCCTGCACACAGCCGAGTGCGCCGACGTCGCCCGCGACGTATGCAGGCGTCTCCTCGCTCCGCCGGGCGACGACCGTCACGTTCTGCGGCAGGCCTGCGAACGCGTCGGCTGCCAGGTTCGCCGCGCAGCCCGTGACGTAGACGGTTCGGTGCGTTCGCGCCGCGCGGGTCGCCGCCTGGCGCGACTTGCGCACGGCCTCGTGCGTGACGCAACAGGAGTTCACGACCGCCACGTCCGTGCCGCCCTCGACGTGGCCGTCGGCGAGGAGAGCCTCACGGATCTCGTGGGCGTCCGTGTGCGACACCTTGCAGCCGAGAAAACGGATGGAGAAACCTGCCATCGGCCCGGGATGCTACTCCGCGGCCTCGTACAGGTCGGCCGCCCAGCTGTCCCGCGTGAGCCGCCGGACGTGCCGGTATGTCTCCAGCTCCGTCGGGTCGGTCGGGAGGTAACCGGATCCGACGAGGAGCCGGGAGCGCACGTGCCGAGCGACCCTCTCCAGGGTCGGCCGCGTGATGTTCGCCAGCGCGACGTCGGTCTGCGGCAGCTCTGCCGCGACGACGTCGGCAACGTTGGCCCGCACGTCGACGCCGTTCGCGCGGGCGTTCGCGCGCGTCGCCTCGACGGCGTGCTCGTCCGAGTCGAGCGCCAGCACCGGAGCGAAGCCGAGCTTCGCCGCGGCGATGGCGAGCACGCCCGAGCCGCAGCCCAGGTCGACCACGCTCCCGCGCTCGAGGTCGAGCAGCAGCTCGACGCAGAGCTTCGTCGTGGGGTGAGCGCCGGTGCCGAACGCCCGGCCCGGCTCGATCACGACCGCCTGGGCGTCTGGCGGCGGGTCGGACCACGGCGGGCCGATCCACAGCGGGCCGACGCGCACCGGACGGTGGAACGCCTTCCACCGCTCGCGCCAGTCGCCGGCGACGTCCTGCGCCCGCGCCCCGCCGAACGCGTGCCACAGCCGCTCCTCCCCGCCGGAGTCGGTGTACGCGACCAGCTCGACGCTGTCGTGCGTGTCGACCTCCTCGAACCCGCCCGGGAACAGCTCGAGCATCTGCGCGCGCGCCTCTTCGACGCGTTCGGCGGGCACGGTGACCGAGACGCGCCGCAGACCTGTCAGCGGAAAGCGCTCTTCAGCTTGTCGAAGAACCCCTCGCTCGGCTCGTACGTCTCGGCGCCTGCGAGCCGTTCGAACTCCTCGAGCAGCTGCCGCTGGTCCTCCGTCAGACGCCGCGGCACCGTGACGTTCACGAGCACGCGCTGGTTGCCGCGGCCGAAGCCCTGGAGGACGGGCAGGCCGCGGCCGCGCAGGACGACGATCTCGCCGGGCTGCGTGCCGGGCTCGAAGGTCATCTGCTCATCGCCCTGGAGCGTCGGCACCGTCATGGTCGCGCCGAGGGCAGCCTGTGTGATCGTGAGGTCCACGGTCGTATAGATGTCGTTCCCCTCGCGGACGAAGCGCTCGTCCTGGCGCACGTGCACTTCCACGTACACGTCGCCCGAGCGCGCGCCCGCGCTGCCGGCGTGCCCTTCCCCGCTGAGCCGGATGCGCTGGCCGTCGTGGATCCCGGCCGGGATCTCGACCTCGAGCGTCCGCTCCTCGAGCACGCGGCCGGCGCCCTGGCACTTCTCGCACGGGTGCTCGATTAGCTTGCCCCCGCCGCTGCAGGTCGGACAGGTGCCCGCCCGGACGAACTCGCCGAACACGCTGCGCGACACCTGCCGCACGCGTCCGCTCCCGCCGCAGGTCGGGCAGGTCGTGACCGGCGTGTCCGGCTCGGCGCCGCTCCCGCTGCAGCGGTCGCACGGGACGGCGACCCCGAACGGCACCTCGCGCGTCGTCCCGGTCGCGACCTCGGCGAGGTCGAGCTCGACGTGCGCCGCGACGTCGGCGCCGCGCGCGCGGCCCATCCGTCCGCCCATCCCGAACAGGTCGTCGCCGAAGAACGCCGAGAAGAGATCCGAGAGGCTGCCGAGGTCGAACGAGCTCGGCTCGAAGCCGCCGCCGCGGAGGCCGGCATGGCCGAAGCGGTCGTAGAGCTGCCGCCGCTCCGAGCTGGACAGCACCTCGTATGCCTCGACGACCTCACGGAAGCGCTGTTCCGCGTCGGGCGCATCGGAGACGTCGGGATGGAGCTCGCGCGCGAGACGCCGAAACGCGCGCTTGACGTCGTCGGCGCTCGCGTCGCGGCCGACGCCGAGAAGCTCGTAGTAGTCGCGCTCGGTGCTCAGTTGTCCTCGTACACGTCTTCGACGAAGCGCGACAGCTCCTGCGCCGCGCCGCGCACGGAGCGAATCGCCTTCTCGTAGTCCATGCGGACGGGCCCGAGCAGGCCGACGGAGCCGAGGGCGCGGTTCGTGAGGCCGTACGTCGCGCCGACGAGGGCCGCCTCCTGCAGCGCCGGATGGTCGAGCTCTCCGCCGACGCGGACCCAGGTGCGCAGCGGGTTGAGCGCCTCGCCCAGCAGCTCGAGGAGCGCCGCGCGTCGCTCGAGCGTGATCAGGACGTGCCGGTAGAGGTCGAGCTCGTCGTTGCGCGCGCTTTCGAGCAGCTCGGGGGCCCCGCCGAGGTACAGCCGCTGCTCCGGCTGCATCACGTCGGTGAACGCCGGCCTGATCGCAGCGAGGAAGCGCCGCTCGGCGACGGAGAGGCTTGGGTCCTCCAGCGCGCGCCGCACGGCGTTCGTCCCGAGCCGGAGGCCGGCGAGCCGCTCGTTCAAGTACTCGCGCGCCCAGTTCGCAAGCCCGCGTCGCGCGCGACAGCACCTCGCTCGTCGCCTCGAGCGCGGAGTCGATCTCCCGACGGAGCTCCGACAGGTCGAGCGGGAACGCGTCCGGCCGTTGCTCCTGCCGCGCCAGCAGCTCGTCCGCGTGGAGGCGGTATGCGAGCTCGGTCGGGACGCGCCCGGCCGAGGTGTGCGGATGGGTCAGGAGCCCGCGTGCCTCGAGCTCCGCGAGCTCGGTACGGACGGTCGACGGGGAAACCTTCAGACCCGCGCGCTCGACGAGATAGCGCGACCCGACCGGCTGGCCGGTCGCGATGTATTCCTCGACGACGCGTCCGAGGATCTCTCGTTGCCGGGGAGTCAGCCCCGCTGCGGGATCACTTGCCATTTGCAGCCAGTTTAGGCCAGGAGGTCCGCCGTCACGCCGCCGCCGAGCATGCGTCCGCGCGGCGTCAGCGCCAGCGTGCGCCCATTGCGATCGACCAGTCCGAGGCGTTGCAGCCGGTCGAGTGCACGGCCGTCGAGCACGTCGCCGAGCCCGTCGACGAGCAGCGGCTCGTCGAGCCGGAGCCCGAGCATCACACGCTCGCGCTGCCGCACGTCGAGCGGAAGCGGCTCGAGCTCGCGCTCCGGGCGGCGGCCTGCGACGAGCGCCGAGACATACGCCGGAAGTCGAGGCGTGTTCCGCCAGCGGCAACCTTCGATTGTCGAAACCGCGCCGATCCCGAGCCCGAGATAATCGCGGCCGAGCCAGTAGGCCAGGTTGTGGCCCGCACGAAGGTCGCGACCGTCTGGGCGGTCGGGCGTCCGACAGAAGTTCGCGGTCTCGTACCAGCGGTACCCGGCCGACGTCAGGCGGTCGACGACGATTTCGAAGTACGACTCCATCGCGTCGGCCTGACGTGCCAGCTCCTCCCCGTGGGCATGGGTGAAGCGCGTTCCCGGCTTTGCCTCGAGCTCGTAGCAGGACAGGTGCTCCGGTCCGAGCTCCAGCGCATCACCGAGATCGGCCTCGAGGTCGGAGGGGCTCTGGCCGGGGATCCCGTAGATGAGATCGAACGATATGTTGTCAAATCCGGCATCACGGAGATGGTAGAAGGCGCGCCGGACGGTGTCCGGCTGGGCAACACGCTCGAGCACGGAGAGCAAGTGCGGACGGAAGCTCTGCACACCCAGCGACACGCGGTTCACGCCGAGCCGGCGCAACCTGCGCGCGAGCTCCTGCGTCACCGTCTCGGGATTCGCCTCGACGGTAATTTCGGCGGCGGGCGGCAGCGCCTGCAGCAGGCGCTCGAGCGCCGACGCCTCGGTGAACGTCGGCGTGCCTCCACCGAGGAACATCGTCTCCAGCTCGGGTGCGAGCCGGTCGCGCTCGAGGGCGAGCTCCCGCAGCAGCGCGTCGACGTACGCCGCGTGCTGCCCGGTGCGTCCGACGACGGTGACGAAGTCGCAGTAGCCGCAGCGGTGCGCGCAGAACGGCAGGTGGACGTACAGATGGCGCGTCACTTCCGCTCCCCGTCCAGGTTGAGCACGGCGAGGAAGGCCTCCTGCGGCACCTCGACCATGCCGACCTGCTTCATCCGCTTCTTGCCGGCCTTCTGCTGCTCGAGGAGCTTGCGCTTACGCGTGATGTCGCCGCCGTAGCATTTCGCGAGCACGTCCTTCCGCCGCGCCTTCACTGTCTCACGTGCGATCACCCGCGAGCCGATCGCCGCCTGGATCGCAACGTCGAACTGCTGGCGCGGGATCTCCTTCTGCAGGCGCTCGACGAGCGCGCGGCCGCGGTCGTAGGCCGAGTCGCGATGGATGATCAGCGACAGCGCGTCGACCGGCTCGCCGCCGACGAGCACGTCGACGCGCACGAGCTTCCCGGACCGGAACCCGATCACGTCGTAGTCGAAGCTCGCGTAGCCGCGCGTCCGCGACTTCAGCTGGTCGTAGTAGTCGAGGACGATCTCGGAGAGCGGCAGCTCGTAGGTGAGGTGCACGCGCTCCTCCGACAGGTACTCGAGGTGGTCGAAGCGGCCGCGGCGGTCGTTGTTGAGCTCCATGACGGTCCCGACGAATTCCTTGGGGACGATGATCGAGGCCTTGATGTACGGCTCCTCGACCTCTTCGAGCTCGTTCGGCATGTCGGCGGGGGTGTGCACCTCCACCCAGTCGCCGTGCGGGGGCTTCACGCGGTAGGCGACGTTCGGCGCGGTCACGAGGAGGTCGAGATCGAACTCGCGCTCGAGCCGCTCGCGGACGATCTCCATGTGCAGCAGGCCGAGGAACCCGCAGCGAAACCCGAATCCGAGCGCCTGCGACGTCT
>MNJC01000042.1 GCA_001920085.1 Actinobacteria bacterium 13_1_20CM_4_69_9
CGTTCTTGCGCTGGATGAGCGACGCGATGCAGAGGTAGCGAGGGCCGCCGTCGGGCGCAGGCGCGACCTCGAAGCGCTCGAGGTCGACGCCCGAGTCGATGACCACCGTCTTGCCGCGCGCCTCGGGGATCTTCGTCTCGAGCTCGCGCCGAAGGTAGTCCGAGACGGCGATGACGGCCGCGGCGCGACGGACGACGTAACGGGTGATCCCGGCGATGCCCGGCAGCCAGCCGACGTTGCGCACGTCGCGCCCGTGAGCCGTGACGACGAGCGGTGCGCGGCCGGCAAGCGCGGCGATGAGCCCCGTCGGCACGAGGAAGTGGGCGTACACGACATCGGGGCGAAAGCGGCGAGCCGCCTGCAACGTCGCCGCCGAGAGCGTCACGTACTTGCGCTTCCCGCCGCCGCGCCGGTCGAGGACCGCGCGCTCCACGACATGGCCGCGCGCGACGAGCGCCTCCTCCACGCTGCGCACGAAGACGCCGAGGTCGGGATCCGAGGGCCCGGGGTACATCTGGGAGACGAGCAGGATCTTCACGCGTAGATAGGTTGCACCCCGTGCCTGACCCGGTCGTTCACGTCGCCGAGCTTACGAAGATCTACAAGGTGCCCGAGCGCGAGGCGGGGCTGCGCGCGGCCGCGAAGGCGCTCTTCAAGCGGCAGACGCGCGACGTGCGCGCGGTCGAGGCGATCTCGTTCGACATCGGGCCCGGCGAGATCGTCGGCTTCCTCGGGCCGAACGGCGCCGGCAAGACGACGACGCTGAAGATGCTTGCCGGCCTGCTCTATCCGACGAGCGGCGAGGCGCGCGTGCTCGGGCACATCCCGTCGAAGCGCGAACGCGAGTACCTGCGGCGCATGACGATGGTGATGGGCAACCGGAACCAGCTGCAGTGGGACATTCCCGCGCTGGACTCGTTCGAGCTCAACCGCGCGATCTACCGCCTGCAGCGCGACGACTACCTGGCCATGCGCGACGAGCTGGTCGAGCTGCTCGACGTCGGCGACCTCGTCCGCAAGCCGGTGCGGAACCTGTCGCTCGGCGAGCGGATGAAGGTGGAGATCGTCGGCGCGCTGCTGCACCGGCCGCAGGTCCTGTTCCTCGACGAGCCCACCATCGGGCTCGACGTGACGATGCAGAAGCGCATCCGCACGTTCATCGACGAGTACAACCGCCGCCACGGCGCGACGGTCCTGCTGACGAGCCACTACATGGCGGACGTGGAGGCGCTGTGCAAGCGCGTGATCGTCATCCACCACGGCCGCATCCTCTTCGACGGCGCGCTCGCGGCGCTCGCGGACGAGTTCGCCGCGTACAAGACGATCGGCGTCGTGCTCGAGAACGGCGGCGCCCCGCTCGACGCCTATGGCGAGGTCGTGCTGAACGAGGGCGACCGCGTCTCGATCCGCGTCCCGAAGGCCGAGACGTCGCGCGTCGCGGCGCGCCTGCTCGCCGAGCACGAGGTGCTCGACCTGACGATCGAGGAGCCGCCGATCGAGGACGTGATCGAGTCGGTCTTCGCGCAGCCCGCCGCGCAATGAGCGTCGACGTCGCACGACTGCCGGAAGCGGGGCGCTGGCGCTCGCTCTACGACTTCTACGTGACGACGATGCGCACCGCGATCGCGTCGCAGCTGCAGTACCGCGTCACGAACTACTTCTACATGCTCGGCATGATCGCCGAGCCCGTCGTGTACCTCGTGGTCTGGACGACGATCGCGAAGGATCAGGGCGGCGCGGTCAACGGCATCACGACCGGCGAGTTCGCCGCCTACTACATCGTCTGGACGCTCGTCCGGAACATGAACATCGTCTTCGGCGCGCCGTTCTGGGAAGAGCGGATCCGCGAGGGGCGCCTCGCGGGCGACCTGCTGAAACCGATGTACATCCTTCACTACGACCTGGCGTATTTCGCCGGCTGGAAGTTCGTGGTCGTCGTGCTCTGGCTGCCGATCGCGTTCGGCCTCTCCGCGGTCTTCCACCCCACGCTGAGCCCGACGCCCCTCGAGATCGTCGTCTTCATCTTCGCCATCTGGGGCGCCTACCTGGTGCGGAGCATGTTCCAGGGCACGATCGGGATGCTCAACTTCTGGACGACGCGCGGCGCCGCCGTCTTCGACCTCTACATAGCCACCGAGATGCTTCTGTCCGGCCGGCTCGTGCCGCTGCAGCTCATGCCCGGGTGGGTGCAGACCCTCGCGAACTTCCTGCCGTTCAAGTGGACGTTCGGCTTCCCGATCGAGTCGCTGGTCGGCAACCTCTCGACGCGCGATCTCCTGCTCGGGCTGTGCGCGCAGGCACTGTGGATCGGGATCGGGCTGGTCCTGTTCAAGGTCGCCTGGTCGTCCGCGATCAAGCGCTTCGTGTCGGTGGGCAATTGAGCTCGCTCCGCGTCGGCTGGCTGTTCCTGAGGATGGGCGTGATCAACGAGCTGCAGTACCGCGTCAACTTCTTCGTGCAGCTGCTGCAGTCGCTGATCCAGGTCGGGACGGCGCTCGTGATGCTCGAGCTCGTCTACTCGCACACGAACGCGTTGAACGGCTGGACGCAGCCCGAGCTGCTGTCGCTGATCGGCGTGCAGGTGCTGCTCGGCGGCTTCATCCACACGTTCATCCAGCCGAACATGCAGCAGCTCATGCAGGACGTGCAGCAGGGCACGCTCGACTACGCGCTGACGAAGCCCGAGGACGCGCAGCTGCTGATCAGCGTGCGGATGGTGCGCATCTGGCAGGTCGTCGAGATCGTCTCGGGGGTGATCCTGCTTTTCGTCGGGCTCGCGGGCGTCGAAAATTCGATCGGCGTCGGCGACGCGATCGCGTTCGGCATCGCGCTCCTGATCGGCGGCGTGCTCGTCTACTGCTTCTGGCTGGTGATGACCACGGGCGCGTTCTGGGTCGTGCGGATGGAGAACGTGCTCGAGCTGTTCGAGGGCATCTACCAGACGGGCCGCTGGCCGGTGACCGTCTATCCCGGCTGGCTGCGGTACAGCGTGACGTTCCTCGTGCCGATCGGTTTCGCGGTGACCGTGCCGGCGGAGGCGCTGACGTCACGCCTGCAGTGGCCCACGCTCGTGTTCGCGCTCGGCTTCGGGTGCGCGGCCTTCGCCTTCACGCGCTGGTTCTGGCACTTCGGGCTGCGCCATTATTCGGGCGCTTCGGCTTGACCACCGCCGGTTCGTCTCATGACGGCCGCGCCGTGGGCCGATATCCGTGCAGGTGCTCGTCAGCAACGTCCTTCTGGTCGCCGGGGGCGCCGCGCTGGTCGCAGCGGCGTTGCGAAGGCATCGCCTGGGCGCAATCGTCGGCATCGGCTGCGTGTCGGCCGCCGCGCTCGTGTTCGCACACGCGAAGGTCTCGGTGGCAGTCGCCGACGCGACCCTCGGTCCGACGGAGCTTGCCCACGCGCGGCGTGCATACCTCGAGCGCACGATCGCCCGCAGCCTTCCGAGACAGCGGCTGTCGACCCGCCGGCTGATCCTGAATCACACCGGGGAGGCCGGCAGCGGCTGGTTCCGCCGAGCGCATCTCGGCCTGTTCGTCCATTACGGGCCGACGTCCGCGTTCGCGACCCCGACGGACCGGCGCTGGTGGCACGCGCTCGATCAAGGACGCTCCGACGCCGCCGGCCGGGGGTTCGAGCCCGATCCCGAAGCGGTGACGAGCTGGGTTCGGCTCGCGAAGCAGATCGGCGCGTCGTACATCACCGTCACGGTGAAGCACCACGACGGGTTTGGTCTCTGGGACAGCCGCTTGACCGGGTGGGATGTCGGCCGGCAGGCGGATCTCCTCGCGCCGCTGGCGAGAGAGTGCCGACGCCGGCATATCCGCCTCTTCTTGTACTACTCGCTGCTCGACCGCCACGAACCGACCTACGCGCTGGACAAGGACGCGTACCTCGTGTTCGTCGAGGGACAGCTGCGCGAGTTGCTCACGCAGTACGGCCCGGTCGCAGGCGTCTGGTTCGACGGTTGGAACCGCGACTTCGGCGTGGGTCGGCTCGAGCGACTCTACGCGCTCGTGCACACCCTGCAGCCGTGGGCGCTCGTGGCCACGAACCACCATCGCCGCCCACTTCCACACGAGGATTTCCGCATCTTCGAGAACCGTTTCCCGCGCAACCGCGTCGAACCGACGGGAGTCCCGCGCGAGGTCGCGGTGAAGCTGGGCGCGACGTGGTTCTGGGGTGGCGCGAAGGCGCCGACGCAGATCGACCGGCTGCCGGCGTTGCTGAGACGCGCCGAGCGTGCGCGAGCCAACCTGCTCGCGGACGTGCCGCCGCGGCCCGACGGGACCTTTCCACCCTCGGTTCTCGCCGCAGCGAGACGCCGGGCCGGCTAGCGCGGCGACTCGCAGCCCTTGATCTATCGGCGCAGACGCGCAAGAGTCGCAGGGGGCGGGTCTGCGGCCTCTCTCGCGATCCTGGCGGCTCCTCTGATCTCCCCCAGGAGAAGCCGATCGGGGCGACTGCGGCCTTTAGAGACCTCGGAGGAGAGCCCGGCGTCGACCCCGACCGGACTCTCCGCCCGCCCTCTGTCTGTTCTCGATCATCTCGGCGAGAAGAACTCCAGCAGGTTCCCGTCCGGGTCGTAGAAGTAGTACGACTGGGCGTTGAAAGGCTCGTCGAACTCCACCGGGCCGTAGACGTCGACGCCCGCGGCGCGGACACGGGCGACCGCTCCGTCGAGCTCGTCCCGAGCGACGTCGAACGCGAAGTGCACGCGTCCGAAGCGCTCGCCCTCGGGATACGGGGAGTGCTCCTCGAACAGAAGCGGCCCTCTGTGGAGCGCGATGCGCTGTGCGACGCCCGGCTTGCCGGCCCAGAACCACGCCCAGCTGTCGTCCGTCTCGTGCTCGAGCTGCAACCCGACGACGTCGCGGTAGAACCCGGCTGCTTTCGGGACGTCGTCGACGATCAGGACCAGCTCCGCGAAGCCGCGGCTCGTCACCGCTGTGCGTCGTACATGCCGAACTCGTCGCGCAGCTCGTTGCAGATCTCGCCGATCGTGCAGCGCGCGCGCAGCGCCTCGCGCATCGGGACGAGCAGGTTGCCGTCGCCGCGCGCCGCGTCGCGAACGGCCGCAAGCGCAGCATCCGCGTCCTGCGCGTTCCGCTCGGCGCGCACCCGCGCGGTGCGCTCGAGCTGCCGCTGCTCGGCGGCCGGGTCGAGCCGGTGAAGCTCGATCGGCTCCTCGTCGCCCTCGGTGAACCGGTTGACGCCGACGATCACGCGCTCGCCCCCCTCGACCTCCTGCTGCCAGCGAAACGCAGCCTGCTCGATCTCGTCCTGCACGAAGCCCTGCTCGATCGCTGCGACCGCGCCTCCGAGCTCGTCGACGCGCCCGATCAGCTCCCACGCCTTCGCCTCGAGCTCGTCCGTGAGCGCCTCGATGAAATAGGAACCGCCCAGCGGGTCGGCAGTGTCCGTTCCTCCGGCTTCGCGCGCGAGCAACGTTGTTGTCCGGCTGCTGCGCGGTCAGCGTCGAGCCGCCGGTCTGGGCGTGGAAGCGCAGCGCCAACGCCTTCGGGTTCGTCGCGCCGAAGCGCTCGCGCATGATGCGTGCCCACAGCCGCCGAGCCGCACGGAACTTCGCCACTTCCTGGAAGAAGTGGTTGTGCGCGTTGAAGAAGAACGAGAGCCGCTCGCCGAACGCGTCCGGGGAGAGGCCCGCGTCGACGGCCGCCTGGCAGTAGGCGATCCCGTTCGCGAGCGTGAAGGCGAGCTCCTGCACCGCCGTCGATCCGGCCTCGCGGATGTGGTAGCCGGAGATCGAGATGGTGTTCCACCTCGGGATGCGCTCGGCGCAGTACGCGAACAGATCGGTCGTGATGCGCATCGACGGACGTGGCGGAAAGATGTAGTTCCCGCGCGCGATGTACTCCTTGAGCACGTCGTTCTGGACCGTGCCGCGCAGCCGGTCGCCTTCCACGCCCTGCTCCTCCGCGACGAGCTCGTAGAGCAGTAGCAAGAGCGCCGCCGGGGCGTTGATCGTCATGGACGTCGACACCTCGCCGAGCGGAATCGAGTCGAACATGAGCTCCATGTCGGCGACCGAGTCGATCGCCACGCCCGTGCGCCCGACCTCGCCGGCGGCGCGAGCATCATCCGAGTCGTAACCGAGTTGCGTCGGCAGGTCGAACGCGACGGAAAGCCCCATCTGGCCGCGGTCGAGCAGGTAGCGGAAACGTTGGTTCGTCTCCTCCGCCGACGCGAAGCCCGCGTACTGACGGATCGTCCACGGCCGGCCGCGGTACATGTCGCGGTACGGGCCGCGCGTGAACGGGAATTCGCCCGGCAGCTCGAGCGCGCCGGTCGCGTCGTCCGCCGTGTAGACCGGCTTGATCTCGATGTCCGAGTCCGTCTCGCGCCGGTCGGTCGTCGCCATACGCCAAGTATGCTCGCCGCATGCGTGCGCTCGCGCTCGCGCTGACGGTCGCAGTCCTGGCCGTTCCGGCGGCCGCCGCCCGTGGGCCTGCTTCCAAGATCGCCTACGTCCACGGCCGCGCCGCACAGGTGATCTACGTCGACAGCGCGCTGCGCCAGCCGATCGTCCTGCCGCACACCGGCGTCCCGCACTGGAGCGGCGACGGCCGCCTCGTCTCCTTCGGCGGCTACATCGTCGCCGGCCGCGTCGACCTGCCGACAGCCGACCTGAGCTGGGCGCCCACGGGGGAGCGCGCGGCGTACGTCACGAAGGACGGCGGCGTGGGCATCTGGACGCCGCGTGGGCGGCGTGCCGTCCTGCCCGGCGGCTGGGGTGCGTCCGCGGTCGCGTCGAGCGCCGACGGCGCGCTCGCGATCGGGCGGGCGGTCTGCAAGGGGGCGTGCGGGCTCCCGGCGCACACGGAGGTGTGGGTCTGGCGCAACGGGTCCTTGCGGCTCATCGCTCGGACGGACGGCGGTCGACCGGTCCCGTTCGCATGGCACAACGGCCACGTGCTGTGGTGGGACTGGCCCAACTCCGCCTCGATCGCCGCTGACGGCGTCGCGCTCTACGAGGACGAGAAGCGGATCGCCGCAGGCCTCATGTTCCCCGACTACGTCGCGGTCTGCGGACGCCATCTCGCCGTCACGGCCGGAGGCGACCGCTTCACGACCTCCGGCAAGCGCATCCTCTTCGACGGCCGAGACGTCTCGCGCGATCGCGCGCGCTCGTGGGTCGCACCGACGTGCACCGCCGGAGGGAGGCTCGTCGCCGCGGCCGGCCGCAACTGGGAGGAGCCGCGCTTCGGCAGCGAGCACCGCGCGCTCTGGCAGCTGCTGCCGGCACGGCGCCGGCTGACACATCCTCCCGCCGGGTGGACGGACGAGTACCCGCACGTGCTGCCGAACGGCGACGTCCTGTTCGTGCGCACGCAGCAGATCCCGTTCCGCCGGAACGGCCAATGGTGGACGACGACGCGCGGGCGGCTCGAGCTGCTGCGCGGAGCGTCACTCCGCCGGCTGCATGAGCTGACGATCACCGGACCGGACATCGGCAGCGACTTCGTCAACTACTACGGCCACTACGACTGGCCCTCGCGACTGGCGTTCGCCCCGTGAAGGTGACCGTGCGGCTCTTCGCCGGCCTGCGCGAGCGTGCCGGCTGGAGCGAGCGCGAGCTCGACGGCATCAGCCGCGTGGGCGACGTGTGGCCTGCGCTCGGGCTCGGCCCCGAACCGGGCGGGCTGCTCTACGCGGTGAACAAGGAGTACGCCCAGCCCGAGCGAGAGCTGGCCGAAGGCGACGAGGTGGCGGTCATCCCGCCCGTTTCGGGCGGCTCCTTCCGCCTCAGCGCGGAGCAGCTCTCGCTCGACGCGGTCGTCGACGAGGTGCGCTCCGAGCGCGCGGGCGCGATTGCGACGTTCGTCGGGACGACGCGCGTCGACTCACGGGGCCGGGTGGTCGAGCACCTCGACTACGAGGCGTACGAGGGGATGGCTGAGAACGTCATGGCCGAGATCGCGGCCGCGCTCAAACAGCGCTACGACATCTGCGAGATCGCAATCCACCATCGGACCGGCCGCGTCGAGATCGGCGACGCGTCCGTCGTGATCGCGGTGTCGGCCCCGCACCGCCAGGATGCGCTCGCGGCCTGCAGGGACGCGATCGACACGCTGAAGGAGCAGGTGCCGCTCTGGAAGAAGGAGGTCTACGAAGGCGGCGAGGAATGGATCGGAAGGGGCAGCTAGGCACAATGGCCGAGATGGAGCGCGAGTACGACCCGATTCATCCCCGAGGCGGGACGGACTGGCGCGCCCTCCTCCGCAAGATCTGGGCGCCGATCGGAGCCGCGATCCTCCTGATCGCGAAGTTCAGCTTCGCCGCCCTCAAGTTCTTCAGCATCTTCATCGCCGTCGCGGGCTACGCGCTCATCTGGGGCTGGCGGTTTGCGATCGGCTTCGTGCTGCTGATCCTCGTGCACGAGCTCGGGCACTTCTTCGAGGCACGGCGGCAAGGCCTGCACGCGAGCTGGCCTACGTTCATCCCGTTCCTCGGCGCGTACGTGATGATCAAGGACGCGCCGCTCAACCCGTGGCGCAACGCCCTCGTGTCGCTCGCCGGTCCGGCCTACGGCAGCGTCGGCGCAGCGGCCTGCTGGGCGATCGGCGAGGCGACGAACTCGGACCTGTTCCGCGCGCTCGCCTACGCCGGCTTCCTGATCAACCTGATCAACCTGGCCCCGATCGGGATCCTCGACGGCGGGTCGATCTGGCGGTCGATCCAGCTCGCGCGGCGGTCGGTCGAGGCGCCGCCCGGCCAGCAGTTCGCCATGGGGAGCACGTACCCGATCGCGCTTCCGGGCGGCGGGCCGTCGCGCGCCGTGCAGATCGGCGTGCTGTACGGGCTGCTTGCAACCCTGCTCGTCCTCGGGATGTTCGCCACGCACGTCACGCAGCACCGGCTGTGATGGAAGACCGGCGGATCCTCTCGTCCGACGAGCGTGCGGCGGACCTCGAGCGGCACGTCGCGACGATCGCGCAGGAGTTTCGCGAGGGATTCGAGGCGGTCGACAAGATCGACCGGCCCGCCGTCACGATCTTCGGCTCCGCGCGCGTGCTCGAGGACGACCCTGCTTACGTCAACGCGCGGAAGGTCGCGGCCCGGTTCGCGGAGGCAGGCTGGGCGGTGGTCACCGGCGGCGGCCCCGGCGTCATGGAGGCGGCGAATCGCGGTGCGCAGGAAGCCGGCGGCCTTTCGGTCGGCTTCAACATCGAGCTGCCGCACGAGCAGCGCGGAAACCGGTACGTCGACCTGTCGATGACGTTCCGCCACTTCTACGCGCGCAAGACGATGTTCGTGAAAGCGGCGGAGGGGTTCGTGGTCTTCCCCGGCGGCTTCGGCACCGCGGACGAGCTCTTCGAGTCCCTGACGCTCATCCAGACGGGGAAGGTCCTCCACTTTCCGGTCGTCCTGTTCGACTCGGA
>MNJC01000127.1 GCA_001920085.1 Actinobacteria bacterium 13_1_20CM_4_69_9
GGGTTCCGCACCCGCGTCGATGTGGTGAGGATCTGGTGAAATCCGCACATGCCGGTCTTGGCAGTGGACGTCGGAGGCTCGCACGTGAAGGTCCTCCTCGAGGGGCAGGCCGAGCGGCGCCGGTTCGCGTCGGGCCCGGACTTCACGGCGCAGGCCATGGTCGAGGGCGTCCTCGCGGCCGTGGACGGGTGGAGCTTCGACCGGGTGAGCGTCGGCATACCCACGCCGGTGCGAGGCGGCAAGCCGATCGCCGAGCCCGTCAACTCGGCGACGGCTGGGTCGGCTTCGACTACGAGGCCGCGTTCGGCGTTCCCACGAAGGTCGTCAACGACGCGGTGATGCAGGCGATCGGGAGCTATGACGGCGGCCGGATGCTCTTCCTCGAGCTCGGCACGGGCCTCGGGTCGGCGCTGATCGCGGACGGCGTCGTCGAGCCGCTCGAGCTCGGACATCTCCCGTATCGGAAGAAGACGTTCGAGGACTACGTCTCCGAAGGCGTGCTCGCGCGGGAGGGCAAGAAGAAGTGGCGCAAGACCGCGTTCGACGTCGTGGCCCGCCTCGCCGCAGCCCTCGAGCCCGACTACGTCGTCATCGGCGGCGGCGGAGCGAAGGAGCTCGACGAGCTGCCGCCGAACAGCCGCCGCGGCGACAACACACGCGCCTTCGTCGGCGGCTTCCGACTCTGGCAGCCGGACTGGGACGGCTCTCGGTGAAGGTCGTCGTCACCGGCGCCAGTGGAAAGGCGGGCCGGGCGGTCGTGCGCGACCTGGTGGAGCACGGCCACGACGTCCTCGCGATCGACGTGACGGCGCCGCCGGAGTCACCGGCTCCGTCGCTGCGCGCCGACGTGACCGACTTCGGCCAGACCGTCGAATGCCTCGCCGTCGCGGACGCGGTCGTCCACCTTGCCGCCATTCCCGCCTCCGGCATCTACACGGAGGAGACGACGTTCCGCACCAACATGCTGAGCACGTTCAACGTCTTCGAGGCGGCGCGCGTCGGGGGCCTGCGACGCGTCGTGTGGGCGTCGAGCGAGACGATCCTCGGGCTGCCGTTCGACAACGAGCTGCCGCCGTACGCTCCCCTGGACGAGGACCAGCCGCCGCTGCCACAGTCCGCGTATGCGCTCTCGAAGCTGCTGTCGGAGGAGGCGGCGCGGCAACTGCATCGCCGCACGGGAACGCCGCACGTCGCGCTGCGCTTCTCCAACATCATGGAGCCTCACGACTACGAGCGCTTTCCGTCGTTCTGGGACGATCCGCAGCTGCGCCGGTGGAACTTCTGGGGCTACGTCGACGTGCGAGACGTCGCGTTGAGCTGCAGGCTCGCGCTGGAAGCGGATCTCGGCGCCGAGCATCTCGTCATCGCGGCGGCGGACACGGTTATGAACCGTCCGAGCGCCGAGCTGATGGCAGAGGTGTACCCGTCGGTCGAGCACAGGCCGACGGCAGGCGAGTTCGACACGCTGCTCTCGATCGAGAAGGCGCGCAGGTTGCTCGGCTACGAGCCGCAGTGGTCGTGGCGTCATCACGTCGACGCGTGACGGACCGCGTGCTCACGGTGCGCGAGCTGAATCGCGCGGCGCTCGCGCGCCAGCTGCTGCTCGAGCGCAAGCGACTCTCCCCGGTGGCGGTGATCGAGCGGCTCGCGGGGATGCAGGCACAGTGGCCGCCGGCGCCGTACGTCGGGATCTGGGCGCGCATGACCGGTTTCAAGCAAGCTTGCCGCCAACGGGCCTGTCGTCTCCGCCGACGCGATTGCGTACCTCGAGGGGAAGCACCGCATCACGGGCATCAGCGCGCGGCGCGCCTGGCGCGCCGCGCGGATGCGTGCGCACCTGGTTCATCACCACGAGACGGCGATCTGGCGCGCCCGGCCGGAGGGCCGGTTCGTGCTCCTCGAGGAACCGGAGGTGCAGGCTCCGCTCGAGGCACGGGCCGAGATGATCCGCCGCTACCTCGCCGCGTTCGGGCCCTCGTCCCTCCGGGACGTCGTGCAGTGGAGCATGATGCACGTGCCCGAGCTGAAGGCCTCACTCGCGCTGCTCGAGCCGCTGCGGCGCTTTCGTGACGAGCACGGCCGCGAGCTCTTCGACGTCCCGCGCGCGCCGCTGCCCGATTCCGACACGCCGGCGCCCGTGCGCTTCCTGCCGAAGTGGGACAACGTGCTCCTCGCGTGGGCGGATCGCACGCGTGTGCTGCCGGAGTCGTACCGGAAGCAGGTGATCGGCATTAACGGCGACGTCGCGCAGACGTTTCTCGTCGACGGGTTCGTGGCCGGAACCTGGAGCGTCGAGGACGGCCGGGTCGTGACAGTCCCGTTCGCGAAGCTGTCGCGCCCCGTCCAGCGCGACGTCAAAGAGGAGGCCGGCCGGCTCGAGGCCTTCCTCGCCGACTGATGTCGAGAACGCTGCCTCGGCTCCGTCCTACGGGTGCAAGCGTCCACGAAGGAGGAGTGAGATGACTCGATACCTGCTCGTCGTCAACTTCGAAGGCGGCGTGGTCGACACGCCGATGGAAGAGTGGAAGCCGGAGGAGATCCAGGCCCACCTCGACCACTACAAGGCGCTCCATCGCGAGCTCGTGGCGAGCGGCGAGCTCGTCCAGTCGGAGGTCCTGGCCGGCCCGGACCTGGCCAAGATCGTCACCTCCGACGGGAAGGCGCCCGTCGTGACCGACGGGCCGTTCCAGGAGTTCAAGGAGTGGCTGGCAGGCTTCCAGGTCGTCGACGTGGAGTCCGAGGCGCGTGCGCTCGAGATCGCGTCGAGGATCTCCGCCGTTCCGGGGCCTGACGGCGTACCGCTGCAGCAGCCGATCCAGGTGCGGCAGGTGATGGAGCAGAGCCCGTCCGACGTGGCAGAGATGGAGGCGTACCTGCAGACGGCCGGCGGCCAGCGCTGAACGTTCCCTCCGGCGTCGAGGACCTGCTGCGCGAAGCGGCGCCGCAGGTCCTCGGCACGCTGGCGCGGAGGTACGGGGATTTCGCCGGCGCCGAGGAGGCGTTGCAGGAGGCGTTGCTCGCGGCAGCGCGGCGCTGGCCCCGGGACGGGGTTCCGGAGCATCCGCACGCGTGGCTCCTGCAGGCGGCGACGCGGCGGTTGATCGACCAGTACCGCAGCGAGCGCTCGCGCCGCGAGCGGGAGGCCGTCGCGACGGCGCAGGAGTGCCAGTCACCAGCCGTGTCCGACCGGGACGACACGCTCGCCGTGCTGTTCATGTGCTGCCATCCGGCGTTGACGCCGGCGTCGGCGATCGCCCTCACTCTCCGCGCGGTCGGGGGGCTGACGACCGTGGAGATCGCGCGCGCGTTCCTCGTCGACGAGGCGACGATGGCGCAGCGGATCTCCCGGGCGAAGCAGCGGATCAAAGCGTCCGGCGCCACCTTCCGAATGCCGACGCCCGACGAGCGGCCGGCTGCCGTGCGGAGCGTGCTGCACGTGCTCTACCTGATCTTCAACGAGGGCTACACCGCGCAGCGCGCGGAGCTGTCCGACGAGGGCATCCGGCTCGTGCGCATGACGAGGCGCTTGCTCCCCGACGATCCGGAGGTGACCGGGTTGCTCGCGCTGATGCTCCTGCTCGACGCGCGACGCGCCGCGCGGCTCGACAACGAGGGCGACCTCGTCCCGCTCAGCGAGCAGGATCGTGCGCGCTGGGACGGCGAACCGGCCGCCGAGGGTCTCGCGCTCCTCGACGAGGCGATCCGCGCGGGCGCCGTCGGCGAGTACCAGCTTCAGGCCGCGATCGCCGCGATCCACAACCGCGCGGCGCGCGCGGAGGACACCGACTGGCCGCAGATCAACGCCCTGTACGGGCTGCTGGAGCAGCTGAGCGGAAACCCGATCGTGACCCTCAACCGCGCAGTCGCCGCAGGGATGGCGGACGGGCCCGCGGCGGGTCTCGCCTTGCTGGACGGCCTCGACGAGCGCCTGCCGGACAACCACCGCGTCGATGCCGTTCGTGCGCACCTGCTGGAGATGGCCGGCGACGTCGAGGGTGCGGTGGCGTCTTATCGAGCGGCCGCGCGCCGCACGACGAATCTCGCCGAGCAGCGCTATCTGACGGCGCGTGCCGCGGGGCTTGCGGCTAGCCGTGCTCCTCGTGCTGGGGAAGAGCGTCCGTGATCTCGAACCACGGCGCCTTCGAGCCCACGAAGATGTGCTCCGTCGGCTTGACGGCCGGCGTGTCCGCGAGCGAGCCGAGTGCGACGTGCACGTATGAGCCGTCGCGGACGACGGAGTAGAGCAGCGACCCGCAGACGCCGCAACGCGTGTGGTTGTTGTCCGCGTCGCCCCAGATCAGGAGCCGGTCGGCTCCGTCTGTGACCTCGAGCTTCTCCCGCTCGATTCCGGCGAAGGGCTTGAATGCGGAGCCGGTCGCTGCGCGGCAGTTCGAGCAGTGGCAATTCGCCGCATACCGGAACTCGTCCGCGACGCGATAGCGAACGGCTTCGCATTCACACTTCCCGTTGAGCACGCGCCCAGTCTACGAGCGGGACTGTGTCATCCGGAAATGGTTGCCGGACGGGTCGCGGAAACCGGCGTCGATGCCATACGGCTGCTCCGTCGGCTCCTGCGTGAACTCCACGCCGCGGCTCTTGAGCTCCTCGTACGCCGTCTGCGCGTCGTCCGTGGTGAAGAAGAGCCCGCCCGAGGCGCCGCGCGCGAGCAGGTCCTGGATCTTCTGGCGCGTCTCCTCTTCGAACACCGGCGGGCCGGGGATGTCCATCAGGGTGATCGCGACGTCGTCCTGTCCGGGCACGCCCACGCTGAGCCAGCGGAAGTTGCCCATCTCCGGAACGGTCACGTCCTCGCGCAGCTCCATCCCGAGCTTCTCCGTGTAGAACCGGAGCGCCTCGTCCTGGTCGTGGACCCAGACCTGCACGTAGCTGAGTTGCTTGAGCATGTCGTCCTCCGTGTGTGAGTTGAACCGTCGCGGCGACGTTAGCCCGAGGCCACACGCCTGTCTTCTCGAAAACTGCTGGAGTGCGGTCGTGCGTACGCCTGCAGCACGCAGGTGGGGACGCGCGCCGCGCGAGCGGGTGGGTGCGCGGCGCGGTACTCGGTGGGCGTCATCCCGTACACGCGCCTGAAGCTCGTCGTGAACGAGCCCACGCTCGCCAGTCCGACGTCGAAGCAGATGTCCGCGACGGAGTGGTCGGTGCTCCGGAGCATCGCTGCCGCGCGCTCGAGCCGCCGCGTGAGCAGGTACTGGTGCGGCGTCTCGCCGAAGACGCGTCGGAACTCGCGGCTGAAGTGCGCCGGGGAGAGATGGGCGACGCGCGCGAGCGTCGGCACGTCGAGCGGCTCCCGGTAGCGCGCGTCGACGAGGTCCTTGGCCCGCAGCAGGTGCCGGGTCGACGGGAGGTACACCACCCCTTCAGCCTAAAGCTGATCGGCGAAGTCCCAGGCGCGCAGCCGTCCCGGCTCGAGGCGGATGAGGGTGTCGTCGCCGGAGGAGTCCGCGTATGCCGCGCCGTCGCCCTCGCCGAGATACCGGGCCGCGATCCGGCGCACAGCCCCCGTCACGCCAGCGGTGCCAGACAGGGGACAGGAGCACCGTGCCGTCGACGCGGTACGTGGCGAGCACGGCGACGAGCGGACGCTCGAGCAGGTCGCCGAGCTCGTCGGGCCTGAGGTGCTTGCGCACCTAAAGCACCGCCGCGAGTGCGGCGTGTCCGTCACGGAGCACCGGCTCGCCATGGGAGACGAGCACGCGCTCGACCGGGAGCTCGAGCACGGGCCGGAGCGATGCCCGCAGGTCGTCGTGCGTCTGCTTCCCGAGCCAGCTCGCGGGGCAGAGCCGTAACGGGGAACCGAGCAGCACGTCGCCGACCGCGACGGCGCCCTGCTCCGGCAGCCAATAGACGACCTCCGCCTTCCGGGCCGTCTGGAAGGCGCGGATCCCGCCGGGCAATTCGTCGCCCGCGCGGAAGACATCCGTGACGCCGATGCCGCGGTTGCGCAGAGGCTGCGCCGACCGGCTCGGCGCCCACACGCGCTCCGCGTCGACGTCCCTCGTCGTACGTCCGTGCCAGTACACCGTCACGAGCACGTGCTCGGCGCGGCGCACGTCGCGCGGCGCGTCGAGCGGGTCGACGAGAACGAGCCCGTCGCTCGTGTCGACAGCCAGCGAGGCGACGGTCTGCTTCCACTCGTCGTGCCACGCCGTCCAGCGGCGCAGTCCTGGCGCGAGCTCGTCGATGTGGGGGACGCTACTAGCTCTCGCGCCCGCAGTGGCGGAGGGCGTTGAGGCAGCCGTTGACGAGCGAGACGAGCGTGCCCTGCCGCCAGGCGTTGAAGAAGTCCGCGTGCGCCGAGTATCGGCCGCCGGACGAGAGCGTCACGGCGGAACCGCCGGTGATCGGATACCGGTAGATGAGCGAGATAGCGGGGACGGCGACGGGGTGCGTCGCGTCGCACGATCCCCGCACGGCGTACGCCATGTGGCTCCGATGGTCGGCGCTGTCGAGGTGCTTGCCGTCCCAGCAGCTCGGAAAGTTGACGTGCAGGCGCAGGCTCTGGCCGCGCGTGTCGGGGCACGTCGGCACTTCGGTCGACGCGGGCACGCTGCTCGCGGCGCCGCAGTTCCAGTAGGTGATCTGCATGCCTTGCGGCGACGTCGCGTGCCGGTCGCCCGCGATCATCTTGAAGCCCGCCGGAAACGCGCGCAGCGGGGCGAGCGTCTTGCGGCGGTAGTAGATCGTTGCGCCGGCTGGGGCGACCATCTGACCGTTCAGCAGCAGCGTCGGCACCCAGTATGCGGCCGTCTCCCCGTCGCGCTTGCACGTCGACGAGCCGGCGCGCAGCGAACGCAGCGTCGAGAACGCATTCGTCGTGGCGTTGCCCACGAAGCTGTGGTCGTGCGACGCGCCAGGCTGGCGCGGATAGACGATCGGATCGTCCATCGCCATGTGGCTGAACGCGCACCCGCCGACGAAGTTCACCCCCTGCAGCTGGCGCAGGCTGTGCGCGGCGGGAGCGGCGGCTTCGCTCGTGTGCGCGAGGATTCCCATCCAGACCGCGACCCGCAGAGCTCCGACTGCGAGGCACACGCGCACGTGGAAGACCCTACGAGGGAATCGTTGGAGAATTCGAAGCGGACTGTTCGGGGTTTGTGATCGCGTCGCGGGCGGCGGCGAACTGCTCGGGCGTCAACCTGATGTAGGAATGCCGCCCGAGGCTGCGCGGGAAGACTCCGGCGACCTCGACAGGCGGCGCTTCGGTCATCCGCGGCACGGAGGCCAGGACGCGCAGGGGAAACCGCCACCCCCAGCGTTCGCGCCCAGGGTCGTTCTCGGGGTCGCCGACGACCTCGACGACGGCGAAGACGTTCTGCCAGCCCGAGGCGTAGCAGACGGCCAGATCGCCCTTCTGGACGGCTGGTCGACGGGTGGAGGAGTGTGCGCGCAGCGCCGAGGCGTCGACCTCGTCGGGGAGGAGCCGTCCCGCCGTCCCGCGAACCAGGAGCCAGTGCTGGAGCACCGAGGTTTCTTAACAACGGCGGAGTACCCTCGGCACATCGGACCGAGGCTCCTCGTCGCGTGTGCCCTGCTCGCGCTCGCGGGCTGCGGCGGCTCGTCCTCGCGCGAGAGCGAGCCGCCGGCGGCAGGCACGACGACGGCGGCTGCGCCCACGACGACGGCCGGGCAGGCCGAGACCGATCCGCTCGCCGGCGCCGGCACGAACGTCGTCGTCGCGCCGAGCACGGCCAAGGCGACCGCCCTGCTCGAGCGCGTCGCTATCGGCCACCACGAGGGTTACGACCGCGTCGTGTTCCAGTTCCGCGACGCGGGCCTGCCGGGCTATCGCGTCGAATACGTGCAGCCGCCGCTGACGGAGGACGGCTCCGGAGACCCCGTCGACGTCGCCGGGAACGCGTTCGTCGTCGTCCGCATGGAGCCCGCGTCCGGCTTCGACCTGAACAGCGGCGAGGGCGACCTCGTCTACAAGGGGCCGAAGCGCATCCCGGGCTCGAGCGCCGGCGCGACCGTCGTCAAGGAGGTCGTGCGCACCGGCGACTTCGAGGCCGTGCTCAGCTGGGCGGTCGGCCTCGACGGCAAAGCGGACTTCCGTGTCACGACCGCCGCGTCACCGTCGCGTTTGATCGTAGATTTTCGGAATCAGTAGACCGCTCATCGGCATCACGACGTACCTGACTCCCGCCCGGTGGAGCGACTGGGACGAGGACGCCGCGCTCGTCCCGGCCGCATACGTGCAGGCAGTCGAGCAGGCCGGCGGCCGGCCCGTGCTGATCCCGCCGAGCGAGGACGGCGTGGCGGAGACGCTGGCGGCCGTCGACGGACTGGTGTTCTCGGGCGGCTCCGACCTGGATCCGGACCTGTACGACGACGAACCGCACGAGGCGACGGCCGGCGTCGTGCCCGAGCGGGACCGCGCCGAGCTGGCGCTCCTCGAGGCGGCGCTCGCCCGGGACATGCCCGTGCTCGCCGTCTGCCGTGGCAGCCAGGTGCTCAACGTCGCACGCGGAGGCGACCTCGTCCAGCATCTGCCCGACGTCGTCGGCGACGACAAGCACAAACACACGCCGGGCACGTTCGCTGACCACGACGTGACGCTCGAGCCCGGGACCCGTCTCGCGGAGCTGCTCGGCGATCGCGCCGCGGTGAAGTCACATCACCATCAGGGCTTCGGTCGCGTCGGCCAGGGGTTGCGCGTCGCGGCCCATGCGGAAGACGGCACGGTCGAAGCGGTCGAGGATCCGTCGCATCGCTTCGCGCTGGGCGTGCTCTGGCATCCGGAGGCCGGAGAGGACCGGAAGCTCTTCGAAGAGCTCGTCGGCGCCGCGGCCGAGTACCGCGCGGCGCGCTAGCGGTTCGGGTTCCAGCGGGTCGGGTCGAACCCGAACGTGTCGACGAGATCCTTGCGCGCGAGCTCGGCTGCGGCCGCGCGCGTCTCGCTGTACGTCCAGACCGTCTCCTGCTCCTCCGCGGCGATCCGCTCGATCTCGAGCGCCTCGGGGGCGTGGGTTTGCACGTACTCCATGGCGAAGTCGGCCGCGTCGAGGAAGTTTGCGCTTTCGCAGAGGATGCTGCGCTGCTGGAAGCCCTGGCGGAATGCGACGCCGTACACCCGGTAGACGGGCTCCGTCGGCGCCGCCGGCTTGAGCGTCGCCTCGAGCTCGCCCGTCAGCTCGACGCCGTGTTGCTCACTAAGCGCATGGGCGAGGTCGGAGCCGGTGATGGCTCCGCGCTCGATCAGGATCTCTCCGAGACGACCGTTCGTGTCGTTTTGCTGGAGCAGCGCTTCGGCGAGCTCCGTCTGCGTGATCAGGTCGTTCTCCACGAGCACGCGGCCGAGTGGGCGCCACGTCGTGGGCACGACCGCGAGGTGCGGGGCGGGCTCCGGCTCCGGATCGGGGCGCCGCAGCTCGACGCCGTGCTGCGCGGAGAGCACGCGCGCGAGGGAGAACGCCGACACGTAGCCGCGGTCGACGACGATCTGGCCGAGCAGCCGGCCGGTGCGCCGTTGCTCGTCGAGCGCGAGCTCGAGCTCGGTGCCGGTCAGCAGGCCTTCGTCGGCCAGCAACGTGCCGAGCTGTCGCCACGGAAAGAGGGATGCAGCTGCGGAGCTCTCCATGGTGACTCTTATCGGCAAGAAGGGGCTAGTAGCTCAAGCCCTCGCCGCGCGCGACTACGCGAACGGTCCGGAGGACGATCCCGAGGTCGTACCGCACGAGCGCCCAGCCTGCGAGCGTGCGGCAGCGCTCGACGTAGGCGATGTCGAGGTCGGCATAGCGCTGGTCCGAGCCTTTCGTCAGCTGGGCGAGGCCGGTCAGGCCGGCGGAGACCTCGTCGCGGTAGGTGACGCCTTCCGCGCGCTGCTGCTCGACGAGCTCGGGCGGCCACGGACGCGGCCCGACGAGGCTGAGGTCGCCGCGGAGGATGTTCCAGAGCTGCGGGATCTCGTCCAGGTACCACGGCTTCAGCACGCGGCGGCCTAGCCATGTCAGGTTCGCAGGATCCGCCTCGAGCAGCCGTGCGTGCCCGCCGGCGCGCAAGACGGCATCCGCGCGCAGCGTCCGGAACTTCAGCAGCCCGAACGTCCGGCCGCGCGAGATGCGCGGCTCCCGGTAGAAGAGGCTGCCGCGGTCCTCCCGGTCGAGCACCACGTCGAGCGCGAAGGCGACGAGCACCGCCAGCACGACGGGCGAGAGCAGGAGCAGCAGCGTCGCCGAGACGACGACGTCGAGCACGCGCTTGGCGAGCGGCCGTCGCACGGCCGCATCTTCCCGGACGCTAGAAGGTCTTGTACGTCGGCACGGCGACGACCAGCGCCGACGCGGCCTTCGCGTACGGGATCGGCCGCATGCCGTCCGTGATCCTCAGCACCATCCGCGCGGCCGGCGGCAGCGTGGCGAAGCCGAAGCCCTTCCCGCCGCCGAGGATGTTGCCCTCGGCGTCGAAGACGACGCCGTAGAGCTCGACGAACTGGATCGTCTTCGTCGGGTTGTCGTTCTGGATCTCGCCGTCGATCTCGCCGGTCCACTGGGGCTCGTAGACGCCGGGCTCGACGCGCAGGAAGGAGACGCCAGGCTTCCAGTGGGTCACCGGGCCCGCCTTGCCGATCCTGATCGTGATCTCGAGCCGGGCGACCGGCGCGCCTGCGGGGAACGTCAGCTCGCCGCCGACCGGATGCTTGCTGTCCGCGGCGATGTCGGTGATGCTCGCCGTCGCGGTGCCGATCAGGCGGTTGTCGGAC
>MNJC01000119.1 GCA_001920085.1 Actinobacteria bacterium 13_1_20CM_4_69_9
TCTGCTCGCTCGAGTCGATCGCGGTGAGCCGAGCGTCCGGATGAGCCGCGAGCACGCGCTTCGCCGTTTCGCCGGTGCCGATCCCGAGCTCGAGGATCGTCCTTGCAGACACGTCCTTTGCGGCCGCCGCCGTCTGCCCTTGCAGGTCCGGATAGGACGGCACCTCCTCGAGCATGTTCTTCAGGTACGTCTCGGGATCCCAGTGCCACTGCGTCACGGCGCCACTCTACGCTGGTCGTCTTGAGCCGCTACGCGTCCGTCTTCCCGCTCGTCACCGCCCGCGCGCTCGCGCGCGAGTTCACGTACGAGGTTCCGGACGAGGTCGAGCCGGGCGCGGTGGTGGAGGTCCGCTTCGGGAACGCGAAGCGACGCGGTGTGGTGACCGAGGTGGGAGTGACGCCGCCCGACGGCGTGACGGCTGCGCCCGTGGAGCGCGTGGTCGAGGAGCTGCCTCGCCCGCTCGTCGAGCTGGCTTTGTGGGTGGCGGACTACTACGGCTCGACGCCGGGTCGGGCGTTCCAGCTCGTCGCGCCGGTGCAGCGGAAGCCGCGCGGCGAGCGTGCGCAGCCGGCGGAGCGCGACGCGCTGCCCGGCGAGCCCGCGCCGGCATCGCTCAGCGACACGCAGGCGGCGGCCCTCGAGCGCGTTGTCGAGAAGCTGGACGCGGGGGAGAGCGCGAACTATCTGCTCTACGGCGCGACCGGCAGCGGCAAGACGGAGGTGTACCTCCAGGCGTGCGCGGCGGCGCTCGAGCGCGGTCGCGGCGCGATCGTCTTGGTCCCCGAGATCGCGTTGACGCCGCAGGCTCTGGGGCGCTTTCGCGCGCGCTTCGGCGAGCGCATCGCCGTGTTGCACTCCGCGCTGACCGAGGCGGAGCGGCGCGACGAGCGCGCGCGCATCGTGCGCGGCGAGGCGCCGATCGTCCTCGGCGCGCGGTCTGCGGTCTTCGCACCGGTCGCGCGGCTCGGCGTGCTCTGCGTCGACGAGGAGCACGACGCGTCGTACAAGCAGGAGTCGGATCCGCGCTACGACGCACGCACCGTCGCTGCGAAGCGTGCGGCTCTGGAGGGTGCGGTGGCGGTGTTCGGCACTGCGACGCCGCGGCCGGAGACGTGGGGGAGCCTCGAGCGGCTCGAGCTCGGCGGCCGCATCGCGGGGCCGCTGCCGCCGGTGCGCGTGGTCGACCTGCGGCGCGAGTCGGGCTATCCGCTGTCGGCGCCGCTGCTCGCGGAGCTGGGCGCCGTCGCGGAGCGCGGCGGGAAGGCGATCCTGCTGCTGAACCGGCGCGGCGTCGCGCCGGCGTTGCACTGTCGCGCCTGCGGCACGACCCTGCGCTGCGAGAGCTGCGACGTCGCGCTCGTGCTGCACGCCGACCGCGTCCTGCGCTGTCACCACTGCGGCTACACGGAGCGGGAGCCCGAGACGTGTCCCGCGTGCGGCTCCGCGGAGATCGTGCGCCTCGGGGCCGGCACGCAGCGGCTCGAGCGCGAGCTGGCGGAAAAGCTGCCCGAGCTGGAGCGCATTCGTCTGGACGCCGACACGGTCGAGAAGCCGGGCGCGCTCGCCGACGCGTTGCGGCGCTTTGCCGAGGGCGATCGCGTCGTGCTCGTGGGAACCCAGATGGTGTCGAAAGGGCACCATTTTTCGGGCGTCGCGCTCGCCGCCGTCGTCGACGCAGACACGGGGCTCGGCCTACCGGACTTCCGCGCGGAGGAGCGGACGTTCCAGCTCCTGACACAGCTCGCCGGCCGCAGCGGCCGCGACGCCCCGGGGCGCGTGCTCGTCCAGACGTTCCAGCCGGACTCCCGCGCGATCGAGCTCGCGGCGCGGCATGACGTGCCGCGCTTTCTCGCAGGCGAGCTGGAGCGGCGGCGCGCGCTCGGCTACCCGCCCTTCAGGCACCTTGTCCGCATCGTCGTCGCGGGGCCCGAGCCGGACGCGCCGCTGCGGGCGCTGACGGAGCTGAAGGCGGGCCTGCCCGCCGAGCTGCTCGGCCCGGCGCCGCTCTTGCGCTTGCGCGGGAAGTTCCGCGCGCAGCTCGTGGCGAAGACGGACCACCCGCGGCGCATCGCGGCGCAGGCCGGGCGCCTACTCAGCGCCGCCGCCCCAGCAATGCGCCGCGCCGGTCTCAGCGTGGTCGTCGACGTCGACCCGCAGGGCTTTTGAGACATGTCTTAGGGACTGTCCCTAAGACATGTCCGTAGAGGTGCGCACGTCCGGCGCCCGCCCCTCGCGGTTAGTTCAGTGACGGGTCGACCGGCATGCGGGCGACGAGCTCGTACTCCCCGCCCTTGCGGCGCAGTACCGAGCTCCAGAGACCGTCGGGGTCCTCGGTGAAGATGTCGTCGAGATCGGCGCGTTCAATGATCCAGTCGTCGCGCTCGAGCTCGTCCTCCAGCTGATCCGGGCCCCAACCCGCGACACCCGCGAAGACGCGTGTGCGCTCCAGGTCGGGCGCGCCGTCCTCCAGCGCGTCGTCGAGCGCGACGAAGCCGATGTCCTCGATCACGACGACGCCTGCCTGGTCGGGATCGTGGAACTCGGCCAGGACCGCGACGCCCTCGGGATTGACGGGCCCGCCGACGAACACCGGGTCGGTCAGGTCGGTGACCGAGCCGAGCTGCGGCACTGCGTCGCCGACCGTCGCGTCGGAACGGCGGTTGAGGATGACCCCGACCGCGCCTTCATCGCTGTGCGCGGTGACGAACACGACTGCGCGGTGGAAGTTCGGATCGAGGATCGACGGCGACGCGATCAGGAAGTGCCCGGCCAGAGAATCCATGTCCTAAGTTTGCCCGTCCACGGGAAATCGAGACAGGATCCAGCTCGCGTCGAGCGGCTCGCGCGTGTAGGGACGGCCGTTGACGAGGACGAAGTCGCCCGTGCGCGGGTTCATCGGCAGACGCGACTCCGTCGGGTAGTGCCGGTTGTGGCGCTCGATCAGGTCGTTCACCTCGCTGAAGTCCCAGCTCTCGGCGACCAGATGCCAGCGGCGCGCGAGCTCGGCACCGCTCCACTCGAGCTGCAGCTCCTCGAGCGCCTCGGCCAGCCGCGTCTCGTGGAGCTCGATCTCGAGCTCGATCGCGCGCAGCCGCCGCATCCACGCGAGCGGCCCGCCGAGCGCGGCCAGCTGCGCGTCCGCGTCGGGACGGAAGTTGCGCCAACGCCGGCGAAGCGGCTCGCCCGCGAGCGGATTGCCCTGGACGTCCTCCGCGAGCGCCTCGCGCTCGCGCCGGTCACGCGGCGTCTCCGGGCGCGACACACCCTGCCGCAGGATCGCCTCGCGCTCACGCCGTTCCACGGCGCTAGTCTGCCCGCTGCATGTCAGACGAAGTCGAAGGACAGGTCCGAACCGAGGAGCTCGATCCGGAGCGCGAAGCGCGTCGGCCTCGCCGCGACGCAGGTCGGCGTCTTGCGGCGCGTGTTCGTGTTCTCCCCCGAAGAGGATCGAGTGTATGCGCTCGTCAACCCGTCGCTCGAGCCGCGCAGCTCCGAGAACGAGACCGACGACGAGGGGTGCCTCTCGATCCAGGGCGTCACCGTCCCGGTCGAGCGCGTGACGGCGGTGCGGCTCGAAGGACGTGACGAGAACGGTGCGGAGGTCGCGTACGACCTCGAGGGAATGGCCGCGCGGATCGCGCAGCACGAGTACGACCACCTCGACGGCAAGCTCATGCTCGACCGCACCTCGCCCGAAGCGCGGCGCGCGGCGATGGCGGCGCTGCGGCCCCGGCTCGTCTTGCGTTGAAACTGGCCGTGGCGGCGACGGCGCCGTTCGGAGCGGACGTCCTCGAGCGTCTCGCGCAGCGGCACGACGTCACCGCCCTCCTGACCCGTCCAGACGCGCCGCGCGGGCGTGGCCGCAGGCTCGCGCCTCCGCCCGCGAAAGAGACGGCGGAGCGGCTCGGGATTCCCGTGCTGCAGCCGGCGCGGCCAGAGCCGGGCATGGAGCTCGGCGCCGACGCCGTCGTCGTCGCCGCCTACGGCCTGCTGATCCCCGAGCCCGTCCTCGAGGGACGGCTCTGGCTGAACGTGCACCCGTCGTTGCTCCCGCGCTGGCGCGGCGCCGCACCCGTCGAGCGCGCGATCATGGCCGGCGACACCGAGACGGGCGTGACCATCCACCGGACCGTCAAGGAGCTCGATGCCGGCCCGATCGCCGCGCAGCGCGCATTCCCGATCGGCGAGCAGGACGACGCCGGTGCCGTCTTCGCCAAAGCGGCGGGGATCGCGGACGACCTGCTCGATGCCGTCCTGCCGGATCCGGAGTTCACGCCGCAGCCCGATGACGGCGTGACGTACGCGGAGAAGATCGGCCCGGCCGACCGCGAGCTGGACTGGGAGGATCCGCCCGACGAGCTGCTGCACAAGATCCGCGCGCTGTCGCCGCACATCGGCGCGCGCGCCCCGCTCCACGGGCGCGACGTCACCGTCTGGAAGGCACGCGTTGCGGGCGGACGCCTCGAGCCGCTCGAGGTGCAGCCCGACGGCAAGCGACGCATGACGTACGACGAGTTCCTGCGCGGCGTGCGTTGACGGCGCGCGAAGCGGCGTATCAGGTCGTGCTGCGCGTGTTCGAAGACGATGCGTACGCCGACCGCGTTCTCCGCTCGGCCGCCGCGAAGCTCGATGCGCGCGATCGCGCGCTCGCGCAGCGCCTCGCGTTCGGGACCGTCCAGCGCGTGCGAACGCTCGACCACGCGATCGAGACGCTCGGCAAGCGTCCCGTCCGCAAGCTCGACCCACCCGTGCGCGCGGCGCTGCGACTCGGTGCGTACCAGCTCGGCTTCACGGAGGTCGCGACGCACGCCGCGGTGAACGAGACGGTCGAGCTCGTGCGCCGCGCGCGCCTCGAGCGCGCCGTCGCGTTCACGAACGCCGTCATGCGACGGCTCTCGGAAGGGATCGAGGAGCTGCTGCGGTGCCTGACAGAGGACACGCCCAAAATGGCCGCGTTGAAGCACTCGTATCCCGATTGGGTCGCCGAGCTCTGGTGGGACGAGCTCGGACGCGACGACGCGCTCGAGCTCATGCGCGCCCAGAACGAGCCGCCGGAGCGCGTCGTCCGCCTCAACCACCGAAAGGCCGGGTCGATTGCGGGCACGCCGGATCGGGACCTGCCTTCTGCCTGGCACGTCGACCGGGTCGACGAGGACGCGTTCGAAGCGGGCCTGATCTGGCCGCAGAGCCGCGGCTCGCAGCTCGCCGGCCTCGTCGTCGGCGCACGCCCGGGCGAGCGCACCCTCGACCTGTGCGCAGCGCCGGGCGGGAAGGCGACGCAGCTCGAGGGCGAAGTCGTCGCAGTCGAGCTCCACGCCGGCCGGGCGCGGGAGCTCGAGGAGAACTGCCGCCGCCTCGGCGCCGACAACGTGACCGTCGTGAACGCCGACGCGACGCACCTACCGCCGGAGCTGACGGGCTTCGACCGCGTGCTCGTGGACGCGCCGTGCTCAGGGCTGGGCGTGCTCGCCGGCCGGCCCGACCTGCGCTGGCGGGCCGAGCCACTGCCGGAGCTCCAGCTCGAGCTGCTGCGCGTCGCGGCCGAGCGAGTGAAGCCGGGCGGCACGATCGTCTACGCCGTCTGCACGATCAACACTGCCGAGAACGAGGAGGTCGTCGAAGCTTCCGGCCTCGCGCCGCAGCCGCTCGGCGACGAATGGCCGCAGTTCCGGCATCCACGCCGGCCCGAGTTCCTGCTGACGCTGCCGAACGTCCACCACACCTCCGGGTTCTTCATCGCCCGGCTGACGCCGTAGAGTCGCGCGGTGCCCTGGAAGGACTGGATCCGCACTGTCGAGGTCGAGCCGTCGCTCTACGCCGCGGACTTCGCGCACCTCGGCGCCCAGATCGACGTGCTCCTGCGCGCGGGAGTGCGCATCTTCCACTTCGACGTCGGCGACGGGCACTTCGTCGAGCCGATCACGATCGGCCCGATCGTGCTGCAATCGATCTCGAAGCAGATCCACGACGCGGACGCGCATGTCGACTGCCACCTCATGACGGAGCACCCGGAGAAGCACTTCGCCCCGATCGCGGCGGCCGGCGGCGACAGCGTCACGGTCCACTACGAAGCGTGCGACGACCTGCCGGCGGTCGTCCGTGCGGCGCGCGTGCACGAGCTGCAGGTCGGCCTCGCGTTCAAGCCGGAGACGAGCGCCGCGTACGCGGCGCACGCCGCGCTCGCGTCGCGCGTCGACCTGGTGCTCTGCATGAGCATCGAGCCCGGCTACTCGGGACAGGAGTTCATGCCGGAGGCGTACGAGCGCATCCGCACCACGCGCTCGCTGCTGCCGCCGGACGTCCCGGTGCAGGTCGACGGCGGCATCGGCCCCGAGAACATCCGCGCCGTGCGCGACGCCGGCGCGACGCTCTTCGTCGCCGGCTCGTCGATCTTCGGCCGCGAGGACCTGCCGCGGGCGTACCGCCGGTTGCTACAAGAGCTGGCGTGAGCCTCGAACGTGCGCTCGCGCTCGCGGAGCGAGGGCGCGGCACCACACATCCGAATCCCGTCGTCGGCGCCGTCGTCGCGCGCGACGGCGAGGTCATAGCGGAAGGCTGGCACGAGCGGAAGGGCGGTCCGCACGCCGAGGTCGTCGCACTCGACGCGGCGGGTGAGCGTGCGCGCGGCGCGACGCTGTACGTGACCATGGAGCCGTGCGCGCACCACGGCACGACGCCGCCGTGCACCGAAGCAGTGCTGCGCTCGGGCGTTGCCAAGGTCGTCGCCGGCTCGCTCGACCCGAACCCGGAGGCGCGCGGCGGTCTCGACGTGCTGCGCGCGGCAGGCATCGAGGTCGAGCTGCAGGACTCGTTCGCAGCGCGGGCGCAGAACGAGGCGTGGCGGACGTGGGTGTCCCTGCGCCGCCCGTTCGTCGTGTTGAAGTTGGCGCAAACTCTTGACGGTCGCGTGACCGTGCCAGGCAGCAGCCGGTGGATTTCGGGCCCTGCCTCGCGCAGACGCGTCCATGAGCTGCGCGCACGGGTCGATGCGGTCGCAGTCGGGATGGGGACGGTGCGGGCCGACGACCCGCAGCTGACCGCGCGCGACGTCGGCGCCGTGCCCCAGCCGCGACGGCTTGTCTTCGGCCGCGGCCCCTCCGACCTCGAGGTCCGCAGCGGCCCGCTCGGCGTCGAGCTCGGCGCGCTCGCGAAAGAGGGCGTGCAGTCGCTGCTGCTCGAAGGGGGGCCCACGCTGGCCGCGTCTTTCCTGCGCGAAGGCTATGTCGACAAGCTGATGCTGTTCGTCGCGCCATTCGTTGCCGGCGCCGGGATGCAGTTCGCGCCCGAGCTCGAGGAACCCGTCCGGCTCACCCGCATGACCTCGGAGCGTGTCGGCGACGACCTTCTGTTGACCGGCTACGTGCGCGAGCCGAGCTGAAGCGTCCGCGTCGCGAAGCGCGCGAGCTCCTCGAGCCGCGGCGCGCCGTCGCGAGCGACCGCGACGATCAGCATCGGCATCTCCGCGACCTCGGAGGCGACGAACTCGAGCAGGAGGAGCGAGTCCTCGTCGGCCGCCTGCAGGTCGTCGAGGACGAGCATCAGCGGCTGCTTTGCCGCCTCCGCACGCAACAGCTCGGCGACGGTCGCGAAGTACTGGAAGCGCTCCGCACCGTCGTGGTCGGGCAGCTCGCGGATCGCCTGGCGCCACGGCCAGTACGGAGGAGCGTCGCCGCCGTCCCAGCCGCGGCCCCAGCGCACAGCGGCGCCGCGTCCTTTGGCACGGCTCGCCACCTCGTCGGCGAGGTGCGTCTTGCCGGCGCCCGGCGGACCGACGACCACGAAGAGCCGCCCCCGGCCGGCGAGCGCGTCGTCCAGCCCCGCGTCGAAGACGGCGAGCTCGTCGTCCCGGCCGACCACCGGCGTCGCGGCATGTCTCCCCGGCGCCGCAGCGCGCGCGGGCCGGTGCCGCTCGACGTCGAGTGAAGGATCCTGCGCGAGGATCGCCTTCTCGAGGTCCTGTAACGCGCGCGTCGGCTCGATCCCGAGCTCCCCGAGCAGCGTCCGCCTGGCATCGCGATACGCAGCGAGGGCTTCGGCCTGTCGTCCCGTGCGGTAGAGCGCGAGCATCAGCTGCCGCCGCAGCCGCTCGCGGAGGGGATGCCTGCCGACGAGCGCCTCGAGCTCCGCGACGAGCGCATCCGCGCGACCGCACGCGAGGTCGGCGTCGATCCGGTCCTCGAGCGCCTCGATGTGCAGCTCGTCGAGACGGACGATCTCGTCCTGGGCGAAGCGGTCGTACGCGAAGTCGGAGAGCGGCCCGCCCCGCCAGAGCGAAAGCGCCGAACGCAGCTGCTCCGCGGCCTCCTCGTTCTCGCCCGCCGCCAGCGCCGCGCGGCCGTTGGCGAGGCCTTGCTCGAAGCGCTCCCGGTCGAGCTCGCCGG
>MNJC01000019.1 GCA_001920085.1 Actinobacteria bacterium 13_1_20CM_4_69_9
CGCGCATCCTCGGCATGGGCGACATCCTCACGCTCGTCGAGCGCGCGGAACAGGCTGTCGAGGCGGACGAGCAGGCGGAGATGGAGGCCCGGCTGATGAAGGGCCAGTTCAGCTTCGACGACTTCCTGAAGAGCTACCGGATGATCCGCCGGATGGGCTCGATCGGCGGCCTCGTGAAGCTGATCCCGGGGCTCGGCAAGCAGCTGGAGGGCATCGACCAGATCGACGAGAAGCAGTTCGCGCGCGTCGAGGCGATCATCCTGTCGATGACACCGCAGGAGCGTGCGCTGCCGAAGGTGATCGACGGCTCGCGGCGACAGCGACTCGCGCGCGGCTCGGGCACGACGGTCGAAGAGGTCAACCGCCTGCTCGAAGGCCGCAAGGAGATGGAGAAGCTCATGAAGGGCATGAGCCGCGGCAAGCTTCCACAGTTGCCGGGTGCCCCGGCGCCGCCGCAGGCGACGCAACGCAAGGCGACGAAATCCAACAAACGCAAGAAGCGATCCAAGACACGGAGGTAACGGTTTGGCTGTTCGCATGAGGTTGACGCGCGTCGGGTCGAAGAAGAACCCGGTGTATCGCGTCGTCGTGGCCGACTCGCGCTCGCCGCGCGACGGCAAGTTCATCGAGATCGTGGGGCGCTACAACCCGCAGCACGATCCGTCGTTGATCGAGTTCGACGAGGAGAGGGTCAAGGACTGGCTGGGCAAGGGCGCGCAGCCCTCCGAGGCGGTGCAAAAGCTGCTCAAGGCCAAAAACCTCTCTTAGTGGCCGAGCTGCTCGAGTTCCTGGCGCGCAAGCTCGTCGACTCGCCCGACGAGGTGCGTGTCGAGCGGGTCGACGAGGACGACACCGTCGTCCTGCGCCTGCACGTCGCAGAGGACGATCTCGGCAAGGTGATCGGCAGGCAGGGACGCATCGCCCGCGCGCTGCGCACGATCGTGCGCGCGGGTAGCGCACGCGAGCGGCGGCGCGTGCAGCTCGAGATCGTGGATTAGCTCGTTGCGCATCGCCGCGCTCTACGACATTCACGGGAACGTGCCGGCGCTCGACGCCGTCCTCGCCGACGTCGACGCCGAGGTGATCCTCGTCGGCGGCGACTTCGTCGCCGGGCCGTGGCCGGCCGAGACGTACGAGCGGCTGCGTTCGCTCGAGGGCGACGTGCGCTTCATCCGCGGCAACGCCGACCGGGAGGTGGTCGACGAGGAGCCCGGTCGTGCGCCTCCCGAGCTGATGGAGTTCGTGCGCGAGCGGCTGCCGGAGGAGGCGTTCGGCTTCTTGCGCACGCTGCCGCTGACCGTGTCCGTCGGGCGAGCCCTCTTCTGCCATGCGACACCGCGCAACGACGAGGAGATCTTCACGCGCATCAGTCCGGACGAGCGGTGGGAGGAAGCGCTTGCCGGCGTCGACGCGGAGGTCGTCGTCTGCGGACACACGCACATCCAGTTCGACCGGCGCATCGGGGACATCCGGCTCGTCAACGCCGGCAGCGTCGGGATGCCGTACGAGCGCGAGCCCGGTGCGTACTGGGCACTGGTCGACGGCACTGACGTCGAGCTGCGGCGGACGGAGTACGTCCCCGGCGATCTCTCCGTCTGGCCGGGCGAGTGGCCCGAGGCGTCGCCGGACGAGGCGACCGAGTTCTTCGAGCGGCTCTCACGTGGCGAGTGACACCGTCGTCATCGGCCGCGTCGGGAAGTCGCACGGGCTCGACGGCTCGTTCGTCGTCGAGGGCGCGAGCGAATCGCGTGAGCTGTTCGCGACGGGCGCCAAGCTGATCGTCGAGGGCGAGGAGGCAACGGTCGTCGGCTCGAAGCAGGCCCGCGGCCGGCCGGTGGTCCGGCTCGACCGGCGTGTCGCGCGCGGGGCCGCGCTCGAGGTGCCGCGCAGTGCCCTCGCGCCGACGGGCGACGACGAGTACTACGTCTTCCAGCTGGTCGGCCTCGAGGTGTCGGAGGAGGGCCGCGGCGTCCTCGGCACCGTGACGGACGTCTCGCCCGGCGTCGCCAACGACGTGCTGGAGCTCGACTCCGGCCTCCTGTTGCCGATGGTGGAGGAGTGTGTTCTCTCGGTCGATCTGGACGCCGGCAAGATCGTGGTCGCGGCCGGTTTCGCGGACGCTGGCTAACCTGAGCCTCTCGTCCCTGTGCAGCTCGACGTCTTCACTCTCGTTCCGCACGCCTTCGCGTGGCTCACCGAGCAGCGCCCGGTCGCGACGGTGCTCGGCACCGAGCTCGATCTGCGGCTCTTGTCCTACCGCGACACGACGCCGCTGCGTGCGGGAGAGGTCGACGACGAGCCGTACGGCGGCGGCGCGGGGATGGTGCTGCGCGTCGACGTCGTCGCGGCCGCGCTCGACGCGGTCTACGGCGGAACGCCCGACCATCGCGTCGTCGCGCTCTCGCCGCAGGGTCGTCAGCTGACGCAGGACGTCGTCGAGGAGCTCGCCTCCGAGCCGCGGTTGACGCTCCTGTCCGCGCGCTTCGAGGGCTTCGACGAGCGCGTCGTGCGGCACCTCGCGTCGGACGCGATCTCGATCGGGCCGTACGTGCTTTCGAACGGTGACCTGCCGGCGATGGTGCTGGTCGACGCGATCGCCCGCCGCCTGCCGGGCGCGATCAGGGAGGAGTCGGGCGCGTTCGAGAGCTTCTCGGCCGAGCTCGACGGCGGGCTCGAGTATCCGCACTACACGCGGCCGCCAGAGTTCCGCGGCTGGCGCGTCCCCGATGTGCTCCTGTCGGGCGACCATGGGAAGATCGACGAATGGCGGCGCGAACAGAGCCGCCGCCGGACGGTCACGTGAGCAACCTGTACGAAGTTCTCGGCGTCTCGGAGTCGGCGTCGCCGCAGGAGATCGAGGCGGCGTATCGCCGCGCTGCGCTCGAGCGGCGCTACCAGGACGGATCGTGGGTCGAGTTGCGCGACGCCTACGACGTGCTGCGCGACCAGGACCAGCGGGCGCGCTACGACCTCGGGCTGGACGGCACCGGCGCTGCCCAAGAGCAGAGGACATCGCGGAATCCGATCGATCGTCTGTTCCCGACCCTCCCGCACGGCTGGCGCGTCGCGCTCGACTGGATGGTCACCATCGTCGGGGCCGTCGCGATCGTGCTGGCGATCAAGGCGTGGGTCGTGAACCCGTACCGGATCCCGTCCTCCTCGATGGAGCCGACGCTGCACTGTGCGGTGCCGGCGCAGGGCTGCGAAGCGAGGACCTCGGACCGCGTCCTCGCATGCCGGTTCTGCTACCACCTGCGCTCCCCCCACCGAGGCGACATCGTCGTCTTCAACACGCCGCCCCTCGCGCAGCAGGAATGCGGCTCGCAGGGGACGTTCGTGAAGCGGCTGATCGGCCTGCCCGGCGAGGTGTGGGAGGAACGGAGCGGATTCGTCTACGTCAACGGCCGGAAGCTGGACGAGCCGTACATCAAGCCCGATCGCCGAGACGACCGGACGATGGGATTGTCAGACATCCCGCCGCGGAACACGTACACCCGCATTCCGAAGGACATGTACCTCATGATGGGCGACAACCGGAAGTCGTCCTGCGACTCCCGCGTCTGGGGCCTCGTTCCGCGGAAGAACCTGATCGGCAACGTCTTCGCGACGTACTGGCCGCCCAGCCGCATCTCGTTCCACTGAATCAGCGAAAGCTTCGCTTTCGCTGATTGATGAGGTACGCCGCTTCGCGGGGAACGCGCGCGGCCGAGGCCCGCGCGCTTCTGGTTTTGGGGCGGGTTGGCTCTGCCGTGCGGCGCGCCGACGCTTCGCGTCGCCGCGTCGCATGAGTTCGCCTCGGCGAGCGTGGATCCGAGCGGATCCATCTTCGCTAGCATTCCGCGGCGGTCTTCGCCGGCTGCCTTCCCTATGAGCAAGGTCATCGAGTCAATCGAGCGCGCCCAGTTGCGGGCTGACATCCCGCAGTTCAAGGCGGGGGACACCGTGCGCGTCCATTTCAAGGTGATCGAGGGCCAGCGCGCCCGGATCCAGGTCTTCGAGGGCATCGTCCTCAAGCGCCAGGGCGCCGGGGCTCGCGAGACCTTCACCGTCCGGAAGCAGTCCTTCGGCGTCGGGGTGGAGCGCACGTTCCCGCTCCATTCGCCGAAGATCGATCGGATCGAGGTCGTCGCAATCGGCGACGTGAACCGGGCGAAGCTCTACTACCTGCGCGGCAAGGTCGGCCGAAAGGCCCGCGTGCGGGAGCTGCGGCCGGACGCGGCGCGAAGTGCGGCCCGCAAGGCCCAGCAGCGAGAAGTCGCTCCGAGCGAGGTTTCCGAGACGGAGACCCCCGAAGTCGAAGCGGCGCCCGAAGAGGCGGCGGAGTAGTCAGCTAGTCTCGGCGGCCGTGGCGCTCAGCTCCGGCCAGAAGCTCCTGAGGTTCGACCGCAAGCTGGGCGCTCGCCTGGTCGCTGGCACCGACGAGGCCGGGCGTGGATCCCTGGCCGGGCCGCTCGTCGTCGCCGGCGTGCTGCTCGACTACGGCTGCCTGCGCGATCACAAGGTGCGGCCGCTCGGGCTGCTGAACGATTCCAAGCAGGTCGCCCCGGAGCGGCGCGAGACGCTCTTCGGCCCGACCGCGCCGGAACACCGCGCCGTCGTCGACGGCGACGAGAAGAGCGCCGCGATCGCCGCGGCGTCGATCGTCGCGAAGGTGACGCGCGATCGTCTGATGCGGCGCATGGACGCGCTCTATCCGCACTACGGCTTCTCTTCGCACGTCGGCTACATCACGCCGGGGCACTCCGCCATCGTGCGCGAGCGCGGGCCGTCGCGCATCCACCGCCGCTCGTTCCAGGCTCTCTGTTACCTGAGCGCCGAAGAGCTCGCGGCGATGTCCGCCTAGACCGCCGCAGAGCTGACCGCTGTCTTGACGAAGTCCGCCTGAAGCGGAACCCTTCCGGTGCCGGCCGGTGTAGAGCGGTCGACACCCCACAGGAGGACGAAATGCGAAGGCGAATTCTGCTGGTGCTGGGCCTGGCCCTGGCCTGCGCCGTCTGGACGACGACGCTCGCCTCCGGTGCCGGCCCCAGTCCCGGCCTGAGCGAGGGCTCGAAGGGCCTCGCCAACGGCAAGTTCCGATACGTCGCCCTGCCGTCCGGTAAGACAACGGAGGTTCAGGTCGTCGACCGTGAGGGCGACGTGCGGCGCCACATGAGGATCAACGGATCGTGGGGCATCCCGCTCGTCGCCTACGACGGGACCGCCGAAGGCCTGTTCCCGAACGGGCGGACGCTCTTGCTCGCACAATCCCTCTACGACGGCCAGACCTTGCGGACGACGACGAAGTTCACCCTCGTCGATACGCGCCGGATGAAGGTCAGCCGGCGAATCCAGCTCAAGGGCGCGTTCACGTTCGACGCGCTCTCGCGGGACGGCCGCTATGTGTACATGATCGAGTACATGTCACCCGAGGATCCGAGCTCGTATCGCGTGCGCGCTTACGACCTCAAGGGTGCCGGGCTGCTCTCGAAGATCGTGAGCGACAAGCGGTCGTGGGCGACCGACATGCGCGGCCTTCCGATCGCGCGCGTGTGGAAAGAGGGCTGGGCATACACCCTCTACGGCGCGAATGCGAAGCCGTTCATCCATGCCCTCGACACGCAGAACGTCGCGGCCGTGTGCATCAACCTGCCGTGGAAGACCTCGCCCGACCGGATCTTCGACTACCGGCTGCGGGTCGACGGCGACGGCCATCTGGTCGTACGCGGGCCGAACGGCCGTGCGCTCGCCGTGATCGATCGGCAGAGCTTCAAGATCATCAGCTTCGTCGCGAGCCCGTAGGGACTTCTCGCGTCTCCGCCTCCGTACTCCGGACGACATCCGGACAGGAGGCGGAGATGCGAACGTGCGTATTGGCATTGATGTCGGCGGCCGTGCTCGCGGTTGCGGCGCCGGCGGCCGGGGACGGCGGGCCGCCGCAGAATGCCGTCCAGGGCTGGGACGGCGCGACACGCGGCGCCTTTCGTTACGTGGCGGTGCCGACCCCGGGCTGGACGTCGCTGCAGATGATCCGTCGCGACGGCGGCCGCATCATGCAGTGGATGAACCTGAAGGGCAATTGGGGGATCCCGTTCGTCGCGCCCGACGCGACGGGGGAGGCGCTCCTCGGTGACGGACGGACGATCGTCCTGGGCAACGTCAGCTACGGCATGACGCTGCGCAAGCACAGCTCGTTCCTGTTCGCGGACACGAAGCGGATGCGAATCCGTCGCACGATCCACCTCGACGGCCACTTCGCGTTCGACGCCGTGTCCCCCGACGCGCGCTACCTCTACCTGACGGAGTTCGTCTCGCCGAAGGACTTCGCGGCGTATCGCGTGCGCGCCTACGACCTTCGGGCGAACCGTCTGCTCCCGAAGATCGTCTCCGACCGCCGCTCATGGGAGACCAGCATGCAGGGCTGGCCGGTGTCCCGAGTCGATCGCAACGGCTGGGCGTTCACGCTGTACGCGACCGGGGGACGGCCTTTCATCCACGCGCTCGATACGAAGCACGTTGCGGCCGTGTGCCTCAACCTGCCGTGGGCGAAAGAGCCGAGCCGCTTCTTCGACTACCGGCTCGGGTTCGACCGCGACGGGCACCTCGTCGTCCGAGGTCCGAAAGGGCGCACACTCGTCACGATCACGCGCGAGCTGGCGACTTAACGTGTCCGGATGGTCTCTTCGGGCAGGCGCGCCGAGCGGCGGGCAGCGTGGTGGTACCGGCTCCGCGCCTACCGCGTGCTCGCCACGAACGCGTGGGTCGGCGGCTACGAGCTCGATCTCGTCGTGCGGCGCGGCCGTCGGGTCGTGTTCTGCGAGGTGAAGTCGAAGGCGGGTCGCACGTTCGGAGAGGCTGTCGAGATGGTGGACGCCGAGAAGCAGCGTCGTGTTCGGTTGGCGGCGGCCGCCTGGCTGGCTGCGCATCCCGAGCACGCCGGCCTCGTGGTGTCGTTCGACGTGATCGCGGTCCAGGAAGGGAGGTTGGTGCGGCTGTACATCCGTATCTCGGGAAGTTCATTCCCCAGCTCGTCGACGTGTTGCTCGCCCGTTACTTCCGTCCGGGCCAGCACGTGCTGGATCCGTTCGCGGGCTCGGGCACGACGCTCGTGCAGGCACTCGAAAGCGGGCTCGACGCAACGGGCGTCGACGTCGCCGCCTTCAACTGCCTGCTCATGGAGGTCAAGACGCGGACGTACAACCCCTTCATCCTGGAGCAGGATCTTCGCTCGGCGCATGCGCGCATCGGCGAGACGACCGGGGAGCGGCCCTCCGCCTACGTTCGCCGGTGGTACGCGCCGCAGGCTGCACGCGAGCTGATCGGCTTTCGTGCCTTGGTCGACGACTACGAGCACGCCGACGTGCTGCGGGTCGTCCTTGCCCGCGCAGCGCGGTCGGCGCGGCGGACGACGCATTTCGACCTCGACTTCCCGCGCGACCCTCAGCTCGAGCCGTACTGGTGCCACAAGCATCGGCGCGAGTGCCGTCCGGTCGACACGGCCGCGCAGTTCCTGCGCCGCTACACGCTCGACACGCTCGCGCGCCTCAAGGCATTCGCCCGCGTGCGCGCACGCGGATGCACGGCGAGCGTCATCCACGGAGACGTGCGCGAGGTTGCGCTGGGCCGCTTCGCCGGCGTGCTCACGTCGCCGCCCTACCCGGGGCTGATCGACTACCACGAGCAGCATCGCTACGCGTATGAGTTGCTCGCGCTCGACGACCGGCGCGAGCTCGAGGTCGGCGCGGCCGCCGCCGGGACCTCACGTGCCGCCCTTGCCGCGTACTCGGACGGCATCGTCGCGGCGCTCATCAACGCGAAGGAGTCGGTGGCGAGGAGCGCGCCGTTCGTGATCGTCGTCAACGACCGTCGCGACCTCTACCCCGAGATCCTCGAGCGGGCGGGGCTGCGGCTCGAGCAGCGCCTGCGGCGCCACGTCAACCGCCGGACGGGGCGCCGCGCGGGCGAGTTCTTCGAAGACGTGCTGATCGCGCGCTAATCCGGCACAGACACGTCACAGCTTCGCCCGTAGCGTCGAAGCGTGCTCGCGCGCGCCTTGACGTTCGCCCTCGTCGGCCTCGAGCCCCGGCGCGTCGAAGCCGAGGCGCACGTGTACGACGCCACCCCCGCGTTCACGCTCGTCGGGCTGGTCGATCGAGCATGCCAGGAGGCGAAGCATCGCGTCCGAACCAGCTTCCGGGCCGCTCACCTGCGCTGGCCGGGAAGGTGCACGGTCAACCTCGCGCCGGCCGAGCTGAAGAAGGAGGGGTCCGGCTTCGACCTCCCGATCGCGCTCGCGCTGCTCGCCGCGTCCGGGCAGGTGCCGCACGAGCGCCTCGCCGAGCATGCGTCGTGCGGTGAGCTCGCGCTCGACGGCCGGCTCCGGCGCGTCGGCGGTGTCCTCGGCGTGGCCGAAGGCGCTCGGCGCGCGGGGCTGCAGAAGATCATCTGCGCGCCCGACGCATGCGCGGAAGCAGCGCTCGCGGGCGTCGAGCCGATCGGCGCCCGGCATCTCTCCGAGGCCGTCGCATATCTGCGGGGCGACGGCGAGCCGCCGGCCTTCGTCGCGCGTGACGGAAGGCCGCAGCACGTGTCGCTCGACCTTGCCGACGTGCGTGGCCAGGAGCGCGCTCGCCGAGCGCTCGAGCTCGCCGCGGCCGGTAGCCACAACATGCTGCTCGGCGGGCCGCCGGGCATCGGCAAGACGATGCTCGCGCGGCGCCTCCCCGGCATCCTGCCGCCGCTCGATCGAGCGGCGGCGCTCGAGGTGACGCGAATCCATTCGGTCGCGGGACTCGTCGATCCCGACCATCCGCTGATCTCCGAGCCGCCGTTCCGCGCGCCGCACCACAGCGCGTCGACTGCCGCGATCATCGGCGGCGGACCGCGGCTCCGCCCGGGCGAGGCGAGCCTCGCGCATCGCGGAGTGCTCCTGCTCGACGAGCTCGCCGAATTCCAGCGGCCCGCGCTCGAGGCGCTGCGGCAGCCCCTGGAGGACGGCGAGATCCTCGTCGCGCGAGCGGCCGGCAGTGCGCGTTTTCCGGCGTCGTTTCAGCTGATCGGGACGATGAACCTGTGCCCGTGCGGCGCGCGAGGCGATCCGGGAGCCCAGTGCTCGTGCTCGCCGCAGCGGATCGCGGCGTACCGGGCACGTCTCTCGCGTGCGCTCCTCGACCGCTTCGACATCGTCGTCACGGTACCGCGCCCCCGCGCGAGCGAGCTACAGGCGCCGTCGGGCGAAGCCTCGGAGGCCGTTGGCGCCCGCGTTGTCGCGGCACGTCGCCGGCTGGCGGCCGCGACACCAGGCCGGTCCGCTGCCGCCGATGAGCTGCTGACCCGCGCCGTCGAGCGTCTCCGCCTCTCCGGCCGCGGGCGCGCGAAGGTCGCGGCCGTCGCCCGCACCATTGCCGCCCTTGCCGAGGCCGAAAACGTCGAGCCCGAGCACATCGCAGAAGCGCTCGCGTATCGCTCGCCGCCGGAGCTCGCACCGTGACATACCTGCGGCGAAACGAGCTCCCGACCCTTCTGCGTGCGATCCACGATCCGCCGCGCCGCCTGTACCTGAGGGGTGCGGGGTCCCACGACGTCCTTCGCGGGCCCGCCGTCGCCGTCGTCGGCGCGCGTGCCTGCTCCCCGTACGGCGCGCAGGTCGCGCGGATGCTCGGGCGGGACCTCGCGGCCGCAGGCGTCGCCGTCGTCAGCGGCATGGCGCGGGGCGTCGACGGCGAGGCGCACCGCGGCGCGCTCGAGAGCGACGGTCACACGATCGCGGTGCTCGGCTGCGGGATCGACCGCGACTATCCGGCCGCGCATGCGTCGCTGGCTCGCGCGATCGCAGAGCGGTCTCTGCTCGTCTCGGAGTACGAGCCCGGTGTGCCGCCGGCGCCATTTCGGTTTCCGGCACGCAACCGCATCGTGGCCGGCCTCTGCGTCGCGACGGTCGTCGTCGAAGCGCGGGAGCGCAGTGGAGCCCTGATCACCGCGGACTTCGCGCTCGAGGAAGGACGGGAGGTGTTTGCGGTGCCGGGTGAGATCACTTCCACGCTCTCGGCTGGGACCAACGCGCTCCTGCGGCTCGGTGCGACACCGCTGACCTCCGCCGCCGACGTGCTCGAGACGCTCGGCATCGCGCCGCCCGAGCGTGAGACGCACAGGCATCCCCTGCTCGAGCTCTTGCCCGCGACGGCCGACGAGCTCGCACGGGCAACCGGCCTGCCACCGGGCGAGGTCGCCGCGGCGCTCGCCGAGCTCGAGCTCGGCGGCCTCGCCGGCGAGGGAGACGGGACGTATCGTGCGCTCGCGTAGCATCGCGGCGTGGAGACGCAGCCGTTCTGGCTCGAGGAGTCGCGCCCCGCCGTCGCGACGCGCGACCTCGATCATGTCGACATCGCCGTCGTCGGCGCGGGGATCACCGGTTGCGCCTGCGCCGGAGCGCTCGCGCGCGAAGGAAGGCGCGTCCGCGTCTACGACGCGCGCGGCATCGGCGAGGGGGCGAGCGGGCGCAACGGCGGCTTCGCCCTGCGCGGCGCGGCCGCCCGTTACGACGTCGCGCGCGAGACGTACGGCGCCGATGCCGCGCGAGAGCTCTGGCGGCGGACGGAGGAGACCGTCGATCGTCTCGCGACGATCGCGGGTGACGCGTTCCGTCGAACAGGGAGCTTGCGGCTCGCCGCCGACGTCGAGGAGCGAGTCGAGATCCAGGGCGAGTACGAGGCGTTGCGCGACGACGGCTTCGCGGCGGAGTGGCGCGAAGAGCTGTCGCACCTGCGCCCGGATTTCCGAGGCGCGATCTTCCATCCGAGGGACGGCGCGGTGCAGCCTGCTGGCCTGGTCCAACGGCTCGCCGACCTCGCGGCCGAGGCGGGCGTCGCGTTCGCACCGCACCACCGCATCGAATCGCTCGAGAACGTCGAGGCGGATCAGATCGTCATCGCAACGGACGGCTCCGGTCGGGGTCTGCTGCCCGAGCTCGACGAGGCGCTGTGGCCGGCGCGCGGACAGGTGATCGCGACGACGCCGTTACGAGAACGCCTCTTCGAATGCCCGCACTACGCGCGGCACGGATTCGACTACTGGCAGCAGCTCCGCGACCGCCGCATCGTGCTCGGCGGCTTTCGCGACTTCTCGATCCTCACCGAGATGACCGACGACGAATCGACCACGGAGCCGATTCAAGAGGCGCTCGACGCGTTCCTGGTCGAGCTGCTCGGCGAGCTGCCGGAGGTCACGCACAGATGGGCCGGAATCTTCGGCTTGACGCAGGACCTGTTGCCGCTGGTCGGGCCGGTGCCCGGGCACGACGGCGTGTGGGTGGCGGCGGGCTACTCAGGTCACGGCAACGTGCTGGGGCTGCTCTGCGGCGAGCTCGTCGCGGGCGCGCTGCTCGGCCGCGACGATCCACTGTCGCAGCTCTTCTCGCCGGCACGCCTGGTGCAGCACGTTTAGCGGCGTTTGACCTTTCGTTAAGCGTCAATTGATTTCGCACTGCCGACAGGCATGGCGATCTACGTTACGGGTGTGCTGAAGGTGGCGGTGTCGCTGATCGGGATCGCCGCCACCCTCTGCTTGACCGCGACGCACTCGGGTGCGGCGGCGGAACCGTCCGTTCACGTAATCCCGATCGCGTACCGCGCGCACGACGGCCTGATGCGGCGCGCGTATGTGATCGTCCCGGCGGACTACCGGCCCGGGACGGCGATCCCCCTCGTCATCTCCCCGCACGGCCGCGGCGTCGGCGCCCGCGTGAATGTGCGCCGCTGGGGACGGCTCCCGGCCGTTGGTGACTTCGCGGTCGTCAATCCCGAGGGCCAGGGTCGAGCGCTCACGCTCTTCTCGTGGGGAGACCCCGGCGAGATCAGCGACCTGGCGCGGATGCCGGAGATCGTCGAGGAGGCTCTGCCGTGGCTGCGCGTCGATCGCCGCCGTGTCTATGCGTTCGGCTGCAGCATGGGCGGCCAGGAGACACTGCTGCTCGGCGCGCGTTTCCCGCACCTGCTCGCGGGTGCGGCGTCGTTCGACGCGCCGACGAACATGGCGGCCCGGTACCGCGCATTCGTGGAGCAACCGCTCGGCGCCAGCCTGCAGCACCTCGCGAGAATCGAGATCGGCGGAACGCCGGCCACCGATCCGCGGGGCTACGCCGTCCGGAGCCCGCTCGACTCGGCGCGCAGAATCGCGTTCGCCGGGGTGCCGTTGCAGATCTGGTGGAGCAGCCGTGACCGG
>MNJC01000009.1 GCA_001920085.1 Actinobacteria bacterium 13_1_20CM_4_69_9
TCAGCGACATCACCGACCGCTCGCGCAGATGGTCGATCGGAGGGTTCGTCACCTGCGCGAAGCGCTGGCGCAGATACGACGTGACCGGGCGCGCGCGGCCGGCAAGGGGCGGCAGCGCCGTATCGTCGCCCATCGACGACGTCGGCTCGTGTCCCGTCGCGGCCGCCGGCCGCAGCAGGAGCGAGATGTCCTCGCGCGTGAAGCCGGCCGCCACCTGCCGCGCCGTCAGGCTTCCGGTCGGCGGCTCGACGGGTGTGCCCGCGGCAAGCGGCTCGACCGTCGCGCGGAGCCAGCGTGCGTAGGGCCGCTTCCGGGACAGTCGTCGCTTGACGTCGCCGTTCTCCTCGATACCTGTCGTCGGATCGACGACGAGCATCTGGCCTGGTCCGAGCCGGGAGCGCCGGATGCGCGCGCCCTGGGGGAGAGGGAGGGCGCCCGCTTCCGAGGCGCAGGCGACGAGCCGGTCGCCGACCACCGCGTAGCGCAATGGACGTAGGCCGTTCCGGTCGAGGGCGGCACCGACGACGCGCCCGTCCGTGAAGACGACGCCCGCAGGACCGTCCCACGGCTCGAGCAGCGTGGCGTGGTAGCGGTAGAAGGCGCGGACGTCGTCGTCCAGCTCAGGGTCCGCGTCGTACGCCTCCGGGATGAGCATGGCGGCGGCGTGCCGGATGTCACGGCCGCCACGCACGAGCAGCTCCAGCGCATTGTCGAGCAGCGTCGAGTCCGAGCCTTCCTCCTCGAGCGCGAGCCCGCGCGCACGCATCCAGGCCACGTTCGCGTCGATGGAGTTGATCTCGCCGTTGTGCGCGAGCAGACGGAACGGCTGCGCCCGCTCCCACGACGGCTGCGTGTTCGTCGAGAAGCGCTGGTGGAAGAGAGCGAACGGAACGGAAAGCCGTGGCTCGAGCAGATCCGGGTAGAACGCCGCGAGCTGGTCGGCCGCGCAGAGCGCCTTGTAGGTGACCGTGCGGAACGAGAGGGACGCGACGTACGCGCCCGCCACGGACTGCGCCCGCACCCGGGCTCGGTACGCACGCACCTCCGACTGCGCGCGCGTGAGCCCGTGAGGCTGCAACAGGACGAGCTGTTCGATCCGGGGCATGCTCGCCAGCGCGTGCTCGCCGAGCGCGGCAGGGGCGACCGGCACTTCCCGCCAGCCGCCGAGCCCGATTCCTTCGCCGGCGCATGCCTCCTCGATCGCCGCCCGCGCCCGCTCATCGCGGAGGAAGACCATCGCGAGGCCGCAACGGCGGGCGGGAAGGAGCGTGGGCGGCAGCGGGATGAGGACGCCCGCGCCGTCCCCCGTGCGCTGATCCGCTCCCACCGCGCCGCGGTGCTGCATCCGGGCGAGACCCTCGAGCGCGCCGTCGAGGATGGAGCGCGACGCTCGACCGGTCGCGTCGGCGAGGAAGCCGATGCCGCAGGAGTCCCGCTCGCGGGCTGGATTGGCGGATCGCGGGTGCACTGGTGCGCCCTTCGTTCGGTGTGGACTCTCCGCCTGTTGTTGTGACCTAGCCGGCGTCGCGCTCGCAGCGCTGGGGCTGGCGCTGGTCCTGGCCGCGCCGACGTCGGCCGCACAGCAGTACGACGTCAGCTTCCACGCGTTCCCGCTGCCGAAGGGCGGCGTCACCAGCGGCACCTGGACGTCACCGTGGTACGCGACGGGCTTCGGCTTCACCGAGCTCGTCGCGTCGTGGAACGCGTCGACGCCGGCCGGCTCGTGGATCGAGGTCCGGATGCGCGCGACGACCGACAAGGGCACGCAGACGAAGTGGTACGTGATGGGCCGCTGGGCGTACGGCGACGCCGATTTTCGGCGAACGTCGGTCGGCGGCCAGGGCGACGCCGACGGCTACGTCTCGATCGACACCTTCTTCGCCAAGGACCACCCGCTGACGGCGTACCAGCTGAACGTGACGCTCTACGGCGCCGGTGCAAAGGTGACGCGGCTCGGCGCGGTCGCATCGGATCCCGTGAACACGAACCCGTACGTCCCGAGCGCGACGACGATGACGCGCACGATCGACCTGGACGTCCCGCCGTACTCGCAGGAGATCCATGCCGGCCAGTACCCGCAGTTCGACGGCGGCGGCGAGGCGTGGTGCAGCCCGACGTCGACATCGATGGTGCTCGCGTACTGGGGGAAGGGACCGTCGCCGGCCGACTACGCGTACGTCCTCTCGGACTACCCCGGCATCGCCGATCCGTGGGTCGACTACGCCGCGCGCTACACGTTCGACTACCACTACGACGGCGCCGGCAACTGGCCGTTCAACACCGCGTACGCGGCGCACTTCGGCCTCGAGAGCGAGGTCACTCAGCTGCACTCGCTCACGGAGGCGGAGCAGTTCGTCAAGAAGGGCATTCCGCTCGTCGCCTCGATCGCGTTCGAGCCGAACAAGCTCGACGGGTTCCTCTTCAGAGGCACCGACGGCCACCTGCTCGTGATCGGCGGCTTCACCGCCGACGGGGACGTCATCTCGTACGACCCGGCATCGTCGAGCGATGCAACCGTGCGTCATGTCTACGACCGCGCGCAGTTCGAGAAGGCGTGGATGACCGCGACCGGCGGAATCGTCTACGTGATCCACCCGTCGTCCGTGACGCTCCCCGCCTCGGCCGCCGGGAACTGGTAGGCCTGCGCTACCAGTTCGTCGACTGCCGCTGGGAGCTCGGCCACCCGGGCCGGGGGCGCGACCTGTATCTCGCTGGGCATGTCCCGGGCGCGAGCTTCCTCGACGTCGACACCGATCTCTCGTCGGCGCCCGGCGTCCACGGGCGCCATCCGCTGCCCGATCCTGAAGCGTTCGCGCGGGCGGCGGCGCGCGCGGGCATCGGCGACGGCGTCTTCGTGATCGCCTACGGGAACATGGGCGGCGCCGAGCGGCTCTGGTGGCTGCTGCGCCACTTCGGCCACGACGGCTGCGCGGTGATGGACTTCGAGGGCTGGCACGGCCCGCTGACGAGCGGGGAAGAGCCGATCGAAGCGGCGCGCTTCACGCTGCGGCAGCGCGAGGACGACACGATCGACGCCGACGAGCTCGCGCGCCGCCTCGGCGAGCTCGTCGTCGTGGACGCGCGCCTGCCCGGCCGGTGGCGCGGCGAGGAGAATCCGATCGACAAGAAGCCGGGACGGATCCCGGGCGCGCTCAACGCACCGTGGAACGAGCCGCTCCCCGACCTACCGGACGGCGAGCTCGTCGCCTACTGCGGCTCGGGTGTGACGGCGACCGTCATCCTGCATCGGCTGTATCTGGCCGGTCGCGACGGGAAGCTCTATCCCGGCTCGTGGTCGGAGTGGGAGCAGCGCGACTTGCCGGTGGAGAAGAGCTAGGCCGCAGCCGTCGCCGAGCCCCAGCTGGCGAGATAGGGCTGCCATCCCGACGGGATCTTCGGCGCGGCGAGACGGATGAAGAGCACCGGCGCCGGCGGCATCGGCAGGTGCAGGAGCTCCATGCTCGCTTCCTCGAGCAGGCGATTGCCCTTCTTGTGGTTGCACGGCGCGCACGCCGTGACGACGTTTTCCCACACGGATTCACCGCCCCGCGAGCGCGGCACGACGTGATCGAGCGTCAGGCGGCCGGCCGTCGTTCCGCAGTAGGCACAGCGCCACCCGTCGCGGGCGAACAGAGCGCGGCGCGAGATCTTGCGTTGCACGGAGCGCGGCACCCGCACATAGGCGATCAGCCGGATCACATGCGGCCACGGGTACGTGTCCATCGCCGAATGGAGCTCCTGCTGGAGTTCCTCGATCACCTCGGCCTTGCCCTTGAACACCAGGACATGCGCACGCCGAACCGTCGTGACGTTCAGCGGCTCGTAGCTGGCATTCAGGACGAGAACCTGCTGCATCTGCGCGGAAATGTAGCTAAGTGACCCGGGTTAGCTCGCCATCGCCCGCTCGACCGCCTCCTCCTCTTCGGGCGAAAGGGCGACGTTCGGGCGACCCCGGTCGAGCTCCTTGACGTAGATCCGCGCGTAGTCCCTTCCCTGGATCGCGCTGACGACGACGCCGCTCCGACCGGCGTCGAGCAGGGCAATCGAGGCTGACTGGTGCCCGCCCGCGCCCTCGTATGCGTCGTACCGCACGAGCGACGTCTTCGACACCGCGGTGTCCACACGCCGGTCGACCCGGGAGAGCCCTGCGGCGATCTCGTCCACGGCGCGGTGGAGATCGTCGATCCTGCCCTGGAGCGAGACGGCGAAGTCGACGAGGTCCTGCTTGCCTCCGCCGAGCAGCACCAGCTGCGCGCCGCGGACGGCTCTGAGGTTCCACCAGGCGGCGATGGCGACGAGCAGCGCGAGTGCGGCGAAGGCGCACGCCGCGATCGCGATCCACTCGGCGGTGGAGAGGCCCACGCGCTTTACCCGAGCGAGAAGATGACCTTGAACTCGGCCGAGTTGTTGGTCGTGGTCGTCTCGCCCGGGACGGGCTGGATGTCGACCTTGACCGTCGTCGGCAAGCCGAAGAGGCCGTTGATGTCGATGTTCGTGAACGTCACCGTCTTCGTCTCGCCTGCGTTGATCACCGGGATCTTCTTGCGCAGCACGATCGGCTTCGGAGACTTCTGGATCGTGAGCGTCACGCCGACGTTGAACTCCTGGAAGTCGCCCGAGTCTTCGACCGAGACCTGGAAGGCGAGGTCGGTCGACGCGGTGATCTCGTTGCCGCTCGCGGCGACTCCGGACTGCAGCGTCTTCCCGTCCGGTAACGCCTTGACCGGGCCGAGGGCGCTGCCGTGCTTGCCGCTCGGATTGCCGCCGGTGGCGGCGCCGTGGACTCGCTGCCAGACGGTCATCATCGCCTGCGAGCTCGCGAGATCGGGGTTCGGGAAGATCTGCGAGTCCGGGACGGGGCCGACGTCGGTGACGTTCTGCCGCGCCAGCTCCTGCTGCGTCGGCTGGCGGAAGTAGTAGTCCCAGTTGACGTCGCTCGCGGTGAGGAGGCGAGCCTGGGACGCGATCAGCTGTCCCGCGGCGCTCGCGTTCTTTGCCGTCGCGGTCTGCCTGAATGCGTCGGCGAGCCTGCTCAGGCCGCTCGCCCGCAGGCTCAGCACCTCCACGAGGTGATCGTGCTCGACGCGCAGCGGTCCCGGGGGGTTCACGTCCTGCGCTTGCGCGACGAGCTGCTGCTGTTGTGCGGCGAGCCCCTTCAGCTTCTGCTCCAGCTGGCTCTCCTTGATCCCGGTCGCCGCGAGCACCTGGTTGAGCTGCTTGCCGATCGCCGTCGAGGCGGTCGCGAGCTTCTGCGTGGCGTTGATGTAGTTCTCGTAGCGGGAGTGCTTGCTGTCCGACGCGCAGCCGCGCGCCAGGACGACGAGCAAGACGACGGCGAGGATCACGAACGCGATCAGGCCGGCAAGCCGCAGCATCGGGATGAGGCCCGACGGGGGCCGGACCGGGCGTCGCGGCCCGCGCGGGGGCTGCCGGCGGGGCGTTCGCGCACGTTCCGTCGCCTCTTCGGTCTCCGGCTCGTCGAAGAAGTCGAACTCGATGTCTGTATCGCGCTCGGTCATGGCGTCCTGGGCCCAGCCGAAGCCGCTGTCACTCTAACCCGCGGACCGGCCGGGCAGGACTCGGAAAGGGCTTGGCCAACCCAGGAAAGCTGATGTCCAACGCCGCCCCAGCCCTTCTCCAGAGCGAGCTCGTCCTCGGGAGGTACCGCCCGCTCCGACCGCTCGGCAGCGGCGGCTCGGGGTCGGTCTGGCTGGCGCGCGACGAGCAGACCGGCCTGGACGTCGCGCTCAAGATCGTTCCGCGCGAGGGAAAGGCCGCGTCGCGTGCGGAGCGCGAGGCCGAGGCGGCGGCGCGCCTGCGTCATCCCGGCTGTCAGCGCGCCTACGGGTTCGGGCGCGACTCGCAGCACGTGTACATCGCGTACGAGTACGTTCCGGGCCGCACGTTCCGCGAGGCGATGCGCGCCGGCGAGCTCGACGACGCGTCGGCGATCGAGGCGGCGATCCAGATCCTCGACGCGCTCGCGCACGCGCACGCACGCGGCGTCGTCCATCGAGACGTCAAGCCCTCGAACGTCCTGCTCGCCGAAGGCCCGCGCGTCTCGGTGCGGGTGCTCGACTTCGGGCTCGCCCAGATCCAGGAGGCGGAGACGCTCACCGCTCAGGGCGACGTCCCGGGAACGCTCGCGTACATCGCCCCCGAGCGGTTGGCCGGGGCCGACACCACCGAGGCGGCCGACATCTGGGCCGTCGGCGTGATGCTCTGGGAGGCGCTCGCCGGGAGACATCCGTTCTGGCGCAGCTCGCTCCTCGAGACGGCCCGCGCGATCGAGGAGGGCGCCCCGTCGCTCGAGTCGCTGCGTCCCGACCTCCCGAAGACGCTGCTGAACGCCGTCGGCCGAGCGCTCGACGTCAATCCGGCGCGCCGGCCCGACGCCGCGGCGCTGGCCGGCTCCCTGCGCCTCGCCGGCCGGAAACGGCGCGGCCGGAAAGGCCGTGGTCAGACCTTTGCGGTCCCGGCCGTGGCTCCCCGGCTGGTGCCGGTGGTGCTTGCCGCGGTGTTCACGCTCTGGACGGCGCTGGCGCTCCCGTTCTATCCAACCGGTTGGCCGTTCGCACTCGCCGCGCTCGCCGCCGGCGCGACCGTCCTGCATCCCCGGCTCGGGCTGGCGTGTGCGCTCGTCGTCCCGATCCTCCCGCTCGGCAACTTCGCGCTCGGCGCCGCTGTGCTGTATGCCGCCGGGGCGGCGTGTCTGCTCGCCGTGTGCTGGCGCGATTCGAAGCACGGGCTGCTGTTCGTGCTCGGCCCGTTGCTGGCGCCCATCGCGGCGCTCGGGCTGCTGCCGCTCGGCGCGCTGACGGTCCGCTCTGCCGCCAGGCGCGGCTTGCTGGTCGCGATCGGCGTGCTCGCGGCGGGCATCGTCGCGGGCATCCGTGGGGCGGCCCTGCCGTTCGACGGCTCGGAGGCGCCTGGTCTCGGGGTCGCCGCCGCGGGCGACCCCTTCGGGGTGGCGGCAGCTTTGTGGCATGCCCTCGTCGCGAGCCCCGCGCTCGCCGTCGAGGCCGTCGTCCTCGCCGCCGTCGCCGTGCTGCTTCCGTACGCGCGCGCGCGCGGGCCCTGGGCGATCTCCGCGCTCGGCGCGGGCTTCCTGCTCGCGGCCCTCCTGGCCGTCCCCACGGTCGCCGCCGTCCCGCTCGTGGTGGCCGTCTGGGCGACCTGTGTCGCGGTAGCCGTGCGTTAGCATCGGGTTCGAGGCTGTTTGAACGTGTCGTTCCGGTGCAAGGTGACCACGACGGCTAGGTCAGACGGCTGCCCGAGCGCGGCTCGCGCGGCCTCCATGCGGCGCCGGCCGGCCTGCGCCTAGGGTATTCCGGCACATGGTCCTACGCTCAGTCGAACGGAAAATCGAGGCCCTCTTCGAGGGTGTCTTCGGCCGCGCGTTTCGAACGAACGTCCAGCCGGTCGAGCTGGCGCGGAAGCTCGCGAAGGAGATGGACGACCATCGCAACGTCTCCGTCTCGCGGGTCTACGTCCCCAACGAGTACACCGTCTACCTCTCGCCCGGCGACCGCGGACAGTTCGAGAGCTACGAGGAGAACCTGCGCGGTGAGCTCCAGGAGTACCTCTCCGAACATGCGCGTCGAGAGGACTACGCGCTCCTGTCGGCGGTCCGCGTGCTGATGGAGACGGACGACGACCTCGACGTCGGCGAGTTCGGCATCGCGACGCGCATGGTGCATCCGGAGCGCAGGCGCGGGGCCGAGGGCGAGCCGCCGGCGGACCTCGACGCCGGCGCGACGATGATCTACAAACCCAAGGCGATCCCGGAGCCGACGCAGGCCGTCTCGGCGGAGGAGCTCGGCGTCGAGCCGGAGCTCGTCACCCTGAGCTGGGACGGCAGCAGTCATGAGGTGAAGCAGCGCCGCGTCGTCATCGGCCGTTCACGCGACTGCGACATCCAGCTCGCCGACGCCAACGTCTCGCGCCGGCACGCTGAGGTGCGCCAGGAGGGCGCGTCGTACTGGATCGTCGACCTCGGCTCGACCAACGGCCTGGAGGTCAACGGCAAGCGCGTGAAGCGCGCGAAGCTGCGCAGCGGCGACACGATCACGCTCGGCTCGACCGAGCTGACGTTCGCCCGCGAGACGGAGTAGGGATGCTCTACGACTCAGCCGCCGTCGATGAGGTTCTGCTCATCCTCAAGATTGCGTTCCTCGTCCTGCTCTACCTCTTCATCTGGCGGATCGTCCGGACGG
>MNJC01000134.1 GCA_001920085.1 Actinobacteria bacterium 13_1_20CM_4_69_9
CGGTGACCCTCGTCCCGGGCCTCTACAGCTACAGGTCGGACAGGACGAAGAAGCTCCGCGGCTCCTTCGTCGTCAACTTCCCCGCCTGACTGGCTTCACCAGGCCGGCATGCTCGCCGCCCGCGGCGCGTATGTCGGCTTGGCGGTCGAGCTCCGAGTTCAGCTCGGCGCCGTAGAGCACTGCGACGGCCGAGTAGTTCAGCCAGAGCAGGAGAATGATCCCGCTCGCAAGCATCCCGTATGTCTTCGTGTAGTTCCCGGCGAAGGTCACGTACAGCGCGAACAGTCCCGAAAGCACCAGCCAGAGGGCGGCGCCGAGGATCGATCCCGGCGTGACCCACTTCCAGCTGCGCTGCCTCATGTTCGGCCCGAGGTAGTAGACGAGCGCGAAGAAGAGCAAGACCGCGCAGAACGCGATCGGCCAGCGGAGAATCGACCACGTCCACTGGAACGCGCCGCCGAGCCCCGCCTTCTTCGAAATCGCATCGCCCAGCGACCCGCCGACCACGATCAGGAGGAAGACCCCCGCCGTCGTGAGCCCGGTCGCGACGACCAGGATGATCGCGATGATGCGCGACTTCCAGAACGGCCGCGTCTCCTGCAGCTCGTACGCCCGGTTGACCGCTTTCATGATCGTCCCCATCGCACCGCTCGCGACCCAGACGGCGCCGAAGAAGCCGATCGCGAACGCGACCGCCGAGGTACCGCCGCCGGAATCCTTCTCCAGGTTCGTGATGAACGTGATCACGCCCTCGGGCGCGATCGGGTCGAGCAGCCGCTCGAGGTTGTCGAACAGGTTGAACAGGCCGAGCGCGCCGATGACGAACGCGACAGCCGGGAAGAACGCGAGCAGCGAGCTGTAGGCGATCTGCTGCGACAGGCCCATGCAGTCGTCGCGCATGAACGCGCTGAAGCTGCCTTTCAGCGCGGCGATCCATTCGCCGCGGCTCAGCCGCTCCGGCGAGCTGGGCGCGCGCCCGACCCGTGCGCGTCGGTGCTCAGTCGCGGTTGACAAGGCGGAAGCGCCCGACCTGGGCCTTCGTCTCGCCTTCGCGGCCGCGCCGGAAGATCAGTCGCGCGGTCGCGCCGACCCCTCCTGCCAGCAGAAACCCGACGCCGAGCGCGCCGATCGCCGCCGGCACCAGGTTGGCGCGCAGCTTCGCGCGCACGTCCGTCACCTCTTCGATGCTGTCGCGCAGCGACTCCGCCGCGCCGGCCAGCTGCTCCCGCTCGTTCTCGATGTCGCGCCGGACGTCGGCGACCGTGCGCGAGTTGCTACCGGCCATTGCTCTTCAACGCCTCGGTTGTCAACTTCGCCTCCTGGATCGCCTGCTCCGGGACCGGCGGCGTGCCCTTCTTGATGCGATTGAGGGCGAGGAAGCCGAGGACTGCCGCCATGAGCAGCAGGATCCCCGCCACCACGAGCAGAGCCGCCCAGGTGGGCATCACGAGCGCGAGGGCGGCGGCGATCGCCGCATAGACGAACGCGGCCATGAACACGAGCAGCCCGGCGGCCGCGACGGCGAGGCCGATGCCGAGGCCGAGCGAGACCACCTTGCGCTTGAGCTCGAGCGCTGCGAGCTCGAGCTCGAGCCGGACGATCGAGCTCGTGCGCTCGGCGACCTCCTTGACGGCGGCGCCGACGCCCTGCGAGTCAGTCTCGTGGGTGGGCATGGCCCCTCCAGTCGATCCATTTCGCGAGGACGACTCCGGCGACGATCGCAACGCCCACGAGGAGGAACGGGTTGGGCCCGCCGCTGCCTTCCTTCTTCGGCTTCTTGCGCTTGCCGAGCTGCGGGCTCGTCGGGGAGAGCGGTGCCTTCCCCGGCTGCTGGTTGACCGGCGCCTCGCCTTTCGCGCGCGCCTTGATCAGGCTCGGCTTCAGCTTGCGGATGAAATCGGCGTCCTCCGCGAGCGGCTCGGCGAGCTTCGCCTTGACACCGCCTTCGCCGGCCATCTGGCTCGCGAGTTGCTGCAGCTTGTTCGCCGCGCGCTCGACTTTTTGATCGGCTGTCGTCATTTCTTCGTCGGAGGCTCTTCGCCGGTGAGCGTACGCCAGATTCCCGAGGCGGCGCGCCGCGAAACGATGGTGGCGACGGCGCCGAGAGCGCCGTACAGGGCGGACCAGAGCAGTTTGCGCAGCATGCGCAAGGTGTTCTACCAGGCAGCGCTCGTTGGAAACACTGCATACGTATGCTGGATCTATGCAGCTGGCCAAGGCAGAGCGTCACCGTTTGATCGAGAGCGTCGTCTCGCGCAAGCGCGTCGGCACACAGTTCGAACTGCTCGACGCCCTCGCAGGCTCCGGCTGTTCGGTCACGCAGGCGACCGTCTCGCGGGACATCCGCGAGCTCGGATTGGAGAAGACGCATGATCAGCTCGGCCGGCCGCGCTACGTGCTGCCGCATGTCGCTCGTCGCAGCGATCCGGCCGAAGCGCTCAACACGGTGCTCGGGCAGTTCGGCCGGTCGGTGACGCCGGCAGGGAACATCGTCGTGTTGCAGAGCGACCTCGGCGCGGCGCCCGCGATCGCGCGGGCGCTCGATCAGCTCGCGCACGACCGCGTCGTCGGGACGCTCGCGGGCGACGACACCGTGCTCGTCGTGGCGCCGTCCGAGCGTGACGCGCGCACGCTTGCGCGCGAGCTCGCCGCGATCGTCGGCTAACGGTTGAACACCCGGCGCAGCGCGTGCCGGATGCGCGTGAGCAGGTTGAGCCGCTCTTCGTGCGGGTGGATCGGCGCTTCGACCGACGCCTCGGCGCGGCGCAGGGCGCCTGCGTCCTCCGGCAGGATCTCGGCGCTCGTCGGCGCCTCCTCGTACTCGCCGAGCCGGTCGATGTGGTCCTTCGAGATCGTCAACTGGACCTGTCCCTCGGTGATCGAGCCGACTTGCTCGGAGGGGACGTAGCGCGGACGGCCGAGCAGGCTCGTCGAGACGGAGAGGCCGTTGAAGATGTCGTCGCTCGAATCGCCGACGACCTCGTCCACCGAGCCGACCTCTTCTCCCGCCGCGTCCACCACCTTCCAGCCCGGCTCGATCAGGAACCAGGAGACGGGATCGCTCATACGACGCGCCCGTCCACCAGCCAGACGGGCCCCTGCGTCCCGACCGGATTCGTGTCGGAGAGCACGCGGAGGATCTCGACCTCGCCGGTCAGGCCGTCCTCCTCGCAGCGCTCGAAGCAGCGCGTCGCCATCTCGGGTGACGCGCCGTAGCCGAAGTGGTGCGCGCCGCGGAACCGAAGCGCGTTCGGCTCGCCGAAACGGGCCGGGTTGAGCGGGGCGAGGAGCAAGGCGCCGCGTTCGACGTAGTCGGTCGAGTCGAAGCGGACCTCGGCGTACAGGTCGCTCCAATCGGCCGGGACCCCGTCGAGCGCGCGCTTCCACTGGTCGCGCAGGCTCTCGCGCCGCCGCCGCTCGGCGCGTGTGGCCTCCGTCGCGCCGACGAGCTCGAGCGCGCCGCGGATGCCTTCGCCGTCGAGGCGCCGCAGCAACCGCCGCACGCCCTCGGGCGCGACGCCGCCGCCACGCCGCGTCGTCGTGAAACGGATCGTCGTTCCACGGCGACCCGGATTCGCCGGGCCGAGCATCGCGGCCGCACGGTCGCGGCGCGCGCCGTCGACGACGGCGAGCACCAACGTCGCCTCGGTCCAGTCGCCCGGCAGCTCGCGCTCGATCTCGTTGAAGCGATCGACGAGTCTCACGGGCCGCAGCTTAAACTGAGTCTCGTGGCAAAGGTTGAGCAGAAAGGGACGCTCTCGAAGTCCGATCTTCGCGACTTCTTCCGCGAGATGCTGTTGATCCGCCGCTTCGAGGAGAAGGTCGAGGAGCGCTTTCGCGCCGGCGAGCTGCCGGGCTTCCTCCACGTCGCAATCGGACAGGAAGCCGTCGCGGTCGGCGTCTGCCGCGCGCTCGAGGAGGGCGACATCATCGCCTCGACGCACCGTGCGCACGGTCACACGCTCGCGAAAGGCACCACGCCGAACGAGCTGATGGCGGAGCTGTACGGGAAGCTCGAGGGCTGCTCGCACGGGTACGGCGGGTCGATGCATCTGTACGACGTCGACCGCGGGAACATGGGCGCGAACGCCGTCGTCGGCGGCGGGCTGCCCGCGATCACCGGCGCGGCGCTCGCGTTCAAGTTCCGGGGCGAGCCGCGAGTCGCCGTGGCGTTCTTCGGGGACGGCGCCACGAACATCGGGACGTTCCACGAGTCGCTGAACCTCGCCCAGCTGTGGCAGGTGCCGGCCGTGTTCGTCTGCGAGAACAACCACTGGGCGGAGTCCACCCCCGGGTGGCAGCACATGCCGATCGAGGACATCTCGCAGCGCGCCGTTGCATACGGGATGAAGGCGGTGAAGGTCGACGGACAGGATGTCGAGGCCGTCCACAAGGCGACGCGCAAGGCGCTCGAGCACGCGCGGAGCGGCAAGGGGCCGGTCTTCATGGCCGTCGAGACGTTCCGGCTCGTCGGCCACTACATCGGCGACCCGCAGGTCTATCGCTCGAAGGAGGAGCTCGAGGAGGCGCGTGAGAAGCACGACCCGCTCGACCAACTGCGCGCCAGGCTCGAGCTCTCGGACGACGAGGTCGAGGAGATCGACCGCGAGGTGCAGGAGGTCGTCGACGCTTCGGTCGAGTTCGCGAAAAGCGGGACCGATCCGAAGCCGGAGGACGCTTTGAAGAACATCTATGCGTAGCGTCGATTCATTCGTTCCCGGTCGGCGGCGCAGACGGACGCGCGGGCAGAGCCCGCGCGTCCTGGGGCCGGCGCCGACAAGCGGCGCCTCAGATGCCTGAGCTGAGCTACCGCGAGGCGGTGCGGGACGCGCTGTCGCGCGCGATGCGCGACGACGACGACGTTTTCATCATGGGCGAGGACATCGCCGAGATGGGCGGGTCGATGGGCGTCACCCAGGGGATGGTCGACGAGTTCGGCCCCGAGCGCGTCCGCAACACCCCGATCTCCGAGATGGCGCTCGCCGGCGCGGCGATCGGCGCCGCGATGCAAGGGATGCGCCCGGTCGCGGAGATCATGTACGAGGACTTCCTCACGCTCGCGACCGAGCAGATCGTCAACCAGGCCGCGAAGCACCGCTACATGTCCGGCGGGCAGCTGTCGGTCCCGGTCACGTTCCGCACGCAGGGCGGCGCGGGCTGGTCGCCGGGCGCGCAGCACGCGCAGCAGCTCGAAGCGTGGTTCGTGCACATCCCCGGGCTGAAGGTGGTCTTCGCATCGACACCCAGCGACGTCCGCGGCCTGCTGTGGTCGGCGATCTACGACGACAACCCGGTCGTCTTCTTCGAGCACCGCACGCTCTACGGCCTGAAGGAGGAGGTGCCGGACGAGCTCGAGCCCATCCCGCTCGGACAGGCGCGCGTGCACCGTGAAGGCGAAGACGTGACCGTCATCGCGACGGGCCGGCTCGTGCACGAGGCGCTCTCGGCCGCCCAGGAGGCGGAGAGCGACGGCGTCTCGGTCGAAGTCGTGGATCCGCGCACCCTGCAACCGCTTGACGAAGAAGCGCTGATCAACTCCGTCAAGAAGACGAATCGCTGCGTCGTCGCCCACGAGGCCGTGACGCGAATGGGCTTCGGAGCCGAAGTCGCGTCGGTGATCCAGTACGGCGCGTTCGACTGGCTCGACGCGCCGATCGAGCGGGTCGGCGCGAAGTTCGCACCGCTGCCGTTCGCCCCGGTCATGGAGGAGTTCGTCGTGCCGCACGCCAACGACGTGCTCGACGCGATTCGCCGCACCGTAGGACGCAATGGCAACTGAGATCAAGCTCCCACGCCTCGGGCAGGGGATGGAGTCGGGGACGATCGTCAAGTGGCTCAAGTCCGAAGGCGACCCCGTCGAGAAGGGCGAGCCGCTCTACGAGCTCGACACCGACAAGGTCACGCAGGAGGTCGAGGCCGACGCCTCGGGCGTCTTGCTGAAGATCGCGGTCGCCGAGGGGGAAGTCCCGGTCGGCAGGACGATCGCGGTGATCGGCGAGCAGGGCGAGTCGGTCGAGGTGGCCGACGACGCGCAGGAGGAGGGCTCTCCCGCGCGCGCGCGTGAAGAAGAAAGGGAGCGCGGGCGCGACGCCTCGACTTCGAGGGATGCGAGCGAGCAGGTGACGCAGATCCAGGAGCCGCAGTCGGGCAACGGACGGATCAAGGCGTCGCCGCTCGCCCGGCGCATCGCCCGGGAACGGGGCATCGATCTGCGCGAGGTCGCCGGCACGGGCCCCGAGGGACGTGTCGTCGCAGAGGACGTCGAGCGCGCGGCGGCCACCGGACTGCCCTCGGCTCCGGTCCTGGCGGCGGCACCGGCGCCGACGGCCGTTCCGCAAGAGGTCGAGGTCGAGCAGCTCTCGTCCATGCGCAAGACGATCGCGCGCCGCCTCACGGAGGCCTGGCAGGCGCCGGTCTTCCAGCTCGGCATCACTGTCGACATGGGTCGCGCGCTCGAAGTGCGCAAGCGCCTCGTCGAGCTCAACGCCGACGGCGCAAAGCCGACCGTCTCCGACCTGCTCACGAAGGTGTCTGCGATGGCGCTGATGCGCCACCGCGCCGTCAACGCGCTCTACAAGGGGGACGCCATCGAGCTCCACCCGAGCGCGAACATAGGGATCGCCGTCGCGATTCCGAACGGCCTCGTCGTGCCCGTGATCCAGGGTTGCGAGCGGAAGACGATCGCCGAGATCGCAGCCGCGCGCGCGGAGCTCGTCGATCGCGCACGCGGCGGCAGGCTCCAGCAGGGCGACCTCGACGGCGGCACGTTCACGATCTCCAACCTCGGCATGTTCGGCATCGAGCGCTTCATCGCCGTGCTGAACCCTCCGCAGGCGGCGATTCTCGCGGTCGGCTCCACGGAAGAGAAGCCGGTTGCCGTCGACGGGCAGGTGGTCGTACGGCCGCGCATGGAGCTCACGTTGACGTGCGACCACCGCGCGATCGACGGCGCGACGGGCGCGCAGTTCCTGGGGGACGTGAAGGCGTTCCTCGAGGAGCCCGGGCTCGCCCTGTGACGATGGTCTGGTACCACGTGCGCGACCTCGCCGCCGCGCGAAGGTTCTACAAGGAGAAGCTCGGCTTCACCGAGACCTTCTTCGACGAGCAGGCCGACTGGTCGAAGCTCGAGCGGAACGGAATGGAGATCGCGCTCGCGCAGGGCGAGCCGCAGGAGGACGGCGGCGTGGCACACGTCGACGTCACGGACGTCAAGGCAGCGGCAGACGAGCTGCGGCAGTCCGGCGTCGAGGTCGGCGTCGTCTTCGAGCTGCACGGGGAGATGCGGTTGCTCGACGTCTACGACCCGGACGGGAACCGCTTGCAGTTTGCCCAGGAACTTTCCGCGGGCTGAGCTCGAGCGTCTGCTCGGCGCGCGCGTCGCCGGCTTCGATCGAGTCCAGAGCGGCGGTTACGGGCTTGTCAACGCGCACTGGCTCGCGCGGCTGGCAGATGGCCGCTCGGTCTTCGTCAAGCACGCGCTCACCCACGAAGCCGAGGAGTGGCTTCGGACAGAACGGCTCGTGTACGGGCACGTGCGCGGTTCGTTCATGCCCGAATGCCTCGGCGCGACCGACGGCGTCCTCGTGCTCGAGGATCTCTCCAGCGCGGATTGGCCGCCGCCGTGGTCGTCGCAGCGCATCGAATCGGTCCTGGGAATGTTGTCGGACGTGCGCTCGTCTGCACGGCCTTCCGGGCTGCCTCGCCTCGAAGACATGCGCAGCGCGATCGTCGGCTGGCCGACGGTGGCGGACGATCCCGGGCCGATGCTCTCGACCGGCGTCTGTTCCGCGCACTGGCTCGAAGCCGCGCTGCCGGCCCTGCTGCGCGCCGCCGACGCCGCCGAGCTCGACGGCGACGACTTGCTGCATGCCGATGTGCGCAGCGACAACCTCTGCTTCAAAGGGGTCGGTCCGGTGCTCGTCGACTGGAACATCGCCTGCATCGGAAACGGGGAGTTCGACGTCGCGTTTTGGTTGCCGAGCCTGCGGCTCGAGGGCGGCCCGCAGCCGTGGGAGGTGCTTCCCGACGCCCGTGGGCTGGCGACGGTGGTCGCCGGGTTCTTCGCGGCACGCGCAGGGCTGCCCCCGCCGGCCGGGGCGCCGACCGTGCGCGACTTTCAGGTGCGCCAGCTCGAGGTCGCATTGCCGTGGGCTGCGCGTGAGTCAGGCCAGGCTGCGCCCTGACGGCGAACCGTCCGAGAGCGCGGCGTCTCCAGGTAGCTAGAGAGCGGACGGCCGTTGGACGAGCGGCGCCGGAAGGCGGACTCGTCCAGGACCGAATCGCAGCGCGCGGCGACGGAGCAGGCGGGCCCTCAGGCCGTGGCCGAACTCGGTCCGCTGGTCATCGTTCCTCTTCACGCCAGTTGAGATGCCGCTCGCGCCGTTTTCTTGCAGACTCTCCTGTCGTGATCCGCCAAGCGGGGCCGCAGGACGTCCGCTTCCTCCGGGACATGCTGAAGCACGCCTACCACTGGCGGCTGAACGAGGATCCCGACCTGCCCGTCGCCCGCTACGTGAACAACTGGGGGCGCCCCGGCGACGCGGGTCTCATTGCCTGGGAGGCCGGACCGGTGGGCGCGGCCTGGTACCGCCTCTTCCCGGACGACGCACCCGGCTTCGGCTTCGTCGACGCGGAGACGCCGGAGCTGACGATCGCCGTCGTGCCGAGCCGCCGCGGCGGCGGGCTGGGCGGTCAGCTGATGGAGGCGCTGCTCGCGCGCGCGAAGGAGCAAGGTCACACCGCTGTCAGCCTGAGCGCGGAAAAGGGGACGACGAAGCTCTACGAGCGTTTCGGTTTCCGCCCTGTCGAGGACAAGGACGGGACGGTGACGATGCGCGCTGATCTAACCTAGGGCGTGGATATGACTTCGATCGCGTCGACCGGTCATTTCAGACGGACGAACGGGCAGAGCCCGTGCGTCCTGAGAACGGCGCCGACAAGCGGCGCCTAGGTCCGTAGTGGACGTCGACGTCGCAGTTCTCGGAGGGGGCCCCGGTGGTTACACCGCGGCCATCCGCGTCGCGCAACTCGGCGCCAGCGTCGCCTGCATCGAGCGCGAGCCGGAGCTCGGAGGCACCTGCCTGCGCATCGGCTGCATCCCGACGAAGGCCTGGGTGCAGACGGCGTTCGCGCTGAAGGAGGCGGAGCACACGTTCGAGAAGCTCGGCGTGAGGCTCGGCGGTTACCAGCTCGAGTTCGGGACTGCGAACGAGTGGAAGGCCGGCGTCGTCAAGCAGATGACGCAGGGCGTCGCGTCGCTCTTCAAGGCGAACGGCGTCGAGTGGGTGAAGGGAACCGGGACGTTCAAGGACGCGAACACGATCGCCGTCGACGGCGGGGAGGACGTGTCCTTCAAGACCGCGATCATCGCGACCGGCTCGTTCCCGCTGCGGCCGCCGATCGAGGGCCTCGACTCGGAGCGCTGCGTCGACTCGGAGGCGCTCCTGGCACAGAGCGAGGTGCCGAAGCGCCTCGTCGTCCTCGGCGGCGGGATCATCGGCTGCGAGTTCGCATCGATCTTCAACCGCTTCGGCAGCGAGGTGACGATCATCGAGATGCTGCCGAACCTGATCCCACAGGAGGACGCCGACGCGTCGAAGGAGCTGGCGAAGCAGTTCGGCAAGCGGGGGATCGCGCTGCACCTCGAGAAGCAGTGCAAGAGGGTGGAGGACGACGGCTCGAAGCTCACCGTCCAGTTCGGTGACGGCGAGACCGTCGAGGCCGATCTCATGCTCGTCTCGGTCGGACGCGGCCCGAACGTCGAGGGCCTGGGGTTGGAGAGCATCGGCGTCGAGCTCGACAAGCGCAAGGGCATCGCGGCCGACGAGCACCGCCGTACGACCGTCCCGCACATCTACGCCGTCGGCGACTGCGCCGGCTACTGGCAGCTCGCGCACACGGCGTTTCGCGAGGGCGAGGTCGCCGCGGAGAACGCGTGCGGGCACGACGCGGTCGTCGACAACCGCGCCGTCCCGCGCCCGATCTACACCGATCCCGAGATCGCAGGCGTCGGCCTGACGGAGGCAGAGGCGCGCGAGCAGTACGGGGACGACGTCGCGACCGGCATGTTCCCGTGGGTCGCGAACGCGCGCGCGGTGATGCAGAACGAGACGACCGGCTGGGTGAAGTCGATCCACGAGACGCGGTACGGCGAGCTGCTCGGGCTCGTCATGGTCGGCCCGCACGTCACCGATCTGATCGAGGCGGGCGTTGTCGCGATCGACGCGGAGGCAACGGTGGAAACGGTCGCCGACGGGATGGCCGCTCACCCAACGCTTTCGGAGGCGATCAAGGAAGCCGGCCTCGTCGCGCTCGGCCGCGCGATCCACATTCCGAACAAAAAGCGGGCTAAGGCAACCGCGTAACGCGCTCGCAGTCCTGCGCGACGCGATCGCGGCGGTCTGCGTAGACGACGTCGCTGCCGGCGCCGCATGTGACGCGGTCCGGGCCGCCGCCGTTCACACGGATGACGTCGTTCAACCGCGAGCCGCGGACGACGTCCGGCTTGTTCGTCCCATGGCATGCGAGCACAGGGCGGTCCTGGCGCCCGTTCCCGTCCACGACGCGCACGCCTGCCGGCAGGTCGCGAACCTCGAGCCGGTAGAGGACGCGTGTGCCGTCGTGCGAGACGGCGACGAAGGATGCGTCGTGGCCCGGGGGAAGGTGTGTCAGCTGCATCGTCTTCCGCGTTTCCGGATCGAAGCGCCGAACGCTGCCGTCTGCCAGCGCTACCTCGAAGCTGTAGAAGATCCCGTTCGGCCGCCAGGCGAGGGGCGGCTCTGCTGCGACGGTGTAAGCAGGACGTCCACCGAAGCGCGTGACGATCCCGAGCACGCCGCCGAGGAAGGCGAGCCGTGTCGAGTCCGGCGACCAGGCGATCGCCGCCACCGGGAAATCGGCCGACGCGATCGTGCGCGGCGGTCCCCGGTCAGGCCTGATCTCGCGAAGCTCTTTCCCTGCCGCATAGGCGATTACGAGGCCGTCCGGCGCCCACGTCGGGTGAAGGCCGTCGGTGAGGTAACGGATGTCGCCGGTCGCGACGTCGAGTGTGTGGATGTGCCCGTCGCGTGCGAAGACCAGCTGCCGGCCGTCCGGTGCCCAGTCGCCGAGCTCCGTCGTCGTGCCGTGCTCGACGTGGACGAGCTCGCGGCTGATGCTCGGCCGTCCGAACGAGAGAACCTCGATTGCGCCGGTCCGCTTCTGGAATGCGAGCACGCGGCCCCTGGCGGACCAGACGAGCTTCTCGGGCGCGCTGTCCAACGTCAGCCAGCGCGTCCTGGGGGACACGGTGCCCGGACGGGCGACTTCGATTTCCGCCGATTCCTCCCGAGGGATGGTGTACGCCACCTCGAGTCCATCCGGAGAGATGTCAGGGACGGCCGAGCCGGCTGGCGTCGCCGGCCCGCAATGCACGACCAGGCTGACCGCCGCGGCGATCTCGACCCCGAGCATCACCCCAGGCTAGTAGGAGTTTTTTATGGTTTTGAAATGAGAAGTTAGCCGTATCGCCAAAGCGGCGAAAACCGTTGTCACGAAAATGGCCACGATCGCCCCTGAAATCCCCGTCCTAGCTCGGGACGAGGCGTTCGAACAGCTCTACCGACGGTACGTCAAGGACGTCTATCACTACGCCCTGGCGCTGCTGCGCAACCCGGCCGACGCGGAGGACGTCACGCAGACGACGTTCCTCAACGCGTACCGCGCGTTTCAGCGCGGGGAGGAGATCCTCAAGCCGCAGAACTGGCTGATCAAGATCGCGCACAACGTCGCACGCTCGCGCTATGCGCGCATCAGCCGCCGCGTGAAGGAAGTGCCGCTGGAGGAGCACGTCGAGCAGCTGGCAATTCCCGAAGAGGAGAAGCCCAACGTCGAGGGCGTCCTCCGGGCGCTCGGCCGGCTGCCCTTCAACCAGCGAGCGGCGCTCGTCATGCGCGAGCTCGAAGGGCGTTCGTACACGGAGATCGCCGACACGCTCGGCGTCTCGGTCGCCGCCGTGGAGACGTTGATCTTCCGTGCGCGCAGATCCCTGCGGGTCCGCACGGCCGCGCTCCGCTCGATCCTGGCGATCCCGGTCCCCGGCTCGCTCGCCCAGCTGTTCGGGGGCGGCAGCGCCGCCGTGGGCGGGCTCGGCGCGAGCATGCTGATCAAGGCCGCCGTTGCGCTCGTCGTCGGCGGCCTCGCGACGGGTCTCGGCGTCGAGCGAGCCACGCACGCGAACGCGGCGCCGCGCCCGGCTTTGGCTTCGGCCGCGCCTGCAGCGAGTGGCGCCGCCGCAAGCGCCGCCGGGCCGAGAGCCCGAACCGCGAAGCCGCACAAGGCC
>MNJC01000078.1 GCA_001920085.1 Actinobacteria bacterium 13_1_20CM_4_69_9
ATGACCGCCGCCGTGAAGCCTTTCAGGCCGGCCAGGAAGCCCATGAAGTGGTAGATCTGGCCGAAGACGAGGGCGAACATGACGCCGGCCGCGCCGGCGAGCGCGGAGCCGATGAAGAACGTCGAGGCGATCACGCGGTCGACGTCGATGCCCATCATCGACGCCGCCTCGCGGTCGAACGACGTCGCGCGCATCGCCTTGCCGATCTTCGTGCGCGCGACCAGCAGCGTGAGCCCGATCATCAGCGCGATCGCAGAGATGATCGTGAGCAGCTGCGGGACCGACAGGAAGATGTCCTTGTAGTTGTAGGTCTTCCCGCCGATCAGATGGAACGTGTCGTAGTCGCGGAAGCTCGCGCCGAACAGGAGCAGGGCGCTGTTCTGCAGGAAGAACGACACCCCTAGCGCGCTGATCAGCGGTGCGATTCGCGGCGCATTGCGCAACGGCCGGTAGGCGAAGCGCTCGATCACGACGCCGAGGCCGCCGCACGCCACCATCGCGAAGAGGAACATGAGCACGACCACGAGCCAGGCCGCGGCACTCGGATTCACCGGGCCGCCGAGCCAGTGCAGCGCGAACCAGCCCATGAACGCGCCGATCATGTAGACGTCGCCGTGCGCGAAGTTCAGGAGCTTCAGGATCCCGTAGACCATCGAGTAGCCCAGCGCGACCAATGCGTAGACGCTGCCGAGCGTCACGCCGCTGACCGTCAGATCCCAGAACAGGCTCCAGTTCATGGCCGCCTGTCTACCTTCGCACAGAAGACATGCGGCCCACCACGAGGATGGGCCGCATGGTCAAACGAATGGTGCGTCGGCTACCCGACGGGCAGGAACGAGCCCGAGGAGTTCGCCTTCCAGATGCCGAACTGGCCACCCTTGATGTCGCCCTGACCGTTGAAGCTCACGTTCAGGCCGAGGACCGTCTTCTTCAGGCTGGTCTTGCGGATCTGGGCGCGCACCTCCGCGCGGGAGGCCTTGCCGTTCTTGCACGCACGGTCGATCGCGCCGCCGATCACCTGCGCGGCGACATAGCTCGGCGCGCCGAAGAACTCCGCTTCGCCGCCGTGCGCCTTCTTGAAGGCCTTCACCACCGGATGGGTGCCGCTCGTCGGGAACGACGAGGCATAGACGCCGCCGAGCGACGCGAACGCGTCGTCGAAGAGGCCGTCGGAGCCCATCAGGATGATGCTGCCCTTGCCCGCGGAGCGCATCTGCTCGCCGAACGCCTTGCCCTTCGGCGGCAGCTGCCACGGGATGTACACGAGCTGCGTGTCGCGCGGGATCTTCGCGATCAGCGACGAGAAGTCCGACTGCTGCTGGCTGACGCCGTCACGCTGGACGGTGACGCCGGCGGCCCGGAGCTTCTGCTGCACCGTGTCGGCAAGACCGGTGCTGTACGCCTCCTGGTCGTCGATGATGTAGACGCGCTTGAACTTCAGCTTCTTGTTGATGAAGTTCGCGACCGACGTCCCCTGCGCCGCATCGGGCGGAACGGTGCGGAAGAAGAAGCCCGTCCGCGTGCCGTCCGTCGTCAGCTCGGTGTTCGTCGCGGAGCCGCTGACGAACCCGAGACCGGCGTTCTTCAGCGTCGCCGTCGTCGCCCGCACCTCGTTGCTACCCGCGGGACCGACCGTGCCGAGCACGTTCGAGCCCAGCGACTGCGCGGCCTTGACGGCTTCTGCCGTGCCGCCGGGGCCGCCGAGCACCGTGTCGCCGTACTGAACGCGCAGCTTGTGCTTGTTCTTCTTCACCTTGTTGTGCGCGGCGATGTAGAACTTCGCCCAGTCGGTCTGCAGCTTGCCGAGCGACGCCGCGGGACCGGTGATCGGGGCGAGCATGCCCATGGTCACGGTCTTCCCGCAGGAAATCAGCTGCGTGTCGGCGGACGCCGTTGCCGAAGGCCCCGCCGCACGATCGACCTTGGCGGACGCCGCGTCAACGATTGCGAGTGCGGCGAGCGCCAGCACGGCCGCAATCGCGGTTGCCCTTCTCCTCATTGAATCCCCTCCTTGATGATTACGCCCAGTCCTTCCCCTCAAGTGTGACGCCAGGAGGGGCTACTTGTTGTCCTGATATACGCGATTGGCCGGCGAATCGGAAGGGTGGAACACCCCGAGGATGTGCATGGGCTCCGGGCCGACGTTCTCGATGCAGTGCACCTTTTCCGGCGGAAGATGGAAGCAGGAGCCGGGCCTGAGGGGCACGGAGACGCCCCCGACGTGGGCCACGCCCTCGCCCTTGACGATGTAGCCGAGCTCCTCGTACGGATGGCTGTGGAACGGCGCCTTGCTCGGCTGGACGATGCCGATGAACTGGGTGACGTCGAGGCAGCCGGCGTCCTCGTTGATCAGGTAGCGGAACGTCCGCTCGACGGAGGCGGTGTGCTCCGGCTGGTCGTCGAAGCGGATCGTCTTCTTCCGGCGGGCGTCGTCGACCGCGAGGTCGGCGGCGGCCGCGACGGCGACGACGAGAAGCTCTTCCGGCCCGGGATTGTCGACCGACCAGGCTTCCCCGGGTGCGACGAAGGCGCCTGTGCCAGGCTCGAGCGGGAGACGTTCGCCGTCGACCTCGAGCTGGCCCGAGCCGGCGAGGACGTAGAGCAGCTCGTGACGCGCGCTTGCGGCGCGCTGACGCGAGCGCCCGGGGGCGAAGCGCACGACGCGCTGCTCGAGGTGCTCGGTCTGGAAGGTGAGGCGCTCGCTCGCCGTGTCTCCGTCCTCGCGGAACGGTTCGACGTTTGCCTCGTCGACGACGAAGTTGCTGACTGCAGTCATCTCGCCAGCCTACGCGGTCCGCTCGAGGAGGCTCAGCTCGACGGCGTGGACATCGTCGCTGAGCGCAACCTTGCCGCTCTCGACCACCTCGCCGTACACACCGAACGGAAGGTGCTTCTTGCCCTTTTCGTTCGCGGTCTCGGGCCGGTATGCCTTGAGGGTGCGCAGCGTGTCGAAGTCGGGGACGCCGCTGTCGGGGTTCTGGGTGGTGATCGCGCAGCGCCCGACGTCGCCGCGGATGCGCACGAGCGCTTCACCGATCCGGACGTGGCGTTTCACCCAGGTGTCCTCCTCGTGCGGCTCACAGCCGTCGAGCTCGAAGAGCATCCGGAAGCGTCGTCCGTCGACCGGAGCTTCGTGCCCCGCCTGGCGGCCCAGCTCGTCGAGCGAAGCGCGCGAGACCATCGACACGTGGCCGCGGCCGCGATCGACGGCGGCGCCGGGCTCGGCTTGCACGAGGGTCAGCTCGCGGCCGGCCCACTGCGAGAGCGCCCGCGACCACGGCCCCTCGACGACGCGGCCCGTCACCGGACGTCCGTAGAAGTCGGTCGCGATCTCCTCGCCGAGCGCAACCAGCCCGTCGGCGGTCGTTCCGTCGGGGAAATGGAGCGCGAGCCGGTCGCCGTCGTACTCCTGCCGGATCTGCACGAGCGCGCCGTTGCGCAGCTGGTTGTAGCGGCGCCCGCCGGCGTCGACGATGTGGAAGCGGCGGTTCTCCAGCGCGCCGGTGCGCTCGAGCATGACCTCGTCGCGCTCGACGAGCGCGAGCCCTTTCACGGGCGCAATCGAGATCCGGGCGACGCTTGCCACGGCCAGAGGGTACTTGCGGACATGGCTTAGGGACAGTCCCTAAGCCATGTCTTCTTACGCGCGCGTCTCGACCTCGACGTCGTGGCCTTCCAGGTCGAAGATGTAGAAGTCGCGGCCGGTCACGTGCACGGCGACGTTGTAGACGGGGGTCGTGCCGATCGCGCCCTCGAAGCTCCCGCCGTGGGCGTGGCCGTGCAGCACCACGTCCGGGCGGTACTCGGCGATCGGCGTCGCCAGGCGCTCGCAGCCGAGATACGTCCAGATGCCCTCCGGCTCCCCGTGCAACGTGTCCGACGTCGGGGCGTAGTGCAGCAGGACGATGCGGATCGCACAATGCGCGACCGCTTGCAGGCCCTGGCGGATCGCGTCGACCTCCGCGCTCGTCTCCGCGTACACCCGGCGCAGCAGCGGCTCCCCGAAGTCGGGCAGGGACGAGCCGGTGAAGCCGCCGATGAAGCCCTTCGTCCCGACGATCCCGACCTCCCCGTCCTCGAGCTCCAGCGTCGTCGAGGAGCGGTTGAGCATGTGCACCCCCGCGTCCCGCAAGACATCCGCGACCTCGTCGCCGCGCCCGCTGTGCAGATCGTGGTTGCCGAGCACCGCGCAGACGGGAACGCGCACGCCCGCGCACGCGCCGGCGAGCACCTGCGCCTGCTCGGGCTCACCGAGCGTCGTCAGATCACCCGCGAGCAGCACGAGATCGACGCGCTCCTCGAGCTCGGCGAACGACTGCTCGAGCCGAGCACGCGTCGCCTCGGACGCGTGCACGTCACCGGCTGCGGCGATCGTGACCATCGCGTCCATGTTCCACGTCGACGCGGGAAGGGAAACCGCCCTCGATGGCCGAGCCCGACCGGGAGTTCGAGCGCCTGCTCGCATCGATGAAGAAGGCCGCCGGCATCCTGAAAGACGCGGACGTCCCGTTCGTGCTCGGAGGCGGGCTCGCATGCTGGGCGCGGGGCGCGCCGAAGACCGAGCACGACGTGGACTTCCTCGTTCGCCCGGAGGACGCTGAGCGCGCGCAACAGGCGCTGGCCGAGGCCGGAATGCGCACGGAGAAACCGCCCGAGGGGTGGCTCCTGAAGGCGTACGACGGCGACGTCCTGATCGACCTGATCTTCAGCCCGCAGGGTGGGCCGATCGACGACGAGACCTTCGAGCGCGCAGACGAGCTCGAGGTCCATGCGACGCGCCTCAAGGTTGCCGCGGTCGAGGACGTGCTTGCGCAGAAGCTGCTCGCGCTGAACGAGCAGCAGCCGGACTACTCGAGTGTGCTCGAGATCGCGCGCTCGCTACGCGAGCAGATCGACTGGGACGACGTGCGGAAGCGAACGCAGGACGCGCCGTTCGCGAAGGCGTTCTTCACGCTGCTCGACGAGCTCGAGATCGTGCCGACGACGCGGTAACGTCATCCAGTCGAGCGATCAAGGAGGGCAGGATGAAGCGCGCGCTGGCTCTGGCGGCGGTGGTCGCCGCCGGCGTCTTCGTCTTCGCGGCTGTGGATGCGACGGCGAGAGACAATCGTAAGAGCGATCCTGGCTCGATCCACGTGATCGAGCACGCAACGACCGACGCGGTCACGAACGGCTCGAGCGCCGACGCTGCGGGAAACGTGCTCACGTTCGCGAACGACGTGTTCGACAGCGCCGACGCGAAGAAGGTCGGCAGCGACCAGGGCTACTGCGTCCGAATCGCCGTCGGCAAGACGTGGGAGTGCAACTGGACCACCTTCCTGAGCGGAGGCCAGATCACGGTCGAGGGCCCGTTCTCGGACACGGGGAACACGGTGCTCGCGGTCACCGGGGGGACCGGCAGGTACCGCAACGCACGCGGCTGGCTCCGTGCCCCTGCGGTTCCGGTACTCGACCAGCCGATCCACGGTGGTGAACTCGATCTTGATCTCGCACGGCCTGCCCGGGTCGTAGGGCGGCACCGCGCGCAGATCCTGTAGCGCCTTCTGCGCCCCATCCTCGATCATCGGCCGCGCCCGAAGCGGAGGGAACTGCCGCGCGCTGAAGCGGCCCAGGCCCTTCTTCACGGCGACCGTAGTCAGGTCGCTTCCGAGCAGGGCCTTCGCCTCGCGGCAGACGGCGACGTCGCCTGTGACCAGGAGGACGGGGCAGTCCCAGTGCCCGCACAGGGCCGCGTTGATGCCGGTCTCGCCCACCGAGAGGCCGTTGAACTCCAGGTTCCGCCACGCCTGCCCCGAGACCGTGTGGGACATGACTCCATCCGGCGTACCGGCCTTCGCGTGCATGCCGACGAAGAGCGCGGCGTCAACGCCTTGCTCGAGGAACTCCGTGTACTCCGTCCAGTCGTTCTGCACGACGAACTCGCAATCCGGATCGAGCTTGTCCGGGATGAGCGAGTTGAACGTCCACTCCTCGCCCGCCCCGTGGCAGTCCATGACGACGATCTCGGTCGCGCCGGCCGCCTTCGCGCCCCGCACGGCCGCGTTGATCTCCTCCGTGTAGAGCTCGCGGCCCTCGTGGTAGGCGCGCTTCTCCTCCTTGCCGTCGGTCTGCTGCCACTTGACGATGCCGGCGACACCCTCCATGTCGCTGACGATGAAGACCTTCACTCGGCGGTCACCGCCGCCGGCGTGCTCCAGGGGAAGTTGATCCACCTGTCCGTGCGGCGCCAGACGAAGTCGGAGCGCACGACGCTCTGCGGCTTCTCGTACAGGACTGCGGTGCGCACGTCGCCGACGTGCTCGGCGCAGAAGTCGCGCGCGAGCGCGAGCGTGCGGCCCGTGTCGGCGACGTCGTCGACGACGAGCAGGCGCTCCATGCGCAGCAACGTCAGGTCGGGAACCGGCGGCAGGATCAGCGGTTCCTCCAGCCGCTCGTCGACGCCCGTGTAGAACTCGACGTTCAGCGTCGCCATGTTCTTCACGCCGAGCGCGTATGCCAGCGCGCCGCCCGCCGGCAGCCCGCCGCGTGCCAGCGCGAGCACGGCGTCGGGCGTGAACTGCGCGGCCTCGATCTGCGCGGCGAGCTCCTCGACCGCAGTACCGACGTCCTCCCAAGTCATCCACTCCCGTTCCACGAAGCGACAGAATCCCATAGATGGACACGGGCCTCGCAGGGAAGCGCGTCCTCGTGACGGGCGCGTCGGGGGGAATCGGCGGGGCTTGCGCGCGCGCCTTCGCGGGAGAGGGCGCCGAGGTGGTCGCGCACTACCACCGCGGCCGCGAGCGAGCCGAGGCGCTGGGAGACGTCCAGGTCGTCGGCGCCGACCTGACGCAGCAGGACGAGGTCGACCGCATGTTCTCCGAAGCGGGGAGGCTCGACGTCTGCGCCGCCGTCGCGGGTGTGTGGCCCTCGGAGGACGTGCCGGTCTGGGAGCTGTCGCTCGAGCGCTGGCGCGCGACGCTCGACGCCAACCTCACGGCAACGTTCCTCACCGCGCGGGGCTTTCTGCGCCAACTCGAGGGCGACGGTGCGCTCGTCCTCGTCGGGTCGACGGCGGGACTGTTCGGCGAGGCGGGTCACGCTGACTACGCGGCCGCGAAGTCCGCACTCCTCGGCGGCCTGCTGCTGAGCCTCAAGAACGAAGTCGTGCGGCGTTCGCCGGGCGTGCGCGTGAATGCCGTCGCGCCCGGCTGGACCGAGTCGCCGATGACGCGCGGCCACGTCTCGGACGACCAGGTCGCGCGCATCTCTCGGACGATGGCGCTCCGCAAGGTCGCGCAGCCCGAGGACGTTGCCGCCCAGGTCGTCGCGCTCGCCTCGCCCGTGATCTCCGGGCATGTCACCGGCCAGGTGGTCACGGTGGCCGGCGGCATGGAAGGCCGCGTCGTGCACGACACCTGAAAGAGGTGGCGCCCCAGTCCTCGTGGGGCGCCGCATGCTCACAGGGCCGCAGGAGTGATTGCCGTCAGTCCCTGGCCTTGGGAGTAAGACGGAGATCGGCAGCCGCCGCTTCCATCTTGAGCCCTGAAAAACGCAAGAGGGGCCGCCGCCTGGCCCCTCCTGGGTCTCCTTGGAAGGAGATTGTCCGAGGTCTCGGAAGCGGGCTCCGTCCCGCTCTGCATCAAGAGAAGGCCGAGGGAACCGGCCCTGTGACGCCTTCGGCAACCTGCCCCCGCGGCAAGGTGCCAAACCCGGTCGGGCCCCGCCCGAAGGATGTGTCGAGCGAGTTCGGAAGGAGACGAAGTGCCCGCACAAAATCGCTTTCTCGAACGGCTGCAGAGCGGTCCGGCGATCGTCGGCGACGGCGGGATGGGGGCGCTCCTCTCGGCCGCAGTGCCGCGGTTGCGCAGTCCCGAAGAGGCCAATCTGCGCGCCCCCGAGGCGGTCGTGTCCCTGCACGTCAGCTTCATCAATGCGGGCGCCGAGCTGATCGAGACGAACACGTTCGGCGCGAACCGTCGCAAGCTCGCGCACAACTTCCTCGAAGACGAGCTCGAGGCGATCAACTCGGCGGGAGTCAAGCTCGCGCGCGAGGCGCGGGAGGTGACCGGCCGCGACGTGTTCATCGCCGGCTCGATCGGGCCGCTTGGCGAGCCGGCCGTGTCGCGTGTGCGCCGCGAGCTCTTCGCCGAGGTCGCAGCCGTTCTCGACGGCCGCGGCGTCGACCTGTTCATGGTGGAGACGTTCTACGACCTCGACGAGGCGGTGGACGCGATCGAGGCGGTGCGTGGCGTGTCGAGCCTGCCGATCGTCGCGCTGCTGACGTTCGACGAGAGCGCCGAGACGCTCGCGGGCATCACCGCGACCGAGGCCGCAGAGCGGCTGAGCGGCCTCGACGTCGCGGCGCTCGGCGCGAACCACGGCGCGGGCTTGCTTGCCGCGCTCGCCGCGCTCGAGCGCATGGCCAAGAACGGCAAGCCGCTGGCCGCCCTACCGAACGTCGGTCTCGCGAGCCTCGCCGGCGGCCGAGTCATCTATCCGCACGCGACGCCCGAGTACTTCGCCGAGTTTGCCGCGCACGCGCGCGACCTCGGCGCGATGGTGATCGGCGGGTGCTGTGGGACGACGCCGGCGGAGATCTCGGCGATCCGCTCCGCCGTCGAGCAGGAGCGCAAGCCGCGCGCGCCGCTCGTCTTCGAGTCGCCGGAGCTCGTCGTCGCCCTCGGCGAGGAGCAACGCGAGACGGGGCTGTCCCGTGCGTTCGCGAACGGCGAGTGGGTCGTGTCGGTGCAGCTCGATCCGCCGCTCGGCGGCAACAGCGCAGGGCTGGTCGAGGTCGCCGCCGCACTGAAGGAGTCCGGTCTCGTCGCCTGGGTGGACATCAACGACAACGCGACCGCCCGCGCCGGCATGAGCTCGCTGATGGTGTCGGCGGCGATCGAGCGGCAGGCCGGGATCGAGACGATCCCGCACCTGACGACCCGCGACTGGTCGGTGATGGGCCTCGAGTCGATGCTGCTCGGCGCCCACGCCGAAGGCGTCCGCAACATCTTCGCCTGCACCGGCGACCCGCCGGAGGTCGGCGACTATCCCGGCTCTCGCGGCGTCTACGAGATCGACTCGATCGGGCTCACCCGGCTGATGACGAACCTGAACCGGGGCGAGGACTTCAACGGACGTCCGATCGACGCGCCGACGTCGTTCTTCGGCGGCGTCGCGGTCAACCCGACGGCGGACGATCTCGACCTCGAGCTCGAGCGGTTCGAGCAGAAGGTCGAGGCCGGCGCGAAGTTCGCGATCACACAGATCGTCTTCGACATCGAGCGCTTCGACGCGTTCACGGAACGCCTCGGTGGAAAGTGGCCGATTCCGGTGCTGATCGAGGCGTTCCCTGTGACGAGCCACCGCCTCGCGCTGCGGCTGCACAACGAGCTGCCGGGGATCGTCGTGCCCGACAAATTGCAGGAGGATCTGCAGAACGCCGGCTCGGACGCCGCCGACGTCGGCTTCGCCCACGCGCGCGAGATCATCGCTGCGGCGCGTGAACGCGCCGCAGGCGTCTGCCTCGTCGCGCCGTTCCGCCGGCCGCTGCGCGTCCTTGAGCTCCTCTGAGCTGATGGGCGCGGCGCTCGAACAGGCCGCGCTCGGGCTCGAAGCGGGCGAAGTGCCGATCGGCGCCGTGGTGGCCGCGGACGGCGAGATCGTCGCGCGTTCTCACTGGCGCGCGAGCGACGGGCTGCTCGCGCATCCGGAGCTCGTCGCGCTGCAGCAAGCGAACCGACGCGCCGTCACGCTCGTGACGACGCTCGAGCCGTGCCTGCTCTGCATGGCCGCCGCGATGTTCCAGTTCGCCGAGCGCGTCGTGTACGCGCTCGAGTCGCCGACGGACGGCGGCACGCGCATCGGCGACGTGTGGGATCCGGCCGCGGGATCGGTCGCGCCGTATCGCTTTCCGGCCGTCGAGCCCCGCGTCCGCCTCGAAGAATCGGCTCTCCTCGTGCGCGAGTTCCTCGAGCGCTTTCCCGGCTCGCCGTTCGCACGGTGGGCCGAGACGCTCGTCTAGGGAGCGCAGTCGCCTGTCGACACCGGGCCGCGGACCGACCCGAGCGCGGCGCGCACGACGGTGTCGGGAACGCCGTAACCGCCGACGGTGCGCAGCCGCGCGGCGAACACGGTCGACTCGACCGCGCCGTGCGCGTCGACGGCGGGGGCTCCCGAGTCTCCATGACGGACACGGCCGCCGAGCGAGGTGATCGCGCGTGTAACAGGACCGCGCCCGTAGGCGTCCTCCGCGAGCACGACCGAAGTGCGGCCGACGCGCGCCGGCGTCGCGCTGAACGGCCCGTTCTCCGGAAAGCCGAGCACGGCGACGGCCGCGCCGGATCGCGGCGCGACGAGCGGCAGCGGCCGGAGGCCGAGCCCGTCGACGTGGAGGACGGCGACGTCGTTCCGCGTGTCGAAC
>MNJC01000043.1 GCA_001920085.1 Actinobacteria bacterium 13_1_20CM_4_69_9
CGCTCGCGTGCAACATCGCCTGCATCGGCTGCGGGAAGATCCGCGAGTACGAGTCGAACAAGGCGCGCTTGACGGTCGAGGAGTGCGTCGACGCCGGCGCGCAGTGCCCGGCGCCGGTCGTCTCGATCTGCGGCGGCGAGCCGCTCGTCTACAAGGGCATCGAAGAGGTCGTGGAGGGCATGCTCGAGCTCGGCAAGAACATCGCTGTGGGACGTCGCGATCGACTCGATCAAGAAGGCGCGCGAGGCAGGCTTCCGCGTCTCGACGAACACGACCGTGTTCAAGGAAACAGCGGTCGACGATGTGCTCGAGATGATGCATTACCTGACCAACGAGGTCGGCATCGACGGAATGCTGATCGCGCCCGGATACCAGTACTCGCAGATCGATCCCGCGCTGACGATGACGCGCGCGGAGCACGAGGAGAAGTTCCGGGTCATCCGCAAGGTCGCCCGGCAGCGCGGTTACCGCTGGCTCGCGAGCCCGATCTACCAGGAGTTCCTCACGGGCGAGCGCAAGCTCAAGTGTGCGCCGTGGGGCTCGATCACGCGGAACCCCTACGGCTGGAAGGGCCCGTGCTACCTGCTGACCGACGGGATCTTCCCGACGTACGACGCGCTGCTCGAGGGCATGGAGTGGGAGGACTACGGGCCGGGCAACGACCCGCGCTGCGAGCATTGCGCCATCCACTCCGGCTTCGAGCCTTCGGCAGCGTACGAGGCGGCCGGTTCGATCAAGGAGAGCGCCCGGAGCATGGCTTGGACGCTGACGGGCTGACGTTCGCCTGCGCGATGACCGTCGAGGAGCGGATCGCGCGACGGCTCGGGCGGACGGCGCTCGTCGGGCTCGCCGCCTCGCGCGGCGTTCCGGAAGGACGGCTCGTGTCGTTCGGCATTGCCGGCGCGCTCGCGCCCGACCTCCCGGTCGGCACGGTCATCGACGCGACGCGTGTCGTCGACGAGTCGGGCGCGGTGCTGTGGGAGGGCGGCCCGCTCGGCGCGTCGCGTGCGCGCACGGGGACGATTCTCGGAGCGTCGCGCATCGTCGACGATCCCGACGAGCGCGCGCGACTGCATGCGCAGACGGGCGCGGAGGCCGTCGACATGGAGTCGGGGCCGCTCGCGCGGAGCGGCCGCCTCGTCGGCTGCCTGCGCGCCGTCAGCGACACGCCGGCCCGGCGGCTTGGCGGTGTCGCGCGGGGAGCAACGCCGGAGGGAGAGGTCGACGCGCTGGGCTTTCGAGCACGGCCCGCCGATCTACGTCCGCCACCAGATCGTCCACAACGATCACGTCGTGCGGCGGCTCGAGCGCATGGGCGCGGTCTTCGTGGACGACGAGGACGAGGTGCCGGCCGGCGAGATCTGCGTGCTCTCGGCGCACGGCGTCGCGCCGTCGGTGCGCGAGAACTGCGAGCGGCGCGGCTTGCGCGTCGTCGACGCGGTCTGTCCGCTCGTGTCGAAGGTGCACGCCGAGGCGCGGCGCTACGCGGACAGCGGCCACCTCGTCGCCCTGGTCGGCCACGCCGACCACGTCGAGGTGATCGGGACCCAGGGCGAGCGACCCGAGTCGACGGTCGTCGTCGAGTCGCCGGATGAGGCAGCGAAGCTCGATTCCGGCGGCAAGCCGATCGCCGTGATCAGCCAGACGACCCTCTCGCTGGATGACGTCCGCGCGACCGTCGATGCCCTGGAGACGAGGTTCGGTAGGCTCCGGCGGCCTGCCGCCGATGACATCTGCTACGCGACCCAGAACCGCCAGGACGCCGTCAAACGCCTCGCGGAAGAGGCCACTCTCATTCTGGTGATCGGCTCGCAGACCAGCTCGAACGCACAGCGTCTCGTCGAGGTCGCGCGCATCGCGGGTGCCGAAGCCGAGCTCGTCGACGGCGAGAGCGAGCTACCGGAGCACGTGCGGAAACACGAGGTCGTCGGGCTGACCGCGGGCGCGTCCACTCCGGAGCAGCTCGTGGAGGGCACGATCCAGCGCCTCGCTGCGCTCGGCTACGGGGACGTCGAGGAGATCACGGTCGCCCGCGAGGACGTGCACTTCCGCCTGCCGCGGGAGGTTGCCGCGAAATGACGTCGGTCGAGATCCCACTCTCGATCGCCGCCGCGCTGCCGAACCTGACGGTCCTCGACATCACGAACGACGTGCAGCGCGAGGTCGCCGCGGGCGGCGGCAGCGGAATCGCCTATGTGTCGCCGAACGGCGATCCCTCGCTGATTCGCGTGCAGGAGCGCGAGACGGGCTTCTTCTCGGACCTCGAATGCCTGCTCGAGCGGCTCGTCCCGCTCCAGGCGGGCGACCGGGAGCGCCTCGTCTCACTCCTGCTGGGGCCGCGGACCGAGCAAATCCCGTTCACGAACGGCCGCCTCCACCTCGGCCAGTACCAGCGAATCTTCCTCGTCGCCTTCGAGGATCGCTGCGCCGACGAGTGGATGGTCACCGTCGTCGGCGCGAGATCTGTCCCCGAAGGGGTCTGAGCCGGCCGTCTCCGATTTGACCTGCGCCACCCAGGGCGCGCACACTTTCGGCGGGCCATGGAAAGAGCACGTCGGCATCAGCGGGCTCTCGCGCGCGCGGCGCTGATCTTCCTCGCCCTCATCGCAGAACTCGCCGGCCGCAGCCTCTCGCACCGGCTCGACTTCGGACAGCACGTGCGCACGTCCGGCTACTCGGGCGCGGATTACTACCCGTTCCTGCTCGCCGCGGTGAAAGTCGGGCTCGCGCTGATGCTTGCGCGGCTGGCGTGGCGGTTCGGGAAGGCCACGCGCGTCATGCAGACGAATGGCGCGCGCTGCAGGCCGAAGGTCCGCATCGAGCTGTCGCCGAAGCTCTGGCTCGGGTCGTTCCTGGCGACCTCGCTCATCTACCTGATGCAGATGGACGCGGAGGGAATCTCCTCCGGCCGCTGGCCGTTGCTGGCACCGTGGCTGCACACCTCCGCGCTTCCGGTCTTCGCCGTCCTCTCGGTCGTGGTCGCGGTCGTCTACCGCGCCGTCGAGCAGTGGCTCGCCGAGTACGAGACCTACGCTCAGGAGACGGCGCGCCGCGCCGCTCGCCTCGCCGCGGACCTGCCGAGACCGCGCACGACCCTCGACGATCTCGGCGCACCACGCAGCCTCTTCGGGCTCGCGTTCGAAGTTCGCCCGCCTCCGGCGTTCGCGTAGCACCTCAGCTCGCCGACGTCGAACCCGGGAGGCTGCTGTGAACGCAGAGCTCGTCTCTGAACTCGAAGTACCGCGACACCGAACTGCACGCGCGCGCTTCGTCTCGGCGCTCGGTCCGGCGACGGCGCTCGCCGGCGTGATCTGGGCGATCGTGCAGCCGTACCGGCTGACGATCCTCCACCCCGGCGGCTACGGCTTCTGGTGGCTGGCCGTCGAGCCGCCGCTCCTCGTGATCGGCGTCGGGCTCCTCTTCTACTTCGCGATCGTGCCCGGCCTGCTGGAAGACCTCGAGGAACGCGATGCAGCCGCCCGCTGAGCACGTCCACTGGCTGTTCGCGACGGGCCTGCTGCTGCTCGGCCTCTGCCTGCTCGCCGAGGCGGTCGTGGGGACGGAAGTCTGGCGGCGCCGCGCGTGGCGCGCCTATCTCTGGCCCGGGCTCGCCTTCGCGCTGGGCGTCTTCATGTGGCCGGTGATGACCTTCTACACCAACTCGACGATCCACATGCTCGCGCACGGCGCCTGGGCGGAGGTGCTGATGCTCGCGGGCGCGGTCGAGCTCGCGCTCGTCCGCGGCAAGCTCCACCACCCGGCGTGGCGGCTGGCGATGGCCTCCGCGTTCCTCGTCTCGGGCGCGGCGTTCCTCGTGCACGAGCAGAACGCGTGGCTCTTCCAGCGCTCCGCGTTCCTGCACCACCTGCTCGGCTGGACGCTCGTCCTGGCAGCAGTCTTCCCGCTCGTGCGCAGCGTGCGTCCGCGCTCGCAGACGGCGGCCGCGGGCTTCGCCCTCACGTTCGTCGTGCTCGCCGTGTTCCTCTACTGCGACCGCGACGTCGCACCGGTCTTCGGTCACATCTCGCCGCTTGCCGGACCGCCGCACCGATGAGACGCGCGCTCCTCATCGCGGCGTTCGCCGCGCTCTCGCTTCCGGCGCAGGCGTTCGCGCACGCGACGCTCGAGCGCACGTCGCCGTCCTTCGAGCAGCGGCTGAGCAACTCGCCGCGCACGGTGACGCTGCGCTTCGACCAGTACATCGAGCGGCTGCCGTACGCGATCCAGCTGTACTCGACACACGGCGAGCTTCGGGTCCCGCGCATCCGCGCCCAAGGTCGCGACCTCATCGCCTCGGTGCCGAAGCTTCGGCGCGGCGCTTACACGATCCGCTGGCACGCGCTCTCCGGCGACGGGCATGTGGTCTCGGGCGTGTTCACGTTCGGCGTGCGCGCAAAGGCGCCGGCGCCGACGGAGGCGTTCGGCGCGTCCGGGCCGACGCGAACCGAGAACGTCGTGCGTTGGCTCTACTTCCTCTCGCTGGCGCTCGTCGTCGGCGGGCTCGGCTTCCGGCTCCTCGTCGCGCGGCGACGACTGCCGGACCGCTTCTTCGCGCTCACGGGCATCGGAGTGTTCGCGACCCTGAACGTCGGGATCGCCGCCTTCGTGCTCCGCGCGGAGGACGCGCTGCAACTCCCGTTCGGGCGTCTGCTGTACGGCGACCTGAGCCCGATCGCTCACACGCGCTTCGGCGCCGCGTTCACCGCGATGACGCTCGGCTTCGCTGCGGTCGGCGCGCTCGTGTTCCTTGCCTGGCTGACCGACCGGGACGTCTTCCTGGGGCCGGCGTTCCTGATCGCGCTCGGGTTCGTCTCCGGCTTGTCGCTGTCCGGCCATTCCGCCGCAGATGCCGGGGCTTCATGGAAGTCCGAGCTCGCCGACTGGGCGCATCTGTCGGCAGCGTGTCTCTGGATCGGCGGCCTTGTGCAGCTCGTGGTCGTCGTGTGGCCGTTGCTGCCGGAGCTCCGGCGCCCCGCGATGCTCGCGTTCTCGCGGCTGGCGACGGTCTGTGTCGGCGTCCTCCTGCTCGCGGGCGTCTACCTGGCGATCCTGCGCCTGCCGCAGGTGAGCGACCTCTGGACGACCGGATACGGCCGGATCCTGCTCGTCAAGGTCGGCCTGGTCGCCCTCGCGTTCGCCTGGGGCGGCGTGCACAAGCTCCGCGCGGTGCCCGTCGTCGCGCGCGACGGGACCGTCCGCCGGCTCCGAGCCAGTCTCGCCGGTGAGAGCATGGTCGGCATGATCGTGCTGCTCGTGGCCGCCTTCCTCGTCAACGCGAAGCCCCCGACCTGATGCTGTACGCCATTTCCGGCGGCGCGGGCTTTCTCGGCCTGCACCTCGCGCGACGCCTGCTCGCGGACGGCCATCAGGTGCGCACGCTCGACGTCGTGCCGCTCGACGACGCCGACCTCGAGCGGTCCGTGGAGGAGCTCCGGGGCGACATCCGCGACCGCGAGCGTGTCCGCGAGCTCGTCGCAGGCGCGCACGTCGTCGTGCACGCCGCCGCCGCGCTGCCGATCCAGGCGTCGCGCGAGTCGATCCGTTCCGTCAACGTCCTTGGAACGGAGCACGTGCTGCACGAGGCGCGCGCCGCCGACGTGCGGCGCGTCGTGTTCGTCTCGTCGACCGCCGTGTACGGGGTGCCCGAGAAGCACCCCATCGAGGAGGACGACCCGCTCGTCGGCGTCGGCTGGTACGGCGAGTCGAAGATCGATGCGGAAGCGCTCTGCCGCGTCGCCGCGGTCGAGACGACGATCATCCGGCCGAAGACGTTCATCGGGCCGGAGCGGCTCGGCGTGTTCGAGATCCTGTTCGACTGGATCCGCGAGGGCCGCCGCATCTACATCCTCGGCAAGGGGCACAACCGGTACCAGTTGCTGGCGGTGGAGGACCTCGTCGACGCGATCGTGCGCGCCGCGACGGCGCCCGAGGCGGCCCGCGAGACGTTCAACGTCGGGGCGACGGAGTTCGGCACGGTTCGGAGCGACCTGCAGGCGCTGATCGACCACGCCGGCTCGGACTCGCGCCTCCAGCCGGTCCCGGTCAGGCCCGCGGAGCTCTCGCTGCGGACGCTCGAGCTGCTCCGCATCTCGCCGCTCGCCGAGTGGCACTACAAGACGGCGCACAGGGACTCGTTCGTCGACACCTCGCGAGCGCAACGCCTCCTCGGCTGGCAGCCGCGCCTCTCGAACAGGCACGCGCTGATCGAGACGTACGACTGGTACCTCGCCAACCGGGAACGCGTCGGCAGCGCCGGCGTCACTCATCGCGTCCCGTGGAACCAGCAGGCGCTGGGGCTGCTGAAGAGGCTGTCGTGATCCTGCTCTCGCAACAGGAGGTGGAACAGCTCCTCGAGCTCGACGCGCTCGTCGACGCGCTGGCGGACGCGCATCGCGAGCTCAGCGAAGGCAAGGCGTCGATGCCGCCGCGCATCGCCGCGTTCGCCGAGCGAAACGGGCTGCTCGGCGCCATGCCGGCGTACCTGCCCTCCGCGGGGCTCACCTGCAAGCTCGTCTCTCTGTTCCCGGAAAACCGCGACCGCCACACGCACCAGGCGCTGATCGCCGTCTTCGATCCGACGAACGGGACGCCCGTCGCGCTGATGGACGGGACGTACATCACCGCGACGCGAACGGCGGCCGGCTCGGCGCTCGCCGTCGTTCGAGGAGGCCGTGCGCGGCGCCGACGTCGTCGCCGCGACGACGCATGCGACCGAGCCGGTCGTCCTGCGCGAGTGGCTCGAGCCTGGCGTGCACGTCAACTCCGTCGGCGCGAATCCGGCGGGCGCCGGCGAGGTCGATCCCGCAATCGTCCGCGACGCCGCCGTGGTCGCCGTCGAGTACCGCGAGTCGACACTCGCTCCCCCTCCGGCCGGCGCCTCGGAGTTCCGGGACGGCGCCCCGTCCGAGGTCGTCGAGCTCGGCGAGCTGGTGGCGGGGTCGAAGCCGGGGCGAACCTCGCCGGAGCAAATCAGCCTGTATAAGTCAGTCGGCGTCGCCGTCCAGGACGCAGCTGCTGCGGCGCTCGTGCTCGCGGCGGCCCGCGAACGGTCGGTCGGCCGGGAGATCGAGTTGGAGGAATCGAGATGAGCAGCAACAACGACTTCACGCCGGGCCTCGAAGGCGTCGTCGCCGTCGAGACCGAGATCGCCGAGCCCGACCGCGAGGGCGGTGTCCTTCGCTACCGCGGCATCGACATCGAGAACCTCGTCGGCCACTACCCGTACGAGAACGTCTGGGGCCTGCTCGTCGACGACGACATCAACTCGAAGATGCCCGAGCCCGAGCCGTACGAGCCGGCGCGGCTGACAGGCGACGCTCCCGCCGACTTGCAGGCGGAGACCGCGCGCCTCGGAGGCGAATGGAAGCTCGGGAAGCTCAACGAGATCTCGGACAGCCAGGCACGCGAGGATCTCGGACGCCTGTCGTCGCAGATGATGGGCATCGTCGCGCGGTCGGCACGAATTGCAGACGGCCACACGGATCCGATTCCCGACGAGGTCGTCGCGCGGGGAAAGACCGCGGCGGAGAAGTTCCTGCTGCGGTGGCGCGGCGAGGCCGATCCGCGTCACGTCAAGGCGATCGACACGTACTGGATCTGCACGGCGGAGCATGGACTGAACGCGTCGACGTTCACGGCGCGCGTCACGGCGTCGACCGGCGCCGATTGCGGGGCGTCGCTCTCGTCCGCCGTCGGCGCCCTGTCCGGGCCGCTGCACGGCGGCGCGCCGGCCTACGTCAAGCCGATGCTCGACGAGGTCGAGGCGATGGGCGATCCGGAGAAGTGGGTGCGTGACGCCCTGGATGCGAAGAAGCGCATCATGGGCTTCGGGCACCGCGTCTATCGCGCGGAGGATCCGCGGTCGCGGATTCTCAAGCGGACGGCGCGCGAGCTCGGCTCTCCACAGATCGAGGTCGCCGAGCGGCTCGAAGAGGCCGCTCTCGCGGAGCTCGAGCGCCGATACCCCGAGCGCCCCCTGAGAACGAACGTGGAGTACTACTCGGCGCTCGTCCTCGACCAGCCTCAACTGACCTGACGTCGTACCGGGATCGGTTTCCGATCCTGGAGCACACGACGTACCTGATCAACCACTCGCTCGGCGCGATGCCGGCGGCCGTCGAGGAGCGCGTCGCCGAGTACGCGCGCACGTGGAAGGAGCGCGGCATCCGCGCGTGGGCCGAGGGCTGGTGGGAGATGCCACTCACCGTCGGCGACCAGATCGGCCGCATCATCGGCGCGCCGCCCGGCTCGACCGTGATGCACCAGAACGTCGCGGTCGCGGAGGCGATCGTGGTGTCGTGCTTCCGTCCCGTCGACCCGCAGCGGAATCGCGTCGTCTACGAGGAGGGGAACTTCCCGAGTGTCCGCTACCTGTACCAGGCCCAGCCGGACCTCGACGTCGTCGTCGTGCCGGACGACGAGGCGATCGTGGACGCGATCGACGAGCGCACGCTGCTCGTCCCGGTCACGCACGTCTTGTTCAAGACCGCGGAGATCCAGGACGTCGAGGCGATCGTGCGGCGCGCGCACGAGGTGGGCGCGCACGTCGTGCTCGACGCGTACCAGTCGGCCGGGATCGTCCCGCTCGACGTCGCCGCGCTGGACGTGGACTTCGCGGTCGGCGGCAGCGTCAAATGGCTGTGCGGCGGCCCGGGCAACGGCTGGCTCTACGTGAGGCCCGATCTCGCAGCGGTGCTCGAGCCGACCTTCATGGGCTGGCAGGCGCACGCCCGTCCCTTCGGCTTCGAGCCGGAGCTCGAGTATGCGGACGGCGCGGCGCGGTTTCTCACCGGAACGCCGAACGTCCCCGCGCTCTACGCGGCGACCGCGGGCTACGACCTGATCGAGGAGATCGGGGTCGACCGCATCCGCGCAGGCAGCGTGCGGCAGACGGAGCTGCTGATCCACCTGCTCGACGCGGCCGGCTTCCAGGTCGGCAGCCCGCGCGACCCGTCGCGCCGCGGTGGAACGGTGACCGTCCGCACCCCGGAGTTCGAGGCCGTCCACAAGGAGCTCGCCGAACGCCAGATCCTCTGCGACTTTCGCCCCGATGCCGGCCTGCGCCTCGGCCCGCACTACTACAACACCGACGACGAGCTGCGTTTCGCCGTCGACCAGATCACGGACATCGTCGAGACGGGGGCGTACGAGCGCCACCTCGGCGCTGCGGCGCGCTTCTAGCGCTGCGTCGGGCAGAACTTGTCCTGCCCGAGGAATTGCATGAAGAGCTTGTCCATCTGCGCCTCGTAGTCGCGGTCGGCGTTGTCGTTCGGGTTGTAGTCGTGGAGCCCCGCGCCCTCCCACTGGAGGTCCGGCGTCACGCCGGGGCCCTCGACGGTGATGCGGTAGCGCTTGCCGTTTCCGGCCGGCCGGAGGTTGTTCGGGTAGCCGGGCAGCGTGTTGTCGTGCGTCGGCCAGAAGCTGTAACAGAACGCGCCGCTGCCTCTGCGAAAGGAGATCGACGTCTCGCGCTTCCAGCCCGGGCCGTACGCAGAGTCGAGTGTGTCGATGTAGAGGCTGCGTCCGTAGCGGTCGTTCGGCGCGCCGTCCTTGCCGATGCCGAACCCGTACACCGGATTGCCGAGGTAGGTGAGGCGGCCGAAGAGATCGTGCGCCTGCCCGTTGAATGCCCAGTCCGTGTACGCCTCGAGCTTCGCCGTCGGCCCGCTCCAGTGCGAGACGTGCAGCTCCCATTGCGTCTGGCGAGGTAACCACGGCGGATAACCCCGATGCGGCAGATACAGCTGCCACGCCTGGAGTGACCAGTACGTGCCGTCGGGCGCGTTGCACGCGGCGACCAGGTAAGCGAGGGCGGGGCCGTCGTAGCGCGCGCACCCGTTGTGGCCGCGTGCGCGGTAGGTGACGAGCGCGGTGCCGCGGCTATTGACAGCGAGCTTCGGAGCGGTAGCGTTGACGTCGACTCGCTCAGAGGCGCGGGCCGCAGCGCCGCCTCCCGCGACGGCTGCCGTCAGCGCGACGATGATGAGACGGCGCACCACCTTCACTGCGTTGGGTGATCTGTTTTATCGGTTTCAAAACCGATCCTCGGTGGACGTGAGCCGCCGCGCCGCTCTTCTCCTCCTCGCAGGTGCACTGGTCCTGGGCGCCGCACCGTTGGCCTCGGCGTCGCAGCTGATCGACCGTGATGCCACCAACGTGCGCCTCCAGGCGAACGCGCGCGGACAGGCTCTCCTCACGTATCGGGCGCGGGGCGGCTTCCACAGCGTTGTCGCATCGGGTGCGGTCAACGCGCGCGCACCGAGCTCGAGCGTCCCGCAGGTGCAGTTCCGGAAGGACTACTCCGGCCGCACCTGGGCGAGCGGCGGCAGTTGCCGCAGGTACGACGGCCCTCGGCTCGCCTTGCTCGTCACGGCATGCGCGGCTCCGGACGGCTCGTATTGGGCCGTGCAGTCGTGGCGTCGCACCCTCCCCAACTTCGGCGGTGCGCCGACGTCGCGCCTCGGCGCGTGGGAGCTGCACCTCTCGCACTGGACCGGCGAGACCGCGAGTCTCGAGGCGTGGACGGACTGGGTCTACGCCGGCCGCTACCACCACCTGTTCGGCCGGCTGACGTACGCCGGCCAGCCGGTGTACGGCTTCTCCACGACCAAGGTGGGCTCGCCGCTCGACGACTACGGGCGCAACATCTACGTCGACACGCTCGACTCCCGCTATGGGAAAGGCTGGCGTCGCGAGAACGCGTTCCTCGCGCACCGTCCGACGGGTGTCTTCTGTTACGGCTTCTACCCGTTCACGTCACGCGGGCCGGGGAACGGCAGCAAGTACCGGCTCACGGTCGTCGGGCCGGGCGTGACCCCTGACGTCAGCGTCGTCATCCCAGGGCTGCACGACTTCAATCGCAACAGCCCGGGGGACGTCGCGTACGAGAGCCAGCAGAACGCGCGTCAGGACTCGGTCGCCGCGGGTGACAAGAAGTGCAAGGTTCACTGAGCGAGCAGGGCGAGCAGGCGTTCCGCGTAGCGCGGCGCGGTCGGCTCGTCCTCGTGGCGCACCGCGCCGGCAGAGGAGAGGCGCGGCTCGATCCCGTTCCAGCTCTCGTGCTCGAGATCGAAGGCGACGAGGGCTCCCGGGTCGAGCGATCCGAGGATCAGCTCGAGCATCCCCTCGTCCCGCGCGCTCTTCAGCGAGACGCGGGTCGGGCCGAGCCGGTCGCCGAGGACCCGGACCCGCGCGCCGAACTCCGCGACGATCCGCGGCCGGTTGCCCGCGAGCTTCGGCGCGAACGTGAACCCGGCCGGTGCCTGCTCGGCCCAGCGGTCGAACTGCTCCTCCGCCGGCAGGCGGTAGCCGGTCGTGTTCAGCTCGACCGTCGAGAAGCGCTGCGCGTAGTAGTCGAGGAAGTCCTTCGGGTCGGTCCCGGCCGGGTAGAAGCCCGGCTTCCACGAGGGGTAGGACCAGCCCGATGTGCCGACATGCACCCCGGCTAGACTCGACTCCCCAGTGGCCACGACGGAGAGAGTCATAGCGGAGGACGCGATTCGCGTCCTCGACCACGGCTTCGTCCGGCTCGACGGCTCGATGGCGACCGACCTCTCCGTGGTGAACGCCGCGCGGGTCAGCTTTGCCCGGCGCAAGGACGAGATGGACGAGGGCGACGAGGGGCTGATCCGCTTCCTCATGCGCGACCGGCACGGGACGCCGTTCGAGCACAACTCGTTTCGCTTCCACGTCCGTGCGCCGATCTTCGTCGCGCGCGAGTGGTTCCGGCACCGCGTCGGCTCGTTCAACGAGTTCTCGATGCGGTATGCGAAGGCGACCGACGACTTCTACGTGCCGGAGGCAGAGGATGTGCGCAGCCAGGTCGGCAAGCCCGGTGCCTACTCGTTCGAGCCTGTCGACGAGGACCTCGCCGAGCGCACGCGCGAGGAGCTCCGCGAGGTCTACGAGCATGCTTACGAGACGTACACGCGTCTGGTCGAGGCCGGCGTCGCTCGCGAGCTCGCGCGTGCGGTCATGCCGGTCGGTGCCTACACCGAGTTCTTCTGGACGGTGAACGCGCGGGCGCTGATGAACTTCGTCTCCCTTCGCGCGGCCGAAACGGCGCAGCGCGAGATCCGCCGTTACGCCGAGGCGGTCGAGCAGTTCTTCGCGCAGAAGATGCCGGTCACGCACGCCGCCTTCGTCGCGGCGAATCGCGTCGCGCCCTAGGCCTTCAGGACGATCTGGTTCGGCTCGAAGTGGTTGGCCGGCGTCTGCCGGACGATCACCCAGCCGTCATGGTCGAAGCGCTCGAGCGCGTAGGCGGCCGACAGCCGAACGGACGTCGCACCCGAGACGTTGATCGTCCCGCACGAAACGAGCGGCGCACCGCCCTTCGTGAGGAACAGGGCGTAGTAACCGCCGTTCGCGAGCTTCGGCAGGCCGCTGACGTGCAGCACCATGGGCCAGTTGCCCGCGGCATCCGCCTTGCCGAGCTTCAGCGTCGCTAGCGCGTTGTGCGCGAGCGCGGTGCCGTGCAGCTCGACGGTCTTGGTCGCGCTCACCGACGAATTGTCCGAGGTCGTCGCCTGGCCGAGCAGGAAGCCGACGAAGATTGCCGTCGCCAGCGCGGCGGCGAGCAGCACCGGCCGGCGAGCCTTGTGCTCGCGGCGGCGGCCGAAGAGCGGCTGGAGCGCATCCTCGGGCCACGGGACAGCCTCCAGCTCCGGCGACAGCTCCGGCGGCGGTCCCGCCTCGACCAGGAGGTCGTGGGCGCGGCGCAGCCGGTCGCGCTCTCCTGCCGGCACGTTGTCGCCGACGACGTCGTCGAACTCGGGACGGCGCGTCATCGCAGATCCCCCTCGAGCAGATCGGCCAGATGGGCCAGGCCGGCGCGCGTGCGCGTCTTGACCGTGCCGAGCGGGATGTTCAGATAGTCGGCCACCTCGCTCTGCGACAGGCCGCCGTAGTACGCGAGCTCGATCACCTCGCGCTCGTTCGACGCAAGGCCTTCGAGCGCGCGGTGCACACGCCACGCGGTGTACGACGTCTCGGCTCGCTCGGCGGGCGACGGCTCGTCGGACGGGAGCTCGGGCCCCTCGCCCGGCGGCTCGGGCCGGCCGCGGCTGCGATCGACGATCGCGTTCCGCGCGACGGCGTAGAGCCACGGCGCGCCGGCGCCGCGGTCCGGCTTGTACGTGCGCGCCGACCGCCAGATCGCGGCGAAGGTCTCCTGGACGGCGTCCTCGGCGGTCATCCGGTCGCCGAGCCGGCGCAGCGCGAGGCCGAAAACCGAGCGGGCGTAGCGGCGGTAGAGCGCCTCGAAGGCATTCGCGTCGCGGCGCGCCACCCGGCGGATCAGATCGGCGTCGCTGACGGAGGGGTCGTCGACGAACGGCTCCTGCGGAGCCGCCTTTTTCCTTGCCTCGAGGGGCAGGGACGAAGGCAACGCATAAACGCCCATTTCCTCAGGATCTCTACGCATTTCCACGTCCGTCGGATTGGAGCACAAAACGCTTACGAACCTTTAACCGGCTTGGCGCGTCGGAATCAGCACCACCAGGGAAGATCCCCACTACAGGCCTGATCAAGGGGGTTCCGCAGATGCGCAGGGTGATTCTTTTCCTCGTCTCGGCGCTGGCGCTCGTGCTGGCCGCTCCGGCGACGTCGGCGACGGTGACGGTGACGATCAAACGCGCCGGCTTCGCGCCGAAGACCGTCAACATCAACCAGGACGACTCGGTGACCTGGACGAACCACGACACGATCAACCACCAGGTCGTCGCGAACAACGGCTCGTACGCGTCGCCGATCCTCGGTCCGGGGAAGTCATGGACACGCAAATTCGCCAGCGGCGGCACGTCCCACTACCACGACAGCCTGCATCCGTCGCTGACGGGCACCGTCGTCGTGAAAGGCGCTCCGCCGCAGATCTCGCTGATGGCTTCGGCCCCGGTCGTGAAGTACGGCGCTCCGGTCATGCTCAGCGGGGTGGTCTCGAACAAGAAGTCGGGCGAGACGGTAACGCTCGTCCAGTTACCGTTTGGGCAGACGACGAAGCAGGTGATCGCAACGCTGCAGACGACGACGGGCGGCGCGTTCTCCTACTCCGTGACGCCGCAGGTGAACACCACGTACCAGGCACAGTGGCCGGGCAAGTCGGAGAGCTCCGTGACGGTGCAGGTGCAGCCGGCGATCAGGCTGCCCTTCGTCTCCAAGAGCGG
>MNJC01000004.1 GCA_001920085.1 Actinobacteria bacterium 13_1_20CM_4_69_9
GACGACGATGTCGGGAAACGTTTCGCGCAGCCGAGCGCCGACACCCATCAGCGTGCCGCCCGTCCCGAGACCGGCGACGACGACGTCGACGCGGTCGAGGGCGGCGGCGATCTCAGCCCCGGTGCCTTCGTAGTGAGCGCGCGGGTTCGCCGCGTTTGCGTACTGGAACGGCATGAAGTACTTCGGCTCGCGTTCGGCGAGCTCGAGCGCCATCCGCACGGCGCCGTTCGAGCCCTGCTCGCCGGGCGAGTACACGATCTGCGCACCGAACAGGCGCAGGAGCCGCTTACGCTCCTCGGTTGCGTTCTCCGGCATCACGCAAGTGAGCGGATAGCCCTTCAGCTTCGCGACGAGCGCGAGCGAGATGCCGGTGTTGCCGCTGGTCGGCTCGAGCAGCTCGCGCCCCGGCTCGAGCTCGCCCGACGCTTCGGCGGCCTCGATCATCGCCTTCGCGACGCGGTCCTTGATCGAGCCGGTCGGGTTCTGTCCCTCGAGCTTCGCGTAAACGCGGACGCTGCCGACGGGACGGAGCTCGACGAGCGGCGTGTTCCCGATCAGGCCGAGGATGTCCACACGTACACCGTCGGACACGTCTTGCCGAGCAGCTGATAGACGCCCCAGATCCGCGCGGCGGCGTATGCCGCGACACGCGGGCTCCCGAGGTCCGTGCCGCGCCGGCGCAAGCGCGAGAGTTGGAGCAGGTCGTCGCCGGCACTCCACGTGCCGTCCTCGAGCATGCGCTCGCGCCACTCGCCGCCGAGCTCGGTCTTCGAGACGAGCGTCAGGCCGGCGTCGGCCGCACACGACTCGATCACGTCCGGTTGTGTGCTCTCGGGAACGATCGCGAGCGCGTCGAAGAGCCGGCTCGCCTCGCGCGGCTCGAGCGTCTCGGTGGAACACGTGACGTAGGTGAACATCTGCCCACCCGGCCGCAGAATGCGCGCGCACTCCGCGAAGCCACGTTCCACATCGACGTGCACGAGCACGTCGCGACACCAGATCCAGTCCGCGACGTCGTCCCCGAGCGGCATCGCCTCGATCCCCGCCTCGAGCACGTCGACCTCCACGCCGGCTTCGGCGACGGCACGCCGGGCAAGCTCCACGTGCAGCTTGACGGGATCGAGCGCGATCGCGCGCAGTCCGTGCTCGCGGACGAGCCGGATCGTGTGCGCCGCGTCGCGCGCGCCGACGTCGACGAGCAGCTGACCGGGTCGAGGCCCGAGCTCGGCGAACGCCTCGAAGAGCCAGTTCGTGCCACGCGGGTTGAGGCTCTGCTCGAGCTCGGCCGTGAGTGCCGGGCTGTCATCCGCCCAGACCTCGCCGTACAGTTCCTCGACTGAAATTCTCGAGTTCATCGAGCGAAGCGAAGATCTAACTAAGCACCCGGCGAAAGTGCGCAGCACTTTCGCCGGTTAGCCACCGGCCATTGCCGGCAACAGGATCACGGTCGAGCCGGGGTTGACCTCGGTGTCGAGCCCGTCGAGCGTCCGGACGTCCTCGCCCTCGAGGTACACGTTCGCGAACGGCAGCTGGTCTTCGAGGGCCGGGAAGCGGCTCATCAGGTCGTCGAGGAGGTCGCGCACGGTGTCGCCCTCGGCGACGAGCTCGCGCTGCCCGCCCGTCTGCTCGCGCAGCGTCGGTGGGATGCGCACGCGCGTCACGCCGGCTCCCGCGTGCCCGCGCAGAACTGCACGTAGTCGATGTACTCCGTGATCGTCGGGTGCTCGCCGCACACCGGGCAGTCGGGATCGCGGCGCAGCTTCACCTCGTTGAACTCCGCCGAGAGCGCATCGAACAGCAGCAGCCGTCCGATCAGCGGCTCGCCGATGCCGAGCGCGAGCTTGAGCGCCTCGTTCGCCTGCAGCGAGCCGATCACGCCGGGGAGAACGCCCAGCACGCCGCCCTCGGCGCACGACGGCGCGAGCTCCGGCGGCGGCGGTGTGGGGAAGAGGCAGCGATAGCACGGGCCTACGCCCGGCTTGAACACCGTGACCTGTCCCTCGAAGCGATAGATCGAGCCGTGCACGACGGGGATGTCGTGCCAGATCGATGCGTCGTTGACGAGGTAGCGCGTCGGGAAGTTGTCGGCTCCGTCGACGATCACGTCCCAGCCGTCCGCGAGGATGCGCTCCGACTCGTCGACGACGTCCGCGTCGACGATCCCGAGCCGGCCGACGCCGGCCGCGGCGAGGTAGAGCGACGCGGGGGAGCCGAGCCCGCCGGCGCCGATCAGCAGAACCTTGGACTCGAGCAGCTTGAGCTGCCCCTGCTCGCCGACCTCGGGAATGAGGAGGTGGCGGCTGTAGCGCGCGCGGCGCGGCGCGTCGAGGCCGGACTGCAGCTCGACGGGGTACCCGTTCCGCTTCCAGTCGGTGAAGCCCCCCGCGAGCGACGCGACGTCTTCGTAGCCCATCTCCTCGAGCGTCTTCGCCGCGAAGGCCGAGCGATTGCCGGCCGAGCAATAGAGCAGCACCCGACGCGACGGGTCCGGAGCAGCGCGCTCGATGCGCGATTCGAGGTGGCCGCGCGGGATGTGAACGGCGCCCGGGATGTGGCCCTCGTCCCACTCGTCCTGCTCGCGCACATCGACGACGACAGGCTCGCCGCCGTCGATCAGCTCGCGGGCGCGCTCGGCGTCGAGCTCGGAGATCTCGGCGCGCACCTGCTGCAACAGCTTCCTGTACGACGGCATCGCTTTCCGAAATATAGCGATGGTTACTCGGCTACGGTCGTTTCGGATGAGCCCGCGGCTCCGTGTGTGGCTGGTCGTCGGCGTCGCGGCAGTTGCCGTGGCTGCGGCCGCGGTCGGGGTGACGGTGGCGACGCGCTCCGACGTCCACAAGGCGGCGAGCAAGGCGCCGCCGTACGTCGCCGATCCGACGGCGCCCGCGGCGGTCTCACGTGACGTCCGCGAAGCACTACGGGCATGGCCGGCCGGGACGGTACGGCGGCTTCGCATCCTCGCGGAGCGCTATCCGCACAGCGCGCTCGTCCGCTTCGAGCTCGGCCTCGGCCTCGCGTTCACGGGGAACGGAACGGACGCGTCTCGTGCCTGGCACGAATCGCGGCGTGTGCAGCCGGATTCTCCGTCGGCCGTGCGTGCGACGGACCTGCTCCATCCGGGCACGCCGCCGGGGCTGCCGCCCTTCGTCCCGGCGTTCACCCGAGCACGCACCCTTGCGCAGCGCCATCTCCTTCGCGGCGCGGCGTTCCAGCAGGCGCTGCGCCCGGTCTCGGCCGAGCGCGAGTTCGCCGCCGCCGCCCGCGCCGCGCCGAACGACCCCGTGGCGCTCACGGCCGAGGCCGTCGGCCTCTACGACAAGGAACGGCCGGCCCGGGCGTTCTCCCGGCTCGGCCCGCTCGCACGCCGCTTCCCGCACGCCCAGACCGTCCGCTTCCACCTCGGCCTGCTCCTGATCTACTTCGGGGACATCGCCCAGGCGAAGCGCGAGCTCGCGCTTGCGCGGGCCGAAGGGCCTGGAACCCCGCTTGGCAAGCGGGCTCAGACCCTCCTCAAGGCCGCCCGCAAGCCCTAGGACTATTCGGCACAAAAAGATGAGCCGTTCGGCCTATGGCGCTCGGCCTGCCCAACTGGCACAGTGCGTCATCGCCAAACGCCGGTTCCAGAGGGGGGAACGGAGTGAGCGCAACAGGGTCCGCCGCACCACCAAAGTCCGTCTCGGACGTGCTGGAAACGGACGATGCCAAGACGTTGCTGGAGACGGGGCGCGAAAACGGGCAGCTGAGCGCGGACGAGATCGCGCTCGCACTCGACGAGCTCGACCTCGAGCCGGCGCAGATCGACGACTTCTACCACGCCCTCGAAGAGCTCCATATCGAGGTGGTTGCCGGGACCGAGGAGGAAGAGGAGCCCGCCGCCGAAGAGCCCCGCGAGGTCTCGACCGACGCGCTCCAGCTTTTCCTCAAGGACATCGGCAAGGTCGACCTGCTCACCGCCGCGCAGGAAGTCGAGCTGGCCAAGCGCATCGAGCGCGGCGACCACGGCGCGAAGCAGGAGATGGTCGAGGCGAACCTGCGCCTCGTCGTCTCGATCGCGAAGAAGTACCGCAACCAGGGCCTGCCGTTCCTCGATCTGATCCAGGAGGGGACGATCGGGCTCGTTCGCGCGGCGGAGAAGTTCGACTACCGCAAGGGCTTCAAGTTCTCGACTTACGCGACCTGGTGGATTCGCCAGGCCGTCGCACGGGCGCTCGCCGACAAGGCGCGCACGATCCGCATGCCCGTGCACGTCGTCGAGAAGCTGAACAAGATCGTGCGCTCGGAGCGGAAGCTTCGCGCCGAGCTGGGGCGGGAGCCCATCTCCGCAGAGATCGGCAAGGACCTCGACCTGAGCGCGGACGAGGTGGAGCACATCCGCCGCAGCGCGCAGACCCCGGTCTCGCTCGAGAAGCCCGTCGGAGACGAGGACGAGTCCGAGTTCGGCCACTTCATCACGGACGAGAACCTGCCGCTTCCCGACGAGGAGGCCGAGATCACGATGCGGAAAGAGACGCTGCGGAAGATCCTCGGCACGCTTTCGAGCCGCGAACGGCAGGTGCTCGAGCTTCGCTACGGCCTCGACGGCCAGCATCCGCGCACCCTCGACGAGGTCGGTCGGACGTTCAACGTTACCCGCGAGCGGATCCGCCAGATCGAGAACCAGAGCCTCAAGAAGCTCCGGGCGCTCGCCGACGCCGTCAAGCTGCGCGACGTCGCGTAAGTCGATAGTCTCCGCTATATGCGGAGGAAGCTCGCTGCACTCCTAGCTGCGGCGTTCGCAGTCGCCGTGCTGGCCTCTCCGGCGTGGGCTGGGTCTCACCCATCCGGCAGAAGCGGCTCGACGATCATCGCGAACCGGTACTAGCCGCAAGTAGACTCACGCGCCCGTGAACGACACGTGGCTTACCGAGCTGCGCGAATTCATCGCGATCCCGTCCGTCAGTGCGGATCCCGCGCACCAGGACGATCTTCGGCGTGCCGCAGAATGGGTGCGCGACTTCGTCAAGCGAACCGGGGGCGAGGCCGAGCTCGTCCCGAAGGGGACGCGCGACCTCGTCATCGGTGACATTCCGGCGAACAGCAACGGCGGCGGCGCGCCGACCGTCCTGATCTACGGGCACTTCGACGTGCAGCCGCCTGCGCCGCTCGACCTCTGGGAATCCCCGCCGTTCGAGCCCGACGAGCGCTCCTCGAGGAGGACGAGCGCGGCGCCGACGCGTGCATCATCTTCGACGGCGGCATGACGCGTCCCGAGCAGCCGGAGTTCGCGCTGGCCACACGCGGCCTCGTCGGCTACCACGTCAAGGTGCGCACCGGCGAGCGAGACATGCACTCCGGCTATTACGGTGGCGCGGCGCTGAACGCCATCCACGTGCTCGTGCAGGGATTCTCCGCGCTCGTCGCGCGCAACGGCCTGCTGCCCGACCAGCTGCGCGTCGGACGCACTGCGCTCAGCGAGGTCGAGGTGGCGAGCCTCGACAAGCTCCCGAGCGGTGCGCAGATCCTCGACGAGGCCGGCGCGACCCCGCTCGACCCGAACGCGGAGCAACACTTCTACGACCGCACGTGGGCGGAGCCGTCGCTGGACATCAACGGCATCCACGGCGGCAAGCCCGAGTTCGTGAACACGACGCTCGTGGTCGAGGCCGAGGCGCGCTTCACGATCCGGCTCGCCCCGGGCCAGGATCCGGACACCGTCGGCGACGCTGCGGAAAAGCTCTTTCGTGCCGCGGTGCCGGGCGGTGCCGAGCTGACGCTGACGCGCGAGAACGCGGCGCCGCCCGGCGTGTTCGCCCCGGACTCGCCGGCGATCCAGCTCGGGCTCGACGCGTTCGAGCGGGCCGTCGGGGTGCGGCCGATTCTCGTGCGTGTCGGCGGCACGCTCCCGATCTACCCGGCGCTTGCTGCGAAGGGGATCCCGACGATCGGCACCGGCTTCGCGCTGCGGGAGAGCAACGTCCACTCCCCGAACGAGCGGCTCCGCGTCGAGGACGTCGACCGCGCGGTCGCCGCGGCGACCGAGCTGTACAAGGGACTGGCGGCGCTTGGCTGACATCGCCTCAGAGCTCCAGCGCGACGTCCTCGAGCGCTTTCTCCGTTATGTCCGCATCGACACGACGTCCGACCAGGACTCGACGACGTACCCGAGCACCGCGAAGCAGCGCGACCTCGGCGAGGTGCTCGAGGGCGAGTTGCGCGAGCTCGGTCTCGACGACGTCGAGCTGACGCAGCACGGATACGTCTTCGCGACGGTGCCCGGCGGCGCGGGCCCGACCGTCGGGCTCATTGCCCACATGGACACGAGTCAGGACGAATCCGGCGCGAATGTCCAGCCGCAGGTCGTGGAGAGCTGGGACGGCAGCGACATCGTGCTGCCCGGCGACCCGGACAAGGTGCTGCGCGCGAGCGAAAACCCGATCCTCGCGGCACGCGTCGGACACGACATCGTCACGACGGACGGCACGACGCTGCTCGGCGCCGACGACAAAGCAGGCGTGGCCGAGATCATGGGCGCCGTCGCGTACCTCGTTGCGCATCCCGAGATCGAGCACGCGCCGCTCCGCGTCGGCTTCACCGTCGACGAGGAGGTCGGCCGGGGCGTCGACCACTTCGACATCGACGCCTTCGGCGCCGACTTCGCGTACACCCTCGACGGGGCCGAGGTCGGCCGCATCGACGACGAGACGTTCTCTGCCTCCGAGGTGCGCATCCGGATCGAGGGGCTGAGCGTCCATCCGGGGACGTCGAAGGGGAAGATGGTGAACGCGATCAAGCTCGGCGCGCAGCTGATCGAGCGGCTGCCGCGCGACGACCGCTCGCCGGAGACGACGGACGGCCGCCGCGGCTTCATCCACCCGCACCGCTTCACCGGCACGACGGCGGAGGCGGAGCTCCGCTTCATCGCGCGCGACTTCGACGCGGCGAAGCTCGATGAGCACGAGCAGCTGCTGCGCAAGCTCGCGGACGACGTCGCCGCGGAGGAGCCGCGGGCGCGCGTGAGCGTCACGGTCGAGGAGCAGTACCGCAACATGAAGGAGTTCCTCGACCAGGATCCGCGCGTCACCGAGGCGGCCGATGAGGCGGCACGCCGGTGCGGCCTCGACCCGTGGCGCGAGCCGATCCGCGGCGGCACGGACGGCTCGATGCTGAGCGCGCGCGGCCTGCCGACGCCGAACATCTTCACCGGCGGGCAGCAGTTCCACTCGGTGCTCGAGTGGGCATCGGTTCAGGACATGGCGCTCTCCGCCGCGACGATCGTGGAGCTGGCGAAGGTGTGGGCCGAGCCGGAGTGGGCTACGCGGTCAGATACGCGTGCCCGAACTGGCGCATCTCCGCGATGATCGGGAGCAGCGCTTCGCCCTTCTCAGTCAGCTCGTACTCGACGCGCGGCGGGCTCTCGGCGTAGCTGCGGCGCTCCACGAGCCCTTCGTCCTCGAGCGCGCGGAGGCGCTCCGAGAGAGTGCGCGGCGAGATCCCCGCGCAGGAGTGCTCGAGCTCGGAGAAGCGGCGTGGGCCTTCGGAGAGGTCGTGCACGAGCAGGGCGGTCCACTTCGCCCCGATGATCTCGGCACACGCGGCGACAGCGCAGGACGTCGACTCGTGGATCGGGTTCATCGTCCGCATCGCCATGGCTATTCGGATTGTAGCGGTGCGGTTTTCCGCCACTCGATTCGGGGGTTCACCGGTTAGACGTGCAGCCGGCCCGCGGGGACGATGGAGCCATGGAAACCGACATTCTCATCGCAGGCCTGATGGTGCTCGCCAGCATCGCGGCGCTGCTCGGGATCATCGTCAAGGTTGGACACGCTGTCCGCGAAGAGCCGCGGCGGAAAGTCAAGCGACCCGAAACGGTCGCGGCGTTGCGTCCAGCTTCGGGATGGTGAACCGGGCGATCGTGCCGAAGCCCGGCGCCGGCTTGCACGCCTGAGCGACGCCCGCGTCGCACGCAACGGACAGGAAGATGAAGGCGTCCTCAGGCGTGAAGCCCCACTCGTCGACGAGCAGCTTCGCCGCCTCGTCCGTGCACAGCTTCAGCGCCTCGTCGTAGTCGCTCGCCGTCGCGTGCGGTACCCAGGCGTGCTCGAGCTCGGTGACGGGCCAGGTCGCCTGCTTGCCCTCGAGCAGCTCGAAGCGGATGTCGATCTCGCCCGCGATCTCGACGCCGGTGAAGCAGATCTCACCGTCGCCCATCGACGCGTGCATGTCGCCGACCGCGAACATCCCGCCCGGCTGGCGCACCGGGAAGTAGATGCGTGCGCCTTTCCCGTGCAGATGATCGTCGAGATTGCCGCCGTGCCGGCCGGCCAGGCCGTTCGTCAGCGTCTCGCCGTCGGTGGCGAGCCCGACGACTCCGACCATCGGCCTCGCGGGAAAGCGCACGTGCTCGTTCATCTCGATCCAGCCGTTCTCGACGCGGAACATCCGCGTCACCGGGGCCTGCACATGCTCGATCAGCTGGCCGAACCCGGGGATCAGGCAGGCGAAGCCGAACTCGATCGGCCGGACGTCCAGGATCTCTGCGATCACGGAGTCACCGGGCTCGGCGCCGCGGACGGCCACGGGACCGGTTGCGCTGTTCAGGCGCTCGAAGTCGATCTCCGTGACGACGTCCGCTTCACTCTTGATCTGCCCGGTGAAGCAGTCGTTCGTCTGGAAGGTGACCGTGTCGCCCGGGTCGACCTCCAGCACCGGCTGGAGGTCGGGCCCGAACGACCAGATCACCTGCTCACGCGGTAGGAAATGTTGCTGCGGCATCCGCAGGAGCGAGAGTTTCGTCTTCGACGTAGACGCGGTCCATGTCCTTCAGCTTTTCCGGGTGCGCGCTCATCAACCAGATCGTCAGCACGATCCCGGCACCGATCCACCCGAGCGCGATCCAGTTCGCGTACTTGATCGGGTAGGTCGGCGGGAACTTCACGTACTGGTAGTAGAGCGGGAAGACGAACAGCACAGCGCCGGCGACCGGCACGACGAAGTGGAGGAACCAGTTGAACTCCGACCGCCGCTTCGTCCAGTAGTACCAGACGCAGCCCACGCACAGGATGATGTAGACGATCACGACGACGATCACCGCCAGCGTCGCGATGAACGCGAACCCGACGAGCGGTCCCCACTTCCAGCCGAGGATGATCGAGAGCACGAACGCGAACACGCTCATCCCGATGATCGCGACGTCGGGCGTTCTGAACTTGGGATGAATGTGGCCGAGCTGCCGCGGTGCGAGACCGTTTCGGGCCAACGCGTAGAAGACGCGCGTTGCTGCGTTGACGGCCGCGTTCGAGTTCGCGGCGATCGAGTTGCAGATCGCCAGGAAGACGATGATCCAGCCGGTGCTCCAGAACACCTTGCCGAGGTTGCGCCACGGGTCGGCGCCGGTCGCCTGGTTCACGAAGTTGTCGAACCCGGCGCCGAACACCCAGGCGAACGCGCAGAGGATGTAGAAGAGCCCGATCAGCAAGGCTGATCCGACGACGGCGATCGGCACCGAGCGCCGCGGGTTCTTCGCCTCCTCGCCGAGCGGCGCGGCCGCTTCGAAGCCGATGAAGGCGAGGATCGCGAACACCATCCCGCGGAAGACGCCGCTCCAGCTGCCGTCGGCGTGATGCGGGTTGAACGGCTGGAGGTTCACGTCCCCCGCGTTGGAGATCAGCATCCAGATCGCGAGCGCGCCGAAGATCGCGATCTCGAACCCGCCGAGGATCACGCCGGCGGTCGTCGAGATGCGGATGTCGCGGAAGGTGAGCAGGAAGACGATCACCGTCATCAGCAGTGCCCAGATCCACCACTGGCCGGTGTAGTGCCAGCCGGCCTCGTTCGACATGACCTCCGTCATCGCCCAGCCGAACTCGAGGTAGAGGAACGGCGCGACGAGCGGCTCGAACAGGATGAACAGCCACGCGACGTTGAAGCCGGCCCAGGGCCCGAGCGAGCGCGCGGCGTAGGCGTAGAGGCCTCCGGCCGACGGCTCGAGCTTCGCGAGCTGCCCGATCGCGTTCGCCGCGCAGAGGCACGCGATCAGCGCGAGGAGCACCGATAGTGCGAGCGCCTGCCTCGAGAATGGGACCGAGATGTAGATCGAGTACGCGACCGCGGCCGCGGGGGCCATGTGCGTAATCGACTGGAACAGGACCTGCGGGAGGCCGATCGAATGCACCCGCAGGCGTTCGAAGGAACGGGATGGAACGAGGCCGGCTTCCACAGCTCTACGCCCTCCTTGGTCGTGGAACTTCGCGGCTAGCGATCCTTCCACGGCGGAGGCGTTGCTTGCAACGCCGCTCGAGAGCACCGGCGGGCTCTGCCCGACGGTGCGATCGACCCGAAATCGTGAGAGAGAGCGGCTTGAACCCTTAATCGCGCCACGGTGGCGCGTTGTATGTCCAGCGTCCCCCAAGCATCGTTGCGACGACATT
>MNJC01000076.1 GCA_001920085.1 Actinobacteria bacterium 13_1_20CM_4_69_9
CCGAGCCCACCGGGGAAGGTCAGATCCTGAAGCAGGTAGCGAAAGTCGTCCGTCCACGCGTTGATGCGCTTGTCGACGCCGAACACCTCGTGCCCGTCGTTCTGCAGCCGCAGCGCGAGGTTCGTCCCGATCTGGCCGCTCGAGCCGGTGATCAGGACGCGCACTACACTGCCACCGGGACTGCCTGGACGCCGCGCAGTGTGGTCGAGGTCGCGTCGTCGATCCGGACGTCGACGAGCTCGCCGGGCGCGGCGGTGCCCGCGAAGTTGACTGTCGTGTTCCGGCGCGTGCGGCCACGTAGCAGCGACGGATCGGTGCGGCTCGTCCCCTCGACGAGCACTTCCTCGACACCCCCGACCCGCTCGGCATTGCGGGCCGAAGCGACGCGCTGGACGACGGCGATCAGGCGCTCGATGCGGTCTCGCTTCACGTCCTCCGGAATCTGATCCGCCATCACGGCCGCCTCGGTGCCGGCGCGGGGCGAGTAGACGAACGTGAACGCGGCGTCGTACGCGACCTCCTCGACGACCTCGATCGTCTCGCGGAAATCGTCCTCGGTCTCGCCCGGGAAGCCGACGATGATGTCCGTCGTGAGGGCGAGGTCCGGAATTGCGGTGCGGAGCTCGCCGACGAGGCGGAGGTAGCGCTGGCGGTCGTACGTCCGGCGCATCGCCTTCAGAATGCGCGAGGAGCCGGACTGCAGCGGCAGGTGCGCGTGCTCGCACACGGCGCCGCACTCCGCCATGGCCTCGATCACAGGCTTGCGGAAGTCTTTCGGATGCGGGCTCGTGAAGCGGATGCGCTCGATGCCCTCGACGGCGTCGCACGCGCGGAGCAGCTCGCCGAACTCCGTGCGGATCTCCGGCAGCAAGTCGCGCCCCCACGAGTTCACGTTCTGGCCGAGGAGGGTGATCTCGCGGACGCCCTGCCGGGCCAGCCGAGTCACCTCGGCGACCACGTCGCCCGGGCGGCGGCTGACCTCGCGGCCGCGCACGGCCGGGACGATGCAGTACGAGCACTTCGAGTTACAGCCCATCGAGATCTGCACCCACGCCTGGAACGCACGCTCGCGATGCATTGGCAGCTCGCCGGCGAAGCTGCGGTCGTCGAGCCCGAAGCGTCCTCGCGCGACGCCGAAGCCGCCGGCGCCGAGCCACTCGCCCAGATGCGGGATCGAGCCGGGTCCGAACGCGACGTCGACGTACGGGTACAGCGTGAACAGCCGCTCGCGCTGCGCCTCCGCGTAGCAGCCGCCCACCGCGATCACCTTGCCCGGGTCGTGCTGCTTCAGCGCCGCCGCCTGCGCGAGGTGGGCCGCGAACTTCGTGTCCGGCTTCTCGCGGATCGTGCACGTGTTGAAGACGAGGACGTCGGCGTCCTCCTGCGTGCTGCTCTCCCCCAGCCCGAGCTCCTCGAGCATGCCCTTGATCCGCTCGCTGTCGTGAGCGTTCATCTGGCAGCCGAACGTCGTGACGTGGTACCGCCGCACGGGCGAGAATGCTACCCGTGGTCTTTCCGGATTCCGGCACCGTGTGGGTCTTCTGCGTCACGGCCCTGGCTCTCCTGCTGATCCCGGGGCCGGCGGTGCTGTACGTCGTCGTCCAGGGTGCCGAGCAGGGCCGCCGCGCCGGCCTCGCCTCGGTGGCCGGCATCCATCTCGGGACGCTGGTTCACGTCTTCGCGGCGACCGTCGGTCTCTCCGCGCTGATCGTCGCCTCCGCCCTGGCGTTCGATGTCGTCAAGTACGCCGGCGCCGTCTACCTCGTGTACGTCGGCGTCCGGAAGCTGCTCGGACACGATGACCCGAGCCTCAAGCCTGACCGGCAGCGCGTCTCGTACCGGCGCGCATTCGTGCGCGGGACCGTGGTCAACGTGCTCAACCCGAAGACGGCGCTCTTCTTCTTGGCGCTGCTGCCGCAGTTCGTCGATACCGACCGCGGCGGCGTGTGGTCGCAGGCGCTCGTTCTCGGGCTCGTCTTCGTCGCCCTCGGCCTGGTGACCGACTCGATGTACGCGCTGGCCGCCGGGACGGTCGGCGGCTTCCTACGGCGCCGCCGCCGGGGGATGCGTTACGGGTCCGGCATCGTGTTCGTCGGGCTGGGCGCCGCCGCTGCCCTCGCGAAGCGGAACTGAGCCGGGGCCGCCGTTCGTCACGTTGCGCGCGACATCGATCGCGCGGCTCTCGCGAATGACGGTGACCTTCACCTGGCCGGGGTACTCGAGCTGGTCCTCGATCTCGCGCGCGATCTCGTGTGAGAGCAGCACGGCTGCGTCGTCGTCGACCTCGCCCGGCTTCACGATCACGCGAATCTCCCGCCCGGCCTGCAGCGCGTAGACCTTCTCGACGCCCGGCTTCTGCGCCGCGAGCTCCTCCAGAGACGCGAGGCGCTTGATGTAGTGCTCGAGGCTCTCGCCGCGGGCGCCCGGTCGTGACGCCGAGATCGCGTCGGCGGCGATCAGCAGCACGGCCTCGACCGTCTGCGGCTCGACCTCGTAGTGGTGCGCCTCGATGGCGTGCACGACGTGCTGCGACTCGCCGTAGCGGCGCGCCAGCTGCGCGGAGATGGACGCGTGGGAGCCCTCGACCTCGTGCGTCATCGCCTTGCCGAGGTCGTGCAGCAGCGCCGCCCGCTTCGTCACCTTGACGCTCGCGCCGACCTCCGCGGCCATGATGCCGGCGAGGTGCACCACCTCGAGCGTGTGCTTGAGGACGTTCTGGCCGTAGCTCGTTCGGTAGCGGAGGCGCCCGAGGATCTTCACGAGCTCCTCGTGGAACTCGCCGCAGTTCGCCTCGAACACCGCCTGCTCGCCGGCCTGGACGATGTGGTCCTCGATCTCCGCCTTCGACTGGTAGTACGTGTCCTCGATCCGTGCCGGATGGATCCGCCCGTCCTCGATCAACTTGGCGAGCGTCAGCCTCGCGATCTCGCGTCGGATGCCGTCGAATGACGACAGCACGACGGCCTGCGGCGTGTCGTCGATGATGAAGTCGACGCCGGTGAGGTGCTCGAGGGCGCGGATGTTCCGGCCCTCTCGGCCGATGATGCGCCCCTTCATGTCGTCCGACGGAAGCTGGATCACCGACACCGTCGTCTCGGCGGCGTGGCTCGCGGCGACGCGCTGCAGCGCGTCGGCGACGAGGTTGCGGGCGCGCCGCTTCGCTTCGGTGCGGGCCTCCTCCTCGAGCTGGCGGACGCGGCGCGCGAGGTCGTGCCGGACGAGGTCCTCCGAGCGCTCGAGCAGCGTCACCTTCGCCTGGTTCGCGGTCATGCCGGAGATGCGCTCGAGCTCCGCGAGCTGCTCGTCCTTCGCGTTCTTCTGCTCCTCCTGGAGCTGCTTGAGGTGCGTCTCGCGATCGGCTAGGCCCTGCTCCCGGCGCTGGAGCTCGGTGAGCTTCGTGTCGATCTCCTCTTCCTTCGCCAGCACGCGCTCCTCGACCTTGACGATGCGCGACCGGTGCTCCGCGATCTCCTGGTCGATCTCCGCGCGCAGCTGGACGGCTTCCTCGCGGGCGCTGATCTGGCCCTCGCGGCGGAGGGTGTCCGCTTCACGCCTGGCCTCGTCGATCAGCAGCCGCCGCTGCTGCTCCGCGGCGCCGAGACGGGACTTTCCGAGCACGCCGATCGCGATCGCAACGGCGATACCCCCGACGATGACCCCGATCAGAATCCCGATTGCGACCAGCATGCTCAGCTCCTGGGTCGGTTGGCCGCGGTGCTGCCGCGGAGCCCGCCCCGGCGTTTGGCCGGCATCGACGTTCGGTGAAGCGAGCCGCCAGCGCGGCTCGTGAAGCGGTTGCTAGGACGCCGCTGTCAGGAGCCTTTCTCTGCTGCGCTGGTCGGAGGTTGACACTGGTTTCGGGAGTTCGGTCGTGCTTTTGGAAAACGTCTCTAATGCAGGCAAATCGTCGGATGAGGCAACGTCATCCTATCGTCGCTCAGGCCTCCTGTCCAAAACTTGCTTCCAGGGCCGCTTCCACAGCCTCCTCGCCGAAGCCTCGCCCGGCCAGGTAACGGGCGGTCCGGGGGCCGGGCCCACGCCGCTCGATCAGCGGCCGCGCCCGCTCCGTCTCGGGCTCGAGACCGCCTAGAGCCTCTTTCACGAGCGCCTCGCCGAGCCCCTCGGCGAGCAGGCGACGCCGGATCGCCTCGTTGCCGTAGCCCCTCTCGGCGAGCGAGCCGGCGCGGATATGGGCGACCCGGCGGTCGTCGACGAGCCCGGCGCGCTCCAGCGCCGCGAGCGACTCGGCGGCCGCCGCCGGTGCCACGGACGCGCGCTCGAGCCGCTCGGCCAGGCCGAGGCGCGACAGGTCCCGATGGCGCAGCGCCCGGCCCGCGACGTGGAGCGCCTCGGAGCGGCGCAGCTCGCGCCGCAAGACCCGGAGGACGGTCCGGTCGAGCGACCGGCCCTCCGCGAGCCCGGCTCGCACGACGACGTCGACCGGGAACACGCGCCACGGCGCCCCGTCGAGCTCCACCGCGACGCGCCCGCGACGGTTGTCGCGCAGCGCGGTCACCGTCGGCACGGTGGTCTACCTCGTCTTCGCGGCGGCTTTCCCGACGGCGTCGGGCTCTGCCTGGACCTTGCCGTTCTGTTCCGGATCGGGCGCCGGTAGCAGCCGCGCCGACGCGACCTGCTCGGGACCGAGCTCGACCTGGATCTTCGCGAGGATGCCCTGGCAGACGTCGGGATGCTCGCGCAGGAACGCGGTCGCGTTCTGCCGGCCCTGTCCGAGGCGCTCCTCTTCGAAGCTGAAGTAGGAGCCGGACTTCTGCACGATCTTCCGCTCGAGCCCGGCGTCGAGGACCGTGCCTTCCCACGAGATCCCGGACCCGTAGATGATGTCGAACTCCGCCTGCTTGAACGGCGGCGCCACCTTGTTCTTCACTACTTTCACGCGCACGCGGTTGCCGAACGCCTCGACGCCTTCCTTCAGCGTCTCGATGCGGCGGATGTCGAGCCGCACCGACGAGTAGAACTTCAGCGCGCGGCCGCCGGGCGTCGTCTCGGGGTTGCCGAACATGACGCCGATCTTCTCGCGCAGCTGGTTCGTGAACAACGCGATCGTGTCCGTGCGGTTGAGCGTGCCGGCGAGCTTGCGGAGCGCCTGGGACATCAGCCGTGCCTGCAGGCCGACGTGCGAGTCGCCCATCTCGCCCTCGATCTCGGCCTTCGGCGTGAGCGCCGCGACCGAGTCGACGGCGACGACGTCGAGCGCGCCGGAGCGGATCAGGAGCTCCGCGATCTCGAGCGCCTGCTCGCCTGTGTCGGGCTGCGACACGAGCAGGTTGTCGATGTTCACGCCGATCCGCTTTGCGTACGCCGGGTCCATCGCATGCTCGGCGTCGATGAACGCGCAGATGCCGCCGCGGCGTTGGGCTTCTGCGATGACGTGATAGACGAGCGTCGTCTTCCCCGACGATTCGGGGCCGAAGACCTCGACGATGCGGCCGCGCGGCAGTCCGCCGATGCCGAGCGCGAGGTCCAGCGCGAGCGAGCCCGTGGAGATCGCGCCGATGGAGACGGCGGCGCGGTCGTTCATCTTCATCACGGCGCCTTTGCCGAATTGCCGCTCGATCTGGCCGAGCGCGACGTCCAGAGCTTGCTCGCGATCCACCTACCTCACCCTCTCTCCAAGACAAACGATTCGACGACAAAGTACTGGGCGCCGTTCGGCCCAAGCTGGGATAGGTAAACAGCAGCGTCGGACGGCACGATCTCCCCAAGCTCGGGCAGCGACGGCTTCAGCCCGGGCGGCCGCCTGAAGCGGAGGACGGTCACGTGCGCGAGCCACGCACGCCGTTCGCGCTCGTAGACGCCCAGGCGCTCGAGCCGGCCGAAGAGGTCCTCGGCCAGCCGAGTCGCCGCGCCGGTGACGTCCTTCAGAACGAGCATGCCGACGCTTCTCGTCTCGCGGTATCGCGCCGGCAGCAGCCGGATCGGGCCCGCGGCGGCGGCAGACCCGCGCAGCGCCTCGGCGATCGCCAGGACCTCGCCTCTCGGCCGGTGGCCCAGGAACGCGAGCGTGAGATGCAGGTGCTCGCGCGGGACGACCCGGCCGTCGCGCAGCTCGCCGGCCTGCCAGGCCGCCAGCGTGTCGAGCGCCGGTTCTCGGAGCCGCAGCGCGCAGAAGAGCCGTAGGCGTTCACGGCCTTCAACGCTAGCCGGGAGGTTCACGCCGGTTCGTCGCGATTCTGTGCCAGAAGGCGCCGGACGAGGTGCAGGGCGGTGACGGCGGCACGCCGGCGGATGCCCTCGCGGTCGCCGGGGAACACGAAGTCGGCGGTCCGCGATCCGAACGGGCTCTCGGCATGGAGGTACACCAGGCCGACGGGCTTCTCGTCGCTCCCCCCGTCCGGTCCGGCGATGCCCGTGACCGCGACGGCGACATCGGCGCCGAGCCGCTCCCGCGCACCGGCTGCCATGGCGGCTGCCGTCTCCGCGGACACCGCCCCGTGCCGCTCGAGCAGCTCGGCAGGCACGCCGAGCTCGGCCTTCTTGACCTCGTCCGCATAAGCCACCACCCCGCCGAGAAAGACCCGGCTGCTGCCTGGCACCGACGTCAGCCGCTCGGCGACCATTCCGCCCGTGCAGGACTCGGCCGTGGCCAGGGTCAGGCCCCGGGCGCCGCACAGATCGAGGACCAGCTCCTCGACGCGGCGCTCGTCGAGGCTGAAGAGGTAGCGGTCCAGCGGCGCCACCAGCTGCGACGTCAGCTCGTCGGCGCGCCCCTCGGCGCCCGGTTGGACGTACATGTCGACGTGGATCTCGAAGTCGCGGGCGCAGATCGTCGCCTCCACCCCGTCCCCGTCGCCGCCCGCGTCCGCGAGCGCCTTTGCCACCGCCGACTCGCTCGCGCCGAAGAAGCGCAGCAGCCGCACGTCCGGCGGCCGCGCCCGCGCGAGAATGCCGCGCACGGGCTCCGACTCGACCGCGAAGCGCCACAACCGCTGCAGCTCGCCCGGCGGTCCCGGCAGCACGACGACGACGCACTCCCCCGCTTCCAGCACCAGTCCCGGCGCCGTTCCCGCCAGCCCCAGGGACAGCGCGCCCTCCGGAATCGTCGCCTGCTTGCGCACCCCCTGCTCGAAGTCGACGTACGGACGGCTCATCCGCTGCGCGAACGCGCGGGAGATCCCGCCGATCTCACGGTGCAGGCCCTCGTCGAGCCGCAGCCCGACGCCGGCGGCACGCGCGACGAGCTCGACGGTGCGGTCGTCGTGCGTCGGCCCGAGCCCGCCCGACACGACGCACAGATCCGCGCGGAGTCCTTCCGCGAGCGCACCCTCGAGCTCCTCCTCGCGATCTCCGACGATCACGATGCGCGCGGGCTCGACGCCGCGCCGCAGGAGCTCCGCTGCGAGAAACGGGCCGTTCAGGTCGCGCCGGTCGCCGCGGACGAGCTCGCTGCCGGTGACGACGACGACAGCGCGCGGGCGTGTCAAACGCCCGGGCGGATGCCTCGCGCGGTGACGATCAGCGTCTTGACGCCGCCGCCGGACAGGACGCGCGTGCGCCCGTTCAGGATCGTGCGGAGGTTCTCCGGCCGGTCGAGCGTGATCCACAGCTTGCGCCCCGTGAAGACGTGGCGCTGGCCGCGCTCGAGCGTGCCCTGGAAGATGATGCGTCCCGTCGCCGAGCCGCTGTGCACCTCGAGCCAGCAATTGCCGCGCATCGCCGTGACGATCAGCCGCACCCCGTTCGTCGCTACGGGCGGCTTCGCGACGGCCCCGGGCGTCTGCGCCGGCGTCGTACCGAGGCCGACCGGCTCCTTCTTCTGCGGCTCGCCCCACGTCCACGCGACGATCACGATCGCGGTCACGGCCGCGATTCCGAGCAAGGTCAGCAGGACGACGCGCGACTGCACCTGCGCGCCCCGCGACGGCGGCGGGGCCGACCGTCTAGGGCGGGCGGGCGCGTCCTCCTCGCCGACGACGAAGCGGGAGTTGTACTCGTCCACGTAGAGCTGCCCGTCGAGGCCGAGGTACTCCGCGTACGAGCGCAGGAAACCCTTGACGTAGGTCTGCGCCGGGAGGACGTCGAACTGCTCGTCCTCCAACGCCCGGAGATACTTCCCGCGGATCTTCGTCGCCTGCTCGATCTCGGGGAACTCGAGATGCTGGCGCAGGCGCGCCTCGCGCAGGCTGTTACCGATCTCGAACACGGAAGCGCCCCATTGTAGGGCGAATCAGCGCGAGCGTTGGTACACGAGAACCAATTCGTAGAAGCCGATCGAGAGAGCGGCCGTGACGGCGAGGCAGACCGTGACCGCGGAGATGATGATCGCCAGGCTCGCGACCCCCGTGCCGCCCTCGGTCAAGCGGAACCAGCGGAGGTTCTCGCGGGCGCGCCGGGCCATGATCAGCGCCACGAGGCCGAGCAGAAAGGCGACCGGGATCGCATAGCCGGCGTCGAGCAGGCCGATGCGCGTCGAGCGCCGGGAGACCTCCACTGCGGCGGGCAGCACCAGCAGGCCCAGCAAGGCCAGGACGAGGGCCACCCACGAGCGTCGGGTCGCGCCGCGAGCGAGAGGCATCGGTCGTCGTGCCTCCGCGCCTTCGCTACTGCTTGACGTACGGGCGGCCAGCGGATGCGGGTGGGGTTGCGCGGCCGATCACACCGGCGACCGCGATCAGCGTCAGGACGTACGGCAGGGCCTGGAAGAGCACGGACGGCGCCGGCCAGGGCTGCTGCAGGCGGAACGAGAGCGCGGTCGAGCCGCCGAAGAGGAGCGCAGCCGCAAACGCTCCGAACGGGCGCCAGTTGCCGAAGATCACCGCCGCGAGCGCGATGAAGCCGCGTCCGGCCGTCATGTTCTCGCTGAACGACCCGAGGTACCCGATCGAGAGGTACGCGCCGCCGAGTGCAGCGAGCATGCCCGACAGGATCACCGCCGCGTACCGCGTGCCGTACACCGAGATCCCGACGGTGTCGGCCGCGCGGGGATGCTCGCCGACGGAGCGGATGCGCAGCCCGATCGGTGTCCGGAAGAGCGTGACGTGCGCGACGATCAGCAGGAGGAACGACAGCCAGATCATCACATTGAGGTGGCCGAACACGCTGCCGAGGAAGCCGACGTTCACGTCCGGGATGCGCGGCAGGTCGCCGGGCGTCCCGTTCTCGCCGTAGATGTCGATGAAGAAGTAGCCGGTGACGCCGAGGGCGAGGAAGTTGATCGCGGTGCCGCTCACCACCTGGTCCGCGCGCAGGTTGATCGCCATCACCGCGTGCACCGCCGCGAACGCTCCCCCCGCGATCGCCGCGGTCACGACACCCATCTCCCAGTTCCCGAACTTGTCGGCGCCGAGCGCCGCGAAGAACGCGCCGGCGAGCATCATTCCCTCGAGCCCGATGTTCACGACGCCGCTGCGCTCGCAGAACATGCCGCCGATCGCGGCGAACGTCAGCGGTGTCGCCCACACGAGGGTTGCGGAAAGCAGTGCGCCCCAGACGACGACCTGGTCGAGGTTCCCCACGTTCGCGCGGGTCGCGAGAATCCCGAGCAGGATCCCGACGAGCCCGAACCCGATCGCGGTCCACCCCGGTCTGCGCGCGCCACGTGACAGCACCCAGATCCCGACGGCGATGGCGATCAACCCGACGAACAGCGGGATCCACAACGTGTTCGCGTGGAACGGCGGCAGCGCGACGATGAACGCGGCGAGGCCGATGCCGACCCCGACCCGTCCTGCCGCCGCCGGGCTCGGAGCGTGCGCGCGAGTGCCGATGTAGCCGCTGCGGCGGGAAGACGCTGGGGTCGAGGCTGCGCGTCGACGTTCCGGTGAGCAGCGCGCCGAAGAGGAGCGCGGACAAGCCGACGCCGACCGCGGTGTTGCGCCCGAGCAGCGCGACCGCGATCCCGATGAAGCCGATATTCGATACCTGGACGTCGAGCACGCCGAGCCGGAACTGCCATCCGAGGATGTCGAGGCCGCCGGCCAGTCCTGCGAACAGGCCCGAGATCGCCATCGCGACGATGAAGTTGCGGCCGACGCTGATGCCCCCGTAGCGCGCGGCCTCGGGATTGAAGCCGACCGCGCGCACCTCGTAGCCGAGCGTCGTCCGGTTGAGGATGATGTAGAAGACGATCAGCGCGGCGATCGCGAAGAAGATCCCGCTGTGCAGCGCCTGCAGCGCCGGGTTCCCCCAGATGGCCGACAACTTTGCCCCCGGCGCGATGTCGTCCGAGATCGGGATCGACTTGTCGACGTGGTTCTGCAGCGGGCCGTCGCGGCCGAAGAGGTAGCTGCCGCCCCAGTACGCGATCCAGTTGAGCATGATCGTCGTGATCACCTCGTGCGCGCCGACGGTCGCTTTGAGGAAGCCTGCAATCGCTCCCCAGAACGCGCCGGCGAGCGCAGCGAGCGTAATCGCGAGCAACACGTGCGGGATGTGGGCCATGTCGACGAAGCGCGAGCCGACGTAGACACCGACGATCGCGCCCATCAGGTACTGGCCCTGCCCACCGATGTTGAACAGCCCGCAGCGGAACGCAAACGCGACCGCGAGCCCGGTGAGGATCAGCGGCGTGGTCGTGAGCAGCGTCTGCGTCAGGTTGTACGCCGGCGTCGTGTTCGTGTTCGTGTTCCACCAGAACCAGACGTGGTGGTTCGTGAACGGGACGTCGATGTGGTAGTTGCCGAAGTGGAAGAACCAGTTCAGCCCGGCTCCTTCGAAGATCGCCTTGTAGACGGTGGCCGGGTTGTGTCCCGTCGCCGCCACGACGATCCCGCCCATGAGGAAGGCGAAGACGGCGGTGAGGAACGGCGTGACGATGCCGCCGGCGTTCTGATAGAACGCGAGCCGCTTCGCGACCGACGGTGCGTAGCTCTCGGGATCGCTCTCGAGCGTCGGCGGAGGCGTTGAGGCTTCGCTCACGCGGCTTCGCT
>MNJC01000123.1 GCA_001920085.1 Actinobacteria bacterium 13_1_20CM_4_69_9
GAGCCGAGCTCCCAGCGTCCGTCGCGGCCGATCGCAACGGTCACGACGTCGTACTGCTCCGTGTCGAGCGACTCGAGCACCGAACGCGCAGATGCGAGGGAGATCTCGTGCTCCGAGGAACGGCCGCCTGCGAGAACGGCCACGCGCAGGCGGGGGGCCATCAGGGCGGGCCGGGCGTGGAAATCGTGGTGCTGCCCTCGAACTTGCCGACGGCGATCGTGACGGTCGAACCGGGCTTGGCCTTCGCGCTTCCCGCCGGATCCTGTGTCTGGACGATGCCGTCCTGGTCCGGGTCACCGACAGGCTGGGCGACGATGTGCACCTTGAAGCCGGAGGCGCGCAGCTGCGCCAGCGCGTCGGCCTGCGCGAGGCTCGTGACGTCCGGGACCGTCGACGTCGTCGGGCCTTTCGAGACGCTGAGACTGATCGTCGCGCCCGGCGGCTGGTAGGTGCCGGCGTCGGGGCTCTGGGCCACGATCGTCCCGGCGGGCTGATCGGACTCGACGTCCTTGCGGCGGACTGCGAAGCCGGCGCCGAGCAGACGCGAGTTCGCCGTGTCGAAGGTGGAGCCGATCACGCTCGGGACGATCACGGGCTTCGGCCCGTTGGAGACCTGCAACCTGACCGGCGAGCCCTCGTCGACCTGGGAGCCCGCCTTCGGCGTCTGGACGATCACCTGGTCCTGCGGCGCGTCGTTGTCGACACGCGAGATCCGCCACCGGAGATTCGCGGCGCGCAGGTCCGAGAGCGCCTGGTCGAAGGGCTCGCCGATCACGCTCGGCACCTGCGTCTGCGGCGGGCCGGCGGACGAGAAGACGGTCACGTAGTTGCCCTTCTCGATCCGCTCGCCCGGCTGCGGGTCCTGCTTGAAGACGTAGGTCTCCGGCGTCTTCGCGCTGTACTGGCGCACCACCTGGACGCGCAGACCCTTGCCGCGAATCTCCTGCACGGCCCGTTCGGCGAGGACGGCACCGTTCAGGGCCTGCTCGAGCTCGCCGGCGTCGCGTACGTCGGCGCCGGCGTCGCTGCGTCGGCCCTCTGCATGGACAAGGACCTGTTCAAGAAGGTCCTTCGTGACAGCGATATTCCGGTCGGCAGGCACGTGGCGCTGCGCCCCGGAGACCGTGTCGAGAACCCGTTCGGGTATCCGTGCTTCGTCAAGCCCGCCCGCCTCGGCTCGTCCGTCGGCATCACGAAGGTGCACGACGAAGGCGAGCTCGGTCCCGCGCTCGAGCTCGCGTTCCGCCACGACGAGAAGGTGCTGATCGAGGAGCTGCTCGACGGGATCGAGGTCGAGGTGGGCGTGCTCGGGAACTTCGAGCCGGTTGCGTCGCTGCCCGGGCAGATCATCCCCCTGGGGCACGAGTGGTACGACTACTCGTCGAAGTACGACGAGGGAGGCATGGACCTGGTCATCCCGCCCGAGCTGCCGGCGGACGTGATCGAGCAGGTGCAGCGCGTCGCCGTGGAAGCCTTCCGGGTCACCGAGTGCGAGGGGATGGCGCGGGTCGACTGCTTCGTCGTGGACGGCAACCGCGTGGTCGTCAACGAGCTGAACACGATCCCCGGCTTCACGGCGACGAGCGTGTACGCGAAGCTCTTCGAGGCGTCAGGCGTGCCGTATGCGGAGTTGCTGCGGAGGTTGATCGACCTGGCGCTCGACCGCCGGCAGCGCCGCTCGAAGCTGCAGTACTAGCTCCTGAAGGCGCGCACTTCGTTCACGTGCGCGTCGCTCAGGTTCGGAGGCAGCTTCGTGATCCAGACGATGTAGTACCGCTTCGGCCCGCTCGAGGAGATCTCGAACGTCGTCGTCGCCCCGACGACCTTGCCGTCGGACACCTTCACGGGGGTCGCCCCCTCGGTGTTCGTCGCGTCGATCTCCGCAGTGAAGCCCGGTGTGTCGGTGACGACGACGATCTGCGACAGCTCCACCACGCTCCCCGCGTCCACGACGACGCCCACACCCGGCTTTCCGAGCGAAGGGGCGTCGTTGTAGCGCTCCGTCGACCAGTACGTCGCCGGATTGCGGTCGGTGACGTTGACCGCCGCAGACGAGTGCTCCTCTTTGTTGTCGCCGAACGGGTCGTACGATGTCAGCCCCGTCACCTCGACCCGCGTGTGCGCGGGGGGTGAGCCGCCGTTCTTCGACCCGCCGAGCGCGAGCAACCCGATGACGATGGCGGCAACCGCGAGCAGCGCGAGCAGCCCGATGGCGAGCGGCCAGCGCGAGACCTGCTTCCGCTTGGACGAGGCGCGCCGTGCCGAGGGAATCACCATCGTCGCGTCGCCTTCCGGGCCGCGGTCGAGCTCGGCGAGGCAGGCTTCGAGCTCCGCAGCGAACGCGTCCATCGTCGGGAAGCGCTGCTCGGGATCCTTCTCGAGCGCTCGGTCGACGGCCGCCGCCACGCGCAGCGGCACGTCGCCGCGGACATCCAGGAGGTTCGGCGCCGGCTCGTGCATGTGCTTCATCGCGACGGCGACGAAGCTCTCGCCGGGGAACGGCACGTCGCCGGCGAGCAGCTCGTAGAGCACGACGCCGAGCGCGTAGACGTCGCTGTGCGCGTCGACGCGCTGACCGCTTGCCTGCTCGGGCGCGATGTAGTTCGAGGTACCGAGGACCGTGCCGGTCTGCGTCATCCCGTCGACGTCGAGCGAGCGTGCGATCCCGAAGTCCGTCACCTTTGCCCGGCCGTCGCCGTTCAGCAGGATGTTCTGCGGCTTGACGTCGCGATGGATGAGCCCCTGCTCGTGGGCGAACGCGAGCCCGCGCGCCACCTCCAGCGAGATCTCGAGCGCCTCGCGCACGTCGAGCCGGCCGTTACGGACGACGCGTTCCTTGAGGTTCTCCCCGTCGATGTATTCGAACACGATGAACTGGCGCCCTTCCGCCTCGCCCCGGTCGATGACCGTGACGATGTTCGGGTGCTGCAGCTGGGCCACCGACCGCGCCTCGCGCTTGAAGCGCTCGACGAAGTCATCGTCAGCGTTGTACTGCTCGTGCAGGATCTTCAGCGCGACGTGGCGCTCGAGCAGCGCATCGCGCGCCTTGTAGACGCTCGACATCCCGCCGTGCCCCACGAGCTCCTCGACTTCGTAGCGTCCGGCAATCGTCTCCCCGACCACGGAACAAACGCTACCCGGGTGCCGGGCGGCGCATACGTCGGAGCCGCACGCCGAGCCAGAGGCCACCGCACCAGATCCCGTAGAGCAGCAGCACCAGGCCAACGACGAACCAGAGCGGCACGTCGCCGGGCTCTGTCCGCTTCGCCGCGAGCGCGAAGACCCAGCCGACCGCGAGCATGCCGCCGATGCCGACCACCACGCGCGGGCGGCCGAGGCCGAACATGCCGAGCAGTAGGGGCAGCATGCCGGCTAGGGCTGCGATCACGAACCCGGCCATCTCCGGATCTATCGGCCGTTAGCCCGAGAGTGCTGAGTCGAGGGCGTCTTCCCAGACGCCGAGCGCCTCGTCGAGCTGCGCTTCGGAGATGACGAGCGGCACGAGGACGCGGATGCAGTTCGAGTAGATCCCTGACTTGAGGAGGAGCAGCCCGCGCTCGGCGGCCGCCTCCACGACGCGCGTCGCCAGATCCGGTGCCGGCGCCTTGGTGGCCGGATCCTCGACGAGCTCGAGCGCGAGCATCGCCCCGAGCCCGCGGACGTCGCCGATCGCCGGCCAGCGCTGCTGCCAACCGAGCATCCGCTCGCGGATGGTGTCGCCGATCTGGGCGGCACGCTCGACGAGCCCATCGTCTTCGAAGACGTCCAACACCGCGAGTGCGGCAGCCTGCGCCACGGGGTTGCCGACGTACGTCCCGCCGATGGCGGAATCGCCTGGAGCGTCCATGATCTCCGCGCGGCCGAGGACGCCCGAGAGCGGGAGGCCCGCGGCGATCGACTTCGCGACGCACATCAGGTCGGGCTCGATGTCGTAGTGCTCGATGCCCCAGAGCTTCCCCGTGCGGCCGTAGCCGGTCTGCACCTCGTCGACGACGAGGACGATGCCGTTGTCGTCGCAGAGCTTGCGCACGCCGGCGAGAAACTCGGGCGGCGCGACGACGAAGCCTCCCTCGCCCTGAACGGGCTCGATCACGACGGCCGCGACGCTCTCGGCGGCCACCTGCGTGACGAGCGCGCGCTCGAGGGCTGCGAGGGCCTCGCCGGAGCTCGGGCCGCGGTAGTCCTGTGCGAACGGGACGCGGTAGACGTCCGGCGCGAAGGGCCCGAGGCCCGCCTTGTACGGGTGCGTCTTCGACGTGAGGGAGAGGGAGAGCAGCGTGCGTCCGTGGAAGCCCCCCTCGAAGGCGATCACCGCGGGGCGCTTCGTGTAGGCGCGCGCGAACTTGATCGCGTTCTCGAGCGCCTCCGTGCCCGCATTGAAGAAGGCGGCCTTGACCTGCCCGGAGATCGGCGCCGTCGCGACGAGGCGCTCCGCCAGGGTGACGTAGAGCTCGTACGGGACGATCGTGAAGTCCGTGTGCAGGAAGCGCGCCGCCTGCTCCTGCACTGCCTCGGTGATGCGTGGGTTGGCATGGCCTACGTTCAGGCAGCCGACGCCGCCGGTGAAGTCGATGAACGTGTTTCCGTCGACGTCGGTCAGCGTCGCTCCGTCACCGTGGTCGATCACGACGGGGATGTAGATCGAGAGCGGGTCGGCCACGACCAGGGCCTTCCGCTGCAGGACCTGCTCGGAGCGCGGCCCGGGGATCGCCGTCCGGAGCTCGATCGACTTCGTCGCCGCCATCACCGCTCACGATAACGCAGCCGACGGCCGGGCTGCATACATGCATAGAGGGCTTTCAGAAGGGCTTGGTGCCGAGCGCCTTGATCGTGTAGATGCCGCCGGCGTTCCAGAGCATGAAGCCCTTCACGTGCTCCAGCCGTGCCGCCTGGATCTGGTCCTGGACGTCCGCGAGGCTGTAGGCGCGGCCGAGGGAGAAGTCCTGCAGCCACGGGATCAGCATCGTCTTGCGGCCGGCCACCCTGCTGCGGAAGTCGCGCAGCGAGTAGGCGACGGTCGTGCCCGGATGTGAGTCCGGGTCGATGATGTTGTATTCCCCCGCCACGTAGTGCGACGGGTAGACCATCGGGTAGATCGTGTCGACGAGCGGCGCGATCCTCGCGGGGAACTGGCCGATGCCGAGATCCCGCGTCGCGGAGAGGCCGAAGACGTCGACCGACAGGCGGACGCCGAGCGGATGGAGCCGAGAGCGCGCGTACTCGAGGAAGGCGGGGATCGTCCAGCCCATCGGCTGCGTGTGCGTCCCCGGATAGCGGATCTGCGAGAGATCCCCGTCGCTCGGGAAGCGGACGTAGTCGAACTGGATCTCGTCGAAGCCGAGCTTGGCCGCCTGCACGGCGATGTCGACGTTGTACTTCCAAACACGCTTGTCGTACTCGTTCGTCCAGCCGAGGCCGCCGTTGTTGAGCCAGCGCGACCCGTCGGCGCGGCGGATCGCCAGTTGCGGCGCATTCCCCGAGAGGAGCGGATCCTCGAACGTGACGACGCGGCCGATCAGGTACAGCCCGGCGGCGTGGATCTTCGCCACGGCGCGCTCCGGGTCGTAATAGCGCATGCCGGAGCCGACGCGGCGGGCGAGCGGGACGTTGGCCGGCCAGCCGATCTCGCCGTTCTCGTCCTTCACGTCCAGCTCGACGGCGTTCAGGCCGTCGCGCTTCATCGCGATGTACTGGTCGAGCTTGCCGGGGAGCCCCGCGAGCGCCATCGTCACGTGGACGCCGCGCAGCTCCTCCGGCAGCGGCCGCGGCTGCAGCCCGTGCGCCTGCGGCTTCGGCTGCGAGCGTGCGGCGGCGCGCACCGGGTTGTGGCTGTTCACGTGGGTCGCGATCACGCCGCCGATCACGCCGGCGGCGATGAGGGCGAGCAGCGCGGCGGCGAACCCGAGCCGCTGCTTGTGGCGACGCTGCCGCGCCTCGGCCCTGCGCACCTTGTAGCGCGCGTTGGGGTCGACCGGCTGGAGGACACTGCGCGGCGTCCTCGGGGGCCTGGGGGGCCTGGCCTGCGGCAAGGTGTGGAAAACTAGCACCTCCTGAGCCCCCGTAGAATCGGCGCGTGGTCCTCTCAGATCGGACGATTGCCCGCCTTTTGGCCGAGGGGCGCATCGAGATCGACCCGTACGACGACTCGCTTCTGCAGCCGTCGAGCGTCGACGTCCGCGTCGACCGTTACTTCAGGGTCTTCCACAACAACAGGTATCCATACATCGACGTCCGCGAGGAGCAGGAAGACCTGACGGAGCTGGTCGAGGTGGAGGAGGACACGCCTTTCGTCCTGCATCCGGGCGAGTTCGTGCTCGGCTCGACGCTCGAGCGGATTCGCCTCCCGGACGACCTGGTCGCCCGCCTGGACGGCAAGTCGAGCCTCGGCCGGCTCGGACTGCTGATCCATTCGACTGCCGGCTTCGTCGATCCAGGTTGGGACGGGCACGTCACGCTCGAGCTCTCGAACGTGGCGAACCTGCCAATGACGATCTATCCCGGGATGAAGATCGGGCAGGTCTCCTTCGTCCAGCTGAGCGAGCCGGCGGAGACCCCGTACGGCACCGGAGACATCGGCTCGAAGTACCAGGGGCAGCGCGGCCCGACCCCGTCCAGGTACTGGCAGAACTTCCAGCGCGAGCCGGCGGGTTGATCCTCGTCACCGGGGGTAGCGGCTTCGTGGGCGGCCACGTCGTCCACGAGCTGCGCGGCCGCGACCTGCCTGTCCGCTGCCTCGTCCGCGACCCGCGTCACGGCTCGAAGCTCGCAGCGTGGGGCTCGGAGCTCGTCCAGGGGGACATGACCGATCCGGCCAGCCTGCGCCGCGCCGCCGACGGTGTCGAGACCGTCGTCCACCTCGTCGCGATCCGGCAGGGGCGCGACCGCGACTTCCAGCGGATCATGGTGGACGGCACCCGCGACTTGCTCGGTGCTGCAAGCGCCGCAGGTGTCCGCCGCTTCGTGCTCATGAGCGCCCTCGGCACGAGCGAGCAGACGAAAGACCTCGTCCCGTACTACCGGGCGAAGTGGGAGATGGAGGAGCTCGTCCGCGCCGCCGGCATCCCGTTCGTGATCTTCCGGCCGAGCTTCGTCTTCGCCCGCGACGGGGGGATTCTGCCCACGTTCGCGAAGCTCGCGCGCTATTCCCCGGTGACGCCGATCACGGGCAGCGGCAAGCAGCGGATTCAGCCGATCTGGGCCGACGACGTCGCCGTCTACTTCGGAGAGGCGGTCGCACGCGACGACGTGACGGGCAACACCTACGAGCTCGGCGGCCCGGACGCCGTGACCTGGAACGAGCTCTGGGCCCGCCTGAAGCGCGTGCTGGGCCAGCGGCGGCCGAGCATCCACGTGCCGATGGCGATCATGCGCGCGAATGCCCTCGTCACCGAGCGGTTGCCGGGCAACATCCCGCTGACGCGCGACCTCCTGAAGATGCTCGAGCACGGCGACAACGTCGTCTCGAACGACGAGGCGGTTCGGACGTTCCAGGTGTCGCTCGTCCCGCTCGACGACCAGCTGCGCCGCGCTCTCTGAAAAGAAAGGGGCCGCCTGGCGGCGGCCCCGATCCGGTTACCAGCGATGGATTAGTAGAGGCGCTTCCTGCCTCGGCCCGAGATGTATGGCCGGGCGGCGCGTAACGCGTCGTCCCCCACGCTGGCTAGGCGATTCCCCGTAGGTCCCGGGGACGCGCCTCTACCCGCTGGTACCTCCACTGCCCGTACTGGAATCTTCCACTGCCGGACCACCTCCTTTCCGCGGTAGGCGCATCGTAGCGGACGGGTCTACAAGCACCACCGTCACTTCCAGACCGCGGTCGAGCGGCACGGTGACCGAGACGAGCGAAGCGTCGGCTTGCCGCACGGCGGAGTACGCGCCGAGCGTCTCGACGTGCGAGAGCACGTTGTCGGCGACGACCAGCGCGCCGGGCTCGAGCTTCGCGCGCGCGAGCCGGAAGAGCTCCTCGTAGTCGTCCTTCTCGGCGTCCAGGAAGACGACGTCGAAGACGTCGTCGATCGCGGGCACCGCCTCCTTCGCGTCGCCGTCGACGAGGTCGGCCCAGTCCTCGAGCCCGGCCTCATGGACGTTCCTCCGCCACGCATCGATCTTGCTGGGGTCGTGCTCGACGGAGAGGACCCGTCCGCCGAGGTTGCGCACGCCTGCGGCGAGCCAGATCGTCGAGTAGCCGCGCGAGCCGCCGATCTCCAGCACCTCGCAGTCGGTCTGCGGTGCGACGAGGGAGAACAGGAACCGTCCCGTCGTGGGCTCGACCGCACGGGAGCGTTCGGCGGCGGGAAGACCCGCAGCGCGCTCGGCGGCGTCCTCCTCCTCGAGACGCGCCAGCACTCGGCGAACGCGCTCATCCAGCAACGGCGTCGATCTCCCGTTGCACGGCCCGGCGAACGTGGCACGAAAGCAGATGGTCGTTGACGACGCCGCACGCCTGCATTGCCGCGTAGACGGTCGTGGGGCCGACGAAGCGGAAGCCGCCGCCCTTCAGCGCCTTCGACAGGGTGACGGACTCGGGCGTCGTCGCCTGCCAGTCGCCGGCCCCTCGCGGCGCGCGATGGCGCTTGGGCCGATGCGCCCAGACGAGCTCGTGCAGCGGCGTTCCCTGCTCCCGAAGAGCGAGCGTGCCCCGGGCGTTCGCGATCGCGGCCTCGATCTTGCCGCGGTGGCGGACGATTCCCGCGTCGCCGAGCAGTCGCTTCACGTCGCGCTCGCCGAAGCGGGCGACGCGCTCCGGGTCGAAGTTCGCGAACGCCGCTCGGAAGTTCTCGCGCTTGCGCAGGATCGTCAACCAGGACAGGCCGGACTGGAAACCCTCGAGGCAGAGCCGTTCGAGCAGACCGCGCTCGTCGCGCACGGGACGTCCCCATTCGTTGTCGTGGTACTCGATGTAGAGCTCGTCGGACATCGGCCAGCAGCGTTTCGGCTCAGCCAACGTCGACCTTGACCATGCCGTCCACGACGTGGACGGGGTAGGTCGCCACCGACTCGACGGCCGGCAACGTCAGCGCGCGGCCCGTGCGGATGTCGATGTTCGCGCCGTGCCGGGGGCAGATTGCGACGCCGTCGTCGCAGTCGAAGTCCCCCTCGCACAGCGGCCCGTCGTCGTGCGAGCAGCGGTCCTCGAGCCCGTAGTACTCGCCGTTCAGGTTGTAGACGCCGATCGCGAGCGAGCCGGCGTAGACGATCTTCACCGAGCACGACGGCAGCTCCTCGACCGGGCAGACGTCGAGCTCGGGCAATCCGTTAGTTGAGCTCGAGGTCCGACGAGGCGCCCGCCCATTCCGCGGGCAGAGGCGTCCCCTTCGCCTTGTGCAGCGCCAGCTTCAACGTCGAGAGGCCGAGCAGTGCGCACTTCAGCCGCACCGGCGTCAGCGGGATTCCGATCTCGTCGAGCAGCTCGTCGCGCGGCAGGCTCGCCACCTCCTGCGCGCTGCGTCCCTGGACCAGCTCGGTGAGCATCGAGGTCGCCGCCTGGGAGATCGCGCAGCCGCGGCCGGAGAACTTCACCTCATCGATCGTGTCGCCGTCCTCGCCGAATGCGACGTAGATCGACACCTCGTCGCCGCAGAGCGGATTCTGCCCTTCCGCCTCTGCGTCGGCGTGCTCGAGCAGCCCGTGGCCGCGGGGGTTCTTGTAGTGATCGAGGATCACCTCTCGGTACAGCTGGTCGAATTCGTTCACGCCAGAAGCTTATGTGCCTTCTGCAGCCCGTCGGCGAGCCGGTCGATCTCTTCCGGGATCGTGTAGAGGTAGAAACTCGCACGGTTCGTGGCGGCGACGCCCAGCTTCGCCATCAGTGGCTGGCAGCAGTGGTGGCCGGCGCGGATCGCCACGCCGTCCATGTCGAGGATCTGCGCGACGTCGTGCGGGTGCACGCCGTCGAGGTTGAAGGAGACGATCCCGGCCCGCCTCTCCGGCGCAGGCCCGTACGCCGTCAGGCCGGGGACCTCGGCGAGCTTCTCGAGCGCGTAGACGAGCAGCTCGCGCTCGTGCTCCTCGATCGCGCCGATGCCGATGTCGGTCAGGTAGTCGACCGCGGCGCCGAAGCCGACCGCCTCGGCGATCGGCTGCGTGCCTGCCTCGAACTTGAACGGGATCTGGCCCCAGGTCGTCTCCTCGAGCTTCACCGAGCGGATCATGTGGCCGCCGAGGTTGAAGGGCGACATCGCCTCGAGCAGCTCCGCCCGACCCCAAAGCGCGCCGACGCTCGTCGGGCCGCACATCTTGTGGGACGAGAATGCGAGGAAGTCGCAGCCGAGCTCCTGCACGTCGATCGCGTGGTGCGGCGCGGCCTGAGCCGCGTCGACGACCATGATCGCGCCGCGCTCGTGCGCCCAGGCCGAGAGCTTCTCGATCGGGTTGATCGTGCCGAGCGCGTTCGAGACGAGGTTGTTCGCGACGACCTTGACGTTCCCGGCCTGCTCGATCTCGCCGAGCGCGTCGAGTTGCAGCTCGCCGTGGTCGTCGAGCGGGATCGCCTTGAAGGTCGCGCCCGTGCGCTTCGCGATGTATTGCCACGGCACGAAGTTCGAGTGGTGCTCGAGCTCGGTCACGACGACGACGTCGCCGGGCCCGAGGTTGTCCAGTCCCCATGCGTAGGCGACGAGGTTGATGCTCTCCGTCGCCCCGTGCGTGAAGATCAGCTCGCGCGACGCGGGTGCGTTGATGAAGCGCGCGATCTTGTCGCGGGCGCCTTCGTACTCCGCCGTCGCGACCTCCGACAGCGTGTAGACGCCTCGGTGGACATTCGCGTACGAGGTCTCGTAGAAGTTGCGCAGCTTGTCGAGCACCTGACGCGGTTTGTGCGCGCTCACCGCCGAGTCGAGATACGCGAGCGGCTTGCCGCGGATATCGTGCTCGAAGATGGGGAAGTCGGCGCGCAGCTTGCGCGCGTCGAGCTTCGCGTGCGCCGTCACGGCCACGCGGTCATCGTACCCAGCGCCTAGGGGCGAAAGCGGACGGATGCCTGCTTCGCCGACCCCTTCGTCAGCGTGACGCGCCAGGAGAGGGGAATGCGGAAGGACTCGCCCTTCACCAGCCACGGCCGCGCCTTCTTGGTCGGCCTGAGGATCAGGATTGCGGAGGGGTCGTACGGCGCCGAATGGTTCTCGGCGTCGACGAACCGGAACACGAGGCCGCGGAACGGCTGCGCGCGGTACTCGATCCACCACGTCCCTCGGCTCGTGTCCACGACGAGCGCCTGCGCGACCTTCGACCTGCTCGTCGGCGGCGTGAGGACGTAGCTCTTCGGCGCCGTCACCCGCGGCTGCGCCGGGATCCAGCCGAGCAGCGACTTCTCGTAGGCGCTGTAGTCGAGCGACCCTGAGCCCATCGGGCTGAGCGTGTCGCCGGTGTCCTCGAGGCTGCAGCGTAGGTAGTCGATGCAATCCGCGCCCATCGCGTGTCCCAGCCCGAACGTATGGCCCAGCTCGTGGGCGAGCAGCTCGACGGTCGGCTCGCGGGTGAGCATGACCTGGTGGCCGTAGGTCGCGCCGAAGAAGCCGCAGCGCGCGTCGGGAAGCTCGTAGACGACCGTGTCGTAGCGTGAGGTGTCGAAGCCGGCGCCGGCCGCTGCGCGCCTCGCCGGCTCGAATACCGAGTCGATGCCGTTGGCGCTGGCGCCGCAGGTCGGCTTCGCCGTCAGAGCGGTCAGCCACGGCGTGACGTCGGCCTGGACGTGCACCTGTCCGAGCGAGGCACGCTGCATGAACTCGTTCAGCTGCGCGAACACCCGCTGCACGTCGGCGACCGGGTACGGCTTCGCTCCCGTCGACGCGAGGACGACGAGCACCCGCTGGTTCGCTTTGGGCGCCGATCCGGCCGACGGCACGGCGACCGCTGCCAACACGGCAACCACCGCGAGCAGCGGGGCTCGGCGCACCGCCGGAGTATGAGCCTTTGAGCGGCTGGTTGCTAGCTGCGCCCAGGGACTTCTCAGCCCTGCGGGATGCGCGCCTCGAGCGCGGTTGCGAGTGCCTCGCGCACCGGCTCGAGCTCGACGCGTGCGAGCACGTCTTCGAAGAAGCCTCGCACGATCAGCCGTTCGGCCTCGCTCCGCGAGAGCCCGCGTGCCATCAGGTAGAAGAGCTGCTCGCGGTCGACGCGCCCGACCGTCGCGCCGTGCGTGCAGCGGACGTCGCTGGCCATGATCTCGAGGCCCGGAATCGGCACGGCGTGCGTCGTCGGCGACAGCATCAGGTTCCGGTTCTCCTGGTACGCGTTCGTCCTCTGCGCTTCGGGCTCGACCCGGATCATCCCGCGCCACACCGCCGTCGAGTGGTCGCGCAACGCCCCCTTGAAGGCGAAGTCGGAGGTGGTGTTCGGCGCGATGTGCTCCTGGAACGTGTCGTAGTCGAGGTGCTGCTCGCCGTCCGTGAAGTAAGCGCCGGTCACGCGTGACGTGGCGCCCTGGCCGGCGAGGTCGTTCTGGATGCGCACCTTCCCCTTCTTCGAGCCGAACCCGCCCGTGACCCAGTCGAGCTCGGCGTCGCGCTCGACGCGCGCGTGGTGCGATGCGAAATGCCACGTTTCCCGCGAGAGGTTCTGCAGGGAGACGTATTCGAGCTTCGCGCCCTCGCCGACGAAGAGCTCGGCCGCCTCGTTCGTGTACGCCTGCAGGTCCGGCTTCGAGGAGACGATCTCCTCGACGAGCGTGAAGCGCGCTCCGGGATCGGCGATCACGAGCAGCCGCCAGAAGAGCGCCGACTCGTCGGCGGAGCTCGTGATGCGCACGTACAGCGGCTTGTCGAGCTGCACGTCCTTGGAGACGTGGACGAGCAGGCCGTGCTGCCACACCGCAGCGTTGTGGGCGGCGAACTTCTCGTCCCAGCCGACCAGTGAGTACAGGCGCTCGTGCGCCTCGTCGAGCCGCTGGAACGTGATGCCGTCGGGCGCGCGCTCGACGCTGACGCCGCTCTCGCTGATCGTGGCGAGCCCCGCGACGTCGAGGTCGAGCATTGTCTCGGCAGGGACATGTCCCGGGACCGTCCCGGGACGTGTCTGAAAAGCGTCCGGGTCGAAGGCGCGGAGATCGGTGAAGCGCCAGTGCTCCTCCGTCGTGTCGGGGAGCGGCAGCTCCTGGTAGCGCGCGAGCGCCTCAGCGTTCACGCGGCGCATACCTCCTGTGGAGCATCAGCTTGTTGCCGTCGGGGTCCTGGAAGAACGCGAAGTGGCAGACGCCCGTGTCGACGATCTCGCCGTCGAACTGCACGCCCTTCGCCTCGAGCTCCCGCCGTGCAACGGCGACGTCGGGCACGCGGATCGCGATCCCTGCCGGGCTGGGAGCGAACTCCTGTCCGGCGCTCGCCGGATCGAAGACGTCGAGCGTCACCTGGCCGAGCGTGAACTCCATGTCGTTCTCGCCCTCGGTCTCGATCGGCAGCCCGAGCGTCCTGCCGTAGAACTGCTTGGCGCGCGCCATGTCCTGCGTCAGCACGGACACGAAGTCGACCTGCTCGATCTGCATTACGGCGTCGTGCCGTCCGGATACGGCGCGTAGCGGCGGTGCAGCAGGATCGGATTCCCGGACGGGTCGCGCACGCCGGCACCCTGGCATTTGCCGGAGTCCCACATGTCGTTCACCTCGACTCCCGCGGCCTCGAGCTTCGCCTTCGCGTCTGCGACGTCGGCGACGCGCAGCGCCAGCGCGCCCGGCGGCAGAGGAGTGAACTCGTACTCGTGGGTGTGCGGCGTCATCACCGCGAGTGTGACGTTGCCGGCCTCGAACTCCAGCCAGTCGTCGTCGGGCGAGTTCGGGTTCAGCGGCAGCCCGAGGAGCTCTCCGTAGAAGTGCTCCGCCTCAGCCATGTCCTTCACGGGCACGCGGATGTAATCCACGCGCTCGACGTCAACGGTCAACCGACGGAACCCTCCATCTGCAGCTGAATCAGCCGGTTCATCTCGACCGCGTACTCGAGCGGCAGCTCCTTCGTGATCGGCTCGACGAAGCCCGACACGATCAGCGCGGAGGCCTCCGCCTCGGACAGCCCGCGCGACATCAGGTAGAAGAGCTGCTCCTCGCCGATCTTCGACACCGTCGCCTCGTGGCCGATGTCGACGTCGTCGGCGTCGATCTTCATGTACGGGTAGGTGTCGGAGCGCGAGTCCTCGTCGAGGATCAGCGCGTCGCAGACGACCTTGGACCTGGAGCCGACCGCGCTCTTCGCCACCTCGAGCAGCCCGCGGTAACCGGCCCGGCCGCCGTTCTTGGAGATCGACTTGGACGTGATCACGGACGAGGTCTTCGGCGCCATGTGCACCGCCTTGCCGCCCGCGTCCTGGTGCTGGCCGCTGCCCGCGAACGCGATCGACAGCACCTCGCCGTGCGCGCGCTCGCCGAGGAGCCAGATCGCCGGATACTTCA
>MNJC01000126.1 GCA_001920085.1 Actinobacteria bacterium 13_1_20CM_4_69_9
AGTGTCGAGGAAGGTGATCTTCCGGCCGTTGTGCTCGGCCTGGTATGCGCCGATGTGCTGGGTGATGCCGCCGGCCTCGGTCTCGACGACGGACGTCTCGCGGATCGCGTCGAGCAGCGTCGTCTTGCCGTGGTCGACGTGTCCCATGATGGTGACGACGGGTGGCCGCGCCGAGAGATCGGCCTCGCTGTCCTCGAAGACCTCGGGCTCTTCGTCCTCGTCGGCGGCGTGCCGGATCGTCAGCTCGCGCTCGGGCGCGAGCTCGGCCGCGATGAGCTCGACCTCGTCGTCACCGAGGGACTGCGTGATGGTGACGGCCTTGCCGAGGCCCATCATGAACATGATGATCTTCGGTGCGGGGACGCCGAGCGCCTGCGAAAGATCACGCACCGTCAGGCCCGACTCGACTGAGACGGGGCCGGTGACGGGCGCCACCTCGCGCGGCTGCTTCGGGCGGGCGGCCTCGCGCTCGCGTTGCTGCTGCCGGGCGTCGCGCGGACGCGCGGCGGCGTTGTCGATGATCACGCGTCGCTTCCGGCGCGCGCCGGGGCCGCCCTGACGGGGCCGCATCGGCCGGTTTGGCCTATTTGGTCCGGATTCGTTCGCCATTACGTGTTCAAGTGTAGAGAGATGCCAGTTCGGGTTCGACTCGGACGGTCCGCCGGAGGGTTCGGTTGAAGGCGCGCCGCGCCACCGCGCGCTCGAAGCAGGAGAGGCGACGGCAGGTATAGGCGCCGCGTCCGGGCTCCTGTGCGCCCGGAACGAGCCGTCCGTCCCTCACGACGAACCGCAGGAGGTCGCTCTGCGGGGCCTTCCGGCCGCAACCGACACAGCTCCTGATCGGCTCCGTCACGCAGCAGGTGCGCCCTCGCCGCCTTCCTCGTGCTCGACCGGGATCCCAGCGGGGACCTCGTGCGGCGGGGCCGTGGCCGGATGTGACACGTCGAGGTCGACCTCGCCTTCCTCCGCCGCGATCTCCGTCGCGTCCGGCCCGTGGGTCGCGACGACGTCCGCGGGGGCCTCCGACTCGAGCGGCTCCTCGCTCTCGGCGGGGAGGCTCTCGGGACCGATGCTCTCCGCCTCCGGCGGCGCGAGATCGGAGCAGAGCACTGCCGCACAGCGGCCGGTGAACTCCTCACCCTCGCCGCCGCCGTACGCGGCGGCAGCTTCCGCCTGTGCGAACTCGGTGTCGGACTGGATGTCGACCTTCCAACCGGTCAGCCGTGCGGCGAGCCGAGCGTTCAGGCCTTCTTTGCCGATCGCCAGTGCGAGCTGGTCGTCCGGCACGATGACCGTCGCTTCCTTCGTGTCGTCATCGACGAAGACCTCGCGCACGCGCGCCGGCGAAAGCGCCTTGGCGACGAATCGCGCCGGCTCGGAGTTCCAGGGAATGATGTCGATCTTCTCGCCGCGCAACTCCGACACGACCATGCGGACACGGGAGCCGCGCGGGCCGACGCATGCGCCGACGGGATCGACGCCCTGGGCGTGTGACTCGACGGCGATCTTCGAGCGGTAGCCCGGCTCGCGCGCGACGCCGCGGATCTCGACGAGGCCGTCGGCGATCTCGGGAACCTCGAGCTCGAACAGTGTCTTGATCAGCTCGGGGTCGCGGCGGGAGAGGATCACCTGCGGGCCTTTCGTCCCAGACCGGACCTCGGTGATGACGGCCTTGATCCGCGAGCCCTGCTCGTAGCGCTCGCCGTCGACCTGCTCGGAGCGCGGCAGCAGCGCCTCGACCTTGCCGAGGTCGACGAGCACGTTGTTGCGGTCGCCCGCCTGCTGGACGATGCCCGTGACGACTTCGCTCTCACGGTCCTTGTACTCGTCGTACATCATCATCCGCTCGGCCTCGCGGATCCGCTGCAGGATCACCTGCTTCGCGGTCTGCGCGGCGATCCGGCCGAAGTTCTCGGGTGTGACGTCCTCGCGCTTGACCTGATCCGCCGGCACCTCTGACCAGTCGATGTCGAGATCGTTGTCCGAGAGCAGCGTGTGCGAGCGCTCGCCGTTCTCGGCTTCGATCCGCTCGAGCTCCTCGAGCGCGCGCTCGCGCGCCTCGTCGAGCAGGCGCTCCTCGATGTCCGGCGGCAGCTCGATCGAGTACACGCGGAAGTCGCCCTGCTCGTCGATCTCGACGGTGGCATGGCGCGACGCGCCCGGCGTCTTCTTGTACGCGGCCAGCAGGGCGTCCTCGAGCGCCGAGACGAGCGCTCCGCTCTCGATGCCCTTCTCGCGTTCGATGTCTCTGACTGCGTCGACGATCTCTTGCGTCATCTCGTCCCCACTTCCTCGATCAGGTTGCCCCGGACGATCGCGTCATACGGGACGTCAATGGACTCGCCGTTCGTGCGCACAGTGACCTTGCGCTCGCCGGCCGCGACGACCTCGCCGCGGACGCGGTTGCGGCCGTCCGTGCGGAGCGCGACCCGGCGCCCGACGGCGTTGCGGAAATGCGATTGCGTGCGGAGTGGCCGCTCGATCCCCGGAGACGAGACGTCGACCGAGTAGTCGCGCAGGTACTCGCGGAGCACGTTGGTCACGCGCTCGCACAGCGCGTGGTCGACGCCCCCGACGTGGTCGACGTAGACGGTGAACCGGTCGGGGCTGGTCAGCTCGACGGCAAGGACCTCGGTGCCCGGCAGGGCGCCTTCGACTCTGGGGGTTATCTCCCGCGTCAACTGTCGTTCCTTGTCGTGTGTGGTGGCCATCGCTCCCGTCCTGTCACAAAAAATGGGCCCGCAGGCCCATTTCGCAAACTGCTCGAAATGTGGTGCCTGCAGGATAGCAAGCCGCTAGTCGAGCACGATCGTCACGGGCCCGTCGTTGACGAGCTCGACGGCCATGTGCGCCCCGAAGACGCCGCGTTCGACCGCGACGCCCTCGCGTTCGAGAGCGGCGCAGAACGCGTCGTACAGGGGCTCGGCGCGATCCGGCCGCGCCGCGTCGGTGAAGCTCGGGCGGTTCCCTTTGCGGGTATCTGCGATCAGCGTGAACTGGCTGACGACGAGCGCCGCACCGCGTACGTCGAGCAGGCTGCGTGCGAACTTCCCCCCGTCGTCCTCGAAGATGCGGAGGCGGGCGACCTTGCTCGCCATGCGCTCGGCATCGGCGGCCGCGTCGGCGCGTGCGACGCCGAGCAGAACGACGAGGCCCTGGGCGATCGCGCCCACAGGATCGCCGGCCACGACGACCCGCGCTCGGGAGACCCGCTGGCACACGGCGCGCATCGACCGTCATCTTCACATCGGCGTGTTCTAGGTACACGCGCGAACGCGCGGGCGCGTCCCCACCCCGGGAGGGGGGTTCACCCGCCGCCCGCTGCGGCCGACGCTAACGCGGAATCTCGCACGCGTCTGTCACGCGCACGCGCCGATTCCGTGACTCTTACTCCGGCTCGTCCGGACCGGGCTCGTCCAGGTCGAGGATGCGCGAGGCGTAATGCTCGTTCTCCGGGCGCAACGAGCTGGCGAGCTTGTAGTGGCCGTTCGCCTCGGCGTCCTTTCCCTGCTTCTCGAGCGCGCGGCCGAGCGCATAGTGCGCGTAGTCGTCGGCCGGCGAGAGCTCGAGCATGACGCGAAACTCCTCCTCCGCCTCCTGGTAGCGCTGGATCCGGAGGTACGCGATCCCCAGCGCCTCGCGGATCGACGCCTTCCGCGGTTCGCGCCGCTTCGCCTTCTCCAGCGCGACTGTCGCCTGGGCGGCCCGGCCCTTGCGAAGGTGCGCTCGCCCCTGCTGGTAGAGGTCGTAGGTCTCGCTCATATCCCTCTCAGATACGAAAAGTTCTCCTCCACCAAGTCAAGCGGATCCGTCAAATCCCGCGTCGTCCCGATCTCGATTGCGGTAACGGCCTCCCCCGCGTCGATCGCAGACTGGTAAGCGTTCCCGAGCTCGTACGGCGGCCGATCGAGGCACAGGCGCTCCGCGACCGCGCCGCCGAGCCCCCAGAGAGGCGCCGGCGTCCACACCAGGCCGGGATCGTCGTCACGCATCTGCACGATCCGGTCGCCCTCTCGCCGGACTCCTGGCCGCCCGGAATCTCGCCCCGGAACCGTGCGGACGGCCAACGCGCCCGCCGCGCCCGAGGCCGCAAAGGCCGCGACGAAGCGCCCGACGTCACCCGCTGTGAACACCGTGTCCGCGGCGGAGACGACCGACGGCGCCCGCGCGCCGTCGCGGAGCGCGCGCTGCACGGCGTCGGCGGAGCCGAGCACGCCGGGCTGGCGCACGAAGTGGATATCCACCCCGAACGCCGGGCCGTCGCCGATGAGGCCCTCAACCTGCTCGGCGAGGTGCCCCGTCACCACCCAGACGCGCCTGCACCCCGCCGCGGCCAGCTCACGCAGGAGCAGCGCGATCACCGGACGGCCGTCGATGGGCAGCACCGGCTTTGCCCAACGCTCCGTCAGCGGCCGCAGCCGGGTGCCGAGGCCGGCCGCCATCACGACGGCGTCCACGACTACCCGAGCCCGAGCGACCGGACGGAGACGAGCCCGCGCGCACGGTCGAGCACGAACAGCCCGCGGCGCAGCTTCCGCTTCAGCTCACGCAGCTCGACGCGGGCACGCCGGGAGGCGGCACGCGCCTCCGGCTGCGGCCCGTAGCGCGCGGCCGCGGCGGCGCGCGCGAACGGGCCAGCGTCGACGCCGAAGCGCTCGGCGATCGTCGCCCCCAGCTCGTGGAGCGTCACCGCACGCGAGGACGGGACGCGCTGGTCCTGCAGGAACTCTGCGAGCTCCTGCGCGCAGGCCGACGCGATCCTCCGAGGATCGCGGGACAGGTAGCGAATTTTCCGCCGCGCGAGCTTGAGCACGACGATCACGACCGCAACCCCCGCAGCGAGCAGAAGGAGGAAGAAGAGCAGGCTCGGCGCGTGGTGCTCCGCAGGCGGAGGCACGTGGAGACCGCGCACGGGAACGTCCGCCGCGGAACGCGGCGTCCGGAGCCGGTCATCGTGCCCGACGATCGCCTGCGCCCCGCCGCCGAAGACCTCGCCCCCCTTGACGACGGTCGCGAGCAGCTTCGCCGCGGCCGACGGGTCGAAGCCGCGCGAGGTTGAACTGTACGAGCCGCTCAGCCGGCCGCGCCCCGGGGTGGGATCGAACGGCAACCACCCGTAGCGCGGGAACCAGGCCTCGACCCACGTGTGGGCGTCGTGGTCGCTGACCGTCCACGTGCCGTCGTGGTAGTGCCCCGGCACGAAGCCGGAGCGGCGGCAGCCCCGGCGTCGTTCCGGGTTGCTCGGAGTACGTGAAGCCGCCGGTGACGCGGAACCAGCGCTCGAGCGCGACCGCGGCCGCGTAGGGGGAGCGCGTTTGCCCGGCGACGGCCCGCGCGCGGTCGTAGAGCTCCGCGTAGGGCTGGAGACGTCCCGTCAGCAGCGCGAACATCCGCCGCTCGCGCCCCGCGGCGAGGAATGGAGGAGCATTCGCGCGGCCGCGCAGCTCGAGCTCGCTACCCGCCCTCGTCAGAGCGGCGGGATACGCAGCGCGAACCCGGACGAGCTGCACGGGCGTCGGGCGCGCCGCGAAGCTCCAGATCGAGTAGCGCTGGTCGCGGTGAAGCCCGTCGACGACTGTGACGACCCCGCTTCCGGAGGGAACCGCAGGCTCGCTGACGTTGTACGCAACGGGAATGCTCGCACCGACGAGATGGTTGTCATCGAGGGCCCTTACGGTCACGTCCTGCCGGATCCACTTGCTGTGGTCCTCCACCCCCCGCGGCGAGAGCGCGCTCGGCTCGTCCGGCGCTACACGCGACAGACGTTCGCGCCAGCGAGTTCCGTCGAACCGGTCGAGCACGGTTGCGCGCCAGTACATCGGCCGCCGCGGTGCCTGGATCGACAGGACGGTGGTGACCTTCTTGGGGAAGCGCACCCCGCCGTAGTTCGCATCCCAGACATAGCGCACGCTGACCGGTTTCTGCGGTCGTGTGTAGAAGTCCCAGTGCTGCCAGTCGAGGAACGCGTCCTTCGCAACGGCCGCCGAGCTCGACAGCGCGAAAGCACCGAAGATCACCACGGCCGCAGCGCCGACAGCGAGGCGGCTCGGACGGGCCGTCAGGCCGGCGAGCAGGAGCAGGGCGCCGGCAAGGATGACGACCCCTCTCCCGAGCTCGTTGCCGCCGGCGAGGAGCGTCGCCGGCCACCCCGCGCCGACGAGAAAGGCGATCACTGCCGGCACCGCCCTGCGTGCCGCAACCGCAAGCGCCACTGCGAGCGTGAACGCGAAGATCGCGATCAGCACGACCTGGTGCATGCGCACGAGCTCGTGCGGGTCGAAGGGAAGCCTGTAGTCGTAGAAGTCGAGGAAGCCGCGCTCGAAGCGCCCGGCCGCACGTCCGACGTGGAGCGGCGCCACGGCGAAGGCGATGCAGAAGGCGAAGAATGCCGCCACCGCGACGGCGCAGAAGCGTGCCCACCGCGGACGCACGAGCGTCGGCGCAATCGCGAGCACGACGAGCGCGAACGGCCGGCCGCCACCCGACCGCGGGTCCTCGAAGCGCAGCCAGTCGACGGCGATCACGAGCCCGGCGACACCCGAGAGGACCGCCGTCCTAAGCATGCGCGGCCTCCGGCACCCCCGGCCCCTCGAGCGCGGCCGCGAGATCGTCTCCGGCGCGAAGGATGACCACCGGAATCCCGGCGGTCTGCAAGCGCAGCAGCAGCGGCGCCGGCATGCGGCGCGCACCGTTGAAGCTCGCCGGGTCGACGTAGACGAGCGAGACCCTGCGGCGCGAGGCGGCGCGCTGCACGAGGCGGTCGACGAGCGCCGGCTCGAGCCGCGCCGTCACGACCGCGAGCTCGAGCGCGCGTGCCGCAGGCCCGTCGTGCTCGGCGAGCAGGCGCGCAACGGCCGAGCGTCCGGTCGGCTCGGCGGAGGCCAGCAGCTCGAGTGCCCGCCGCCAGTCCGCTGCGGCGGAGTGCACCTGCTGCACGTCGCGCTGCGCCGAATTGACGACGAGGACCGCACGACGCCCGCGCCTCACGTACGACTCGAGCATCGAGCCGGCGGCGCGCACCTGCACGTCGAAGCTGTCGCGCACGACGGCGGCCGCATCCGCGTCGAGCAACACCGCGATCTCGTCGCGCGGCGCGTCCTCGAGCTCCTTGACCATCAGCTGCCCGCGGCGCGCGGTCGACCGCCAGTGCACGCGCCGGAGCGACTCACCCTGCGCGTACTCGCGGACGCCGTGCAGCTCGAAGCCGCTCTGGCGACGGAGGAGCAACCGCCGGCCGTCGGGCGAGTGGGCTCCCGTCTCCGAGAACAGCTGCTCGAGCCGGACCAGGCGTGGGTACACGAGCAGCGCCCCCGGTGCAGGCAACGGGACGGCGACACATTCGAGCCCGAAAGGGTCCGCGACCTCGACGCGCACGTCGTCGAACACGTAGCGCCCGCGTGGCAGCCGCCCCAGGACGTAGCGCACGCTCAGCCGGCGCCCGTTGCGCCGCAGGCCATGCCGCTGCTCGCCGAGACGGCCGACGCGCTCCACGAGCGTCGCCGCCGCCGGCGGGACGCCCGCCGTGGCGTCGATCTGCACGACGACGGGCACGTCGTCGCCCTCGACGTGCTCGGTGTCGCCCCACCCGCGCTGTACGCGGAAGGGACGGTTCGCGAGCCGAACCCAGACCCACGCCAGCGCGACGACGAGCAAGAGCCCGGTCGCGACCGGATAGAGCGGCTTCGAGCCGAATGCCCACGCCGCGAGGTACACGCCGAGGCCGAGACCGAGGACGCCGCGCCCGCGCGTGGTCAGCATGTCACTAGACCGGTACGGGAGTCTTCTCGAGCGTCTCCCGCACGATCTGCTCTCCCGTCAGACCGCTGGAGCGCGCTTCGGGCGCGAGGATCAGGCGATGTGCGAGGACCGCGACGGCAACCGCCTTCACGTCGTCCGGCTCGAGGAAGCTCCGGCCGGCGCCGAGCGCTCGCGCCTTCGCCACGCGCAGGAGCGCGATGCCCGCGCGTGGGCTCGCGCCCAGGTAGAGGCGAGAGTCCCCGCGCGTTGCGCGGAGCAGCGCGACGACGTAACGGTTCAGGCTCTCCTCGACGTAGATCGCCTTGGCGTCGTCGGCGAGGGCGATTGCGTCCGCGGCGTTCGCGACCGGCTCGAGCGCGTCGATCGGCGGGTCGCCCGTCTGCTCGGTGAGCATCTGGGCCTCTTGCGCAAGCGGCGGGTAGCCGATCGAGATGCGCATCGTGAAGCGGTCGAGTTGTGCCTCGGGCAGCGGATATGTCCCTTCGTACTCGATCGGGTTTTGCGTCGCCATGACCATGAACGGCCGCGCGAGCTCGTACGAGATGCCGTCGACCGTCACCTGCTGCTCCTGCATGCACTCGAGCAGCGCCGCCTGCGTCTTGGGCGAGGCGCGATTGATCTCGTCGACGAGCAGGAGGTTCGCGAAGACGGGACCGGGCCTGAACTCGAACTCGTTCGAGCGCTGGTCGAAGACGTTCACGCCCGTCACGTCCGAGGGGAGCAGGTCGGGCGTGAACTGCATGCGCGAGAACGACACGTCGAGGGAGCGGGCGAGCGCCTTCGCCAGCATCGTCTTGCCGACGCCCGGGAAGTCCTCGAGGATCAGGTGACCCTCGCTGACGAGGCAGAGCACGCACAGCCGCAGCGTCTCCGCCGGCGCATGGAGGACGCGCGCGAGGTTGTCGATCAGCGCCTGAACGGCCTCGGCCGCGGCCGGCGTCTCGATCCGCTCGCTCTGATGCTCAGGCTCGCTCACGCAACAGCTCCTCGGCCGTATCTACGATCGTCGCGGCGATTCGGTCTTTCGGTGCCTTCTCGATCCGGCGCTCACCCGACGCCGTCACGAGCACGACCTCGTTTTCGTCGGAGTCGAAGCCGATGTCCGCGCGGGCCACATCGTTGTAGACGACGAGATCGACCCGTTTGCGGCTGAGTTTCTCGCGCGCGCGCGCGAGGCCGTCAGGCCCCGTCTCGGCCGCGAAGCCGACGAGCACCTGGCCGTTCGTGCGCCGCTCGCCGAGCGACTGCAGCACGTCATGCGTCGGCTCGAGCTCGACTTGCCATGTCCGCTCGTCCTTCGGACGCTTCGCGTCGACGCGCTCGACCGGCCGGTAGTCGGCGACCGCAGCAGCCATCAAGACGAGATCGGCGCCGCGGCGCGCGAGCGCCGCCTCGAGCATCGCCTCGGCCGTCGGCGTCTCGACCACCTCGACGCCGGGCGGCGGCGGGACGGTCAGGTTCGCCGCCAGGAGCGTGACATCGGCGCCACGCCTGCGGCTCACCTCGGCGAGCGCAACGCCCATCCGGCCCGACGAGCGGTTGCCGAGGAAGCGCACCGCGTCGAGCGGCTCGCGCGTCCCGCCCGCGCTGACCAGGACCTCCCGTCCGGCGAGGCTGTCGGTCTCGCCGAGCAGCTCCCGGCAGCGCGCGTATATCTGCTCCGGCTCGGCCATGCGTCCGAGCCCCCACTCGCCCTCGGCAGTCTCCCCTTCGCCCGGCCCGACGATCGCCGCCCCGCGTGAGCGGACAGCCTCGACGTTCGCCTGCGTTGCCGGATGGGCCCACATGCGCGGGTTCATCGCGGGCGCGAGCAGAACGGGGCCACGATGCGCCAGCGCGGCCTCGGCGACGAGGTTGTCGGCCTCGCCGTGCGCGAGCTTCGCGAGCGTGTTCGCGGTCAGCGGCGCGACGACCAGCAGATCGGCCCGGGTCAGGTGGACGTAGAGATCGTCGGAGGGCGAGAGCCGGGCGAGCGCGAAGAACGTCTCCGCCCGGACGAAGCGCTCGGCGCCGGGCGTGACCAGCGGCACGACTTCGTGGCCGCCCTTGACCAGCAGCCGCACGAGCTCGCACGCCTTGTAGGCGGCGATGCCACCAGTGACACCCACGAGCACGCGGGCCATGCCCGCATTGTGCCCTTACTTCGGGTACTTGTACTTCAGCTTGCCCTCGGAGACTTCCTCGAGGGCCATGGTGAGGTAGTTCTTGGAGCGGGACTCGACCAGAGGCGGAGGAGCCTGCTCGAAGCCGATGCCTTCACCGAGCTGGTGGTGGTAGTCGTTGATCTGGCGGGCCCGCTTGGCAGCGACGATCACGAGCGCGTAGCGCGAGTCGACGTTGTCCAGGAGCTCATCGATGCGTGGATGGATCATGGACGGCTCATGGTACCT
>MNJC01000097.1 GCA_001920085.1 Actinobacteria bacterium 13_1_20CM_4_69_9
CGGATCGAGATGCTGGTGCTGATGGCCGGCGTCGAGCTGCCGGTCAAGGCAATCCGTGAGCAGGTCGCCGGCGGCTTCGACCTCCTTGTGCACATCTCGCGTCTCGTCGACGGCTCGCGCCGTGTCACGCAGGTCACCGAGATCGCCGGAATGGAAGGCGACGTCGTCAGCCTGCAAGACCTCTTCGCGGCGACGCCCGCTCAAGGCGCGGTCGACGAGAGCGCTCTCCGGCAACCGCTTGCTCCCACCGAGCTGCGGCCCGGCTTCCTGGCCAAGCTGCGTGCGAACGGAGTCGACATCGCGCCTGCCGTCCGCTGGGAAGGCCGGCCGTGAAGGCGCGGCTCGCAATCGTCGCATCGCTCCTGGCGGCAGTGCTCGCGGCGGCATGCGGTACCGCCGCGGGCGCCGAGCAGCAGACGCAGATCCGGCGTGTCGACCTCGGCCACTTCCCGCGCGTCGCCGTGACAGCGATCGCACCGAGCGGTGTCGCTCCCTCCCTGCTCGAGAACCGGCACCCGGCCGCGTACCTCGCACGCCGCGATCTCGGGTCGGCACAAGGGATCGTGCTCGCGGTCGACAACTCGCAGTCGATGCGGGGAGCGCCGCTTCGCGAGGCGAAGGCTGCGGCAACAAGCTTCATGACGCAGCAGCGGCGAGCCGGGTCGACCGGTGTCGTCTCGTTCGCCCACGAGGCACTCCCTCTCACCCCCGCGGCGGCGAGCAGACAGGATGCCGGGCGGGCGCTGGCCGCGCTTCGTGCCGACCTCCAGAGCGGCACCGTCCTCTACGACGCGATCTCTCTCGCCACCACGCAGTTGAAGGAGACGAGCGCCGGAGGAACACGCGTCCTGATCGTGCTCAGCGACGGGGTCGACCGGGGCTCGCACACGTCGCTGCAGCAGGCGGTACGCCTCGCGCAGAGCGCCGGCGTCACGATCTACACGATCGCAGCCGGCGCTCGCGCCGACACGGGCGCACTCTCGACGCTCGCGGCCGAAACGGGCGGCCGGATGTTCCACGCCGGGCAGGTGCAGGACCTCGAGGGGGTGTACGGCGCGCTTGCGCGCGAGATCCAGCGCACGTGGCGCCTGACCTACGTCAGCAGCGCACGGCCGGGTGATCGGCTCTCGCTCGAGCTGCGGGCCGCTGGACACTCGTCCCGGCTCGACACGCACGTGCCGAACCACGAGCATGGTCTGCTCGCCAGGATCCCGTCAAGGCTCACCGACGGTGCGGGCAGCGCCGCGGCGCTGGTCGCGCTCGCGGCTTCGCTGCTTGGCGCCGCCGGCGTCATCCTGATCAGGAGGCTCCGGCGCTCGCCGGTCGCGAAGCTGCTGGAGCCGCACCTGGTAGTGCGTGAAGAGGCGGCGAGCAAGCCGTCGGCCCGGCAGCGGCTCGACGGTCTCGTCACCTGGGCCGAAGAGTCGCTCGACCAGTTGCCGGGCTCGCGTCGACTTCGCACTCAGGTGGAGCGCTCGGGCCTCAGGCTGAGGCTCGGTCATCTCCCCTACCTGTCGTTCGCAGGCGCCTTCCTGGCCGCGACGGCAGGGGCGATCGTCGGCGCAGGCGCGTTCCTCACGGTACTCCTGATGCTTGCCGGCCTCGTGGCGCCGCTCGCAGCGCTGAAGCTCGCGGCTCAACGCCGCCGCAAGGCTTTCGACACGCAACTGCCCGACGTCCTGGCGATGATCGCGTCGACGCTTCGCGCCGGCCATGGTCTGCGCCCCGCCCTTCGCGGGATCGCCGACGAGTCGTCCGCGCCCGCGCGCGATGAGTTCGCACGCGTGCTCGCCGAGGACCGGCTCGGGCGCCCGCTCGACGAGGCGATCGTCGGGATGTGCGAGCGAATCGGCTCGCCCGATCTCGAATACGTGGCCACCGCAGTCTCCGTCCAATCGCAGGCCGGCGGTTCGCTCGCCAGCACGTTCGACACGATGTCGGAGACAGTTCGCGAGCGCCAGCGGCACGCCCGCAAGGTGCGTGCGCTGACCTCGATGGGCCGGATGTCGGCCATCGTGCTGGCGCTGATGCCGATTGGCCTGGCGTTCCTGCTGACCCTGATCAGCCCGTCGTACATGCGGCCGCTCTGGTCGAGCTCGTCGGGGCACTTCCTGATCGTCTTCTCGCTGATCTCGATGGGGATCGGCGCCTTGATCCTGAAACGAATCGTGAACGTGAGGAGCTGACCGATGATCCTTGTTCTGATCGCAGGAATTGCCTGCTTCGCGCTGACCGGCCTCCAGCTGACACGTGCGCGGGCGCTCGCCGAGCGAGAGCGCCGGCTCGCGCTCGAAGCAGTGCGCTCAGGTCGGCTGGCGTCGCCCTCCGAAACTGTGAAGAAGGAATGGCTGAGTGCGCGAGCGCTCGCAGCACTGGCTCGCCTGCACACGCGCATCTGGCCGAAGGAGAGCGCCGCCGACATCGAGGACAAGCTCTCGAGAGCCGGCGCGAACGTGAAGCTCACGGCGGAGCGGTTCATGGGACTGCGGGTCATGCTCGTCGGGCTCGGCCTGCTCTCCGGCTTCACTCTGGCAAGCGGCGGCAAGCGCATCGTGCTCGCGCTCTTCTTCGCGGGCGCGGCGATCTACCTGCCGACGTTCCTCCTGCGCAGAGCGGCGTCGCGCCGTGCAGAACGGATCAGCGCCGAGCTGCCGCACTTCATCGACCAGCTCGCGATCGCGGTCGAGGCCGGCATGGCGTTCGACGCGGCGGCGGGTTACCTCTGCGAGGCCGGCGGCGGCCCGCTCGCCGACGAGATGCGACGCGTGCTCGCCGAGGTGAAGGTTGGGTTGTCCCGGCAGCAGGCACTCCGGAATCTCGCTGCGCGCGTCGACAGCGAGGAGGTAAGCGCCTTCGTCAATGCTCTCCTTTCGTCGGAGCAGCTGGGCTCGCCGCTGAGCGGGATCTTGAGGTCACAGGCGGACGATTGCCGTCATCGACGCCGGATGCACGCCGAGGAGGCCGCCCAGAAAGCGCCGGTGAAAATGCTGTTTCCGATCGTCCTCTTCATCTTTCCGGTGATGGGAGTGGTCATCCTCGGCCCCGCCGTCCTCGGCTCGCACGGACTGCTCTAGGGGTGCCGGTGAAACGCCTGGGCTCTCTGCTCGCAAGCGCCGGCTTCGTAGCGCTCTTCCTCGCCTTCGCCTGGGCGAACTTCCATCACTGGCGGCAGACCGGGCGACTGTCCGGCATCGGAGCGACGCTGCTCGCGCCGAGCTCCCTTGTGAGGCGCTGCAGCTGCTCGGAGTCGGCGTGGCGCTGCTCGGCCTGGGGACGCTCGGCCGTTCATTCGGGCTCGTTGCGGCCAATCGCGGGGTCAAGACGGACGGCATCTACGGCCTCATCAGGCACCCTGCATACACCGGCTATCTGATCGCCTATCTGGGCTACGTCGCGGAGAATCCCTCGTTGCCGAACATCACGCTCCTCGCCGTGAGCACTGCGTTCCAGCTGGTGCGAATCGGCGAGGAGGAGCGGGTTCTCCGCGGCGACGAGCGGTACCGCGCCTATGCACGGCGCGTCCGCTTCCGCCTCGTGCCCTACGTCTACTGAGCCGCCGCGCCGACGAAGCCGAGCCCGTGGGCCGCGGCGGTCGCCTGCGTGCGGTTTGCGACGCCGAGCTTGCCGTAGATGTTGTGGAGGTGGAACTTCACCGTCTGGTCCGAGAGGAAGAGCTCCCTCGCCACGTCCCGGTTCGACAAGCCGCGCGAGACGGCTACGAGGATCTCGAGCTCGCGTCCGGTCAGTCCGGTTCTGTCGCGCATCTGCTCCTGCGCCCGCTCGGACCGCAGGCGCTCGAGCGTGCCGCCGACGTTCGCCGGGAGCGAGAAGTAGACGTTCCGCTTCAAAGCCTGGCGCAGCATGGCGGGCAGGTCGGCCAGGTCGATCGACTTGCAGACGTAGGCCGCCGCGCCCGCGCTGAGCGCCTCTTCGATCGATTTCGGGTCCTCGGCCCCGGAGAACATGACCACCGTGACGCGCGGATACTTCTCGCGGAGCACCGCGAGGCAGTGCAGTCCGTCGAGGACCGGGATGTGCAGGTCGAGCAGAACGAGATCTGGTGCCGTCCTGGCGACGAGCGGACCCACCTGCGCGCCCGAGGTCGCCGCACCGACGACTTCGAAGTCGTCGGTCTCGGCGAGGTACTCACCGACCGCCTTGTGGATCAAGGGGTGATCGTCGACCAGGACGACGCGGTTTCTTGCCATAGCAAAGAGGCTATGAGCACCGTGGGTCGCCGCGCCTGGCCCAGATGTGTCATTCGCGTTAGCGTTCGCTCGTGACCCAGGCGGACGTCGAGCTCGAGCGCGAGCAACGGGTCACCCCGCTCGAGCTCTTCTTCGACCTCGTCTTCGTGTTCGGGTTCACCCAGGTCACGACCGTGCTATCGGACAATCCGACCTGGAGTGGTATGTCGCACGCCCTCCTCGTGCTCGCGACGCTCTGGTGGGCTTGGGCATCGTACGCCTGGCTGACCAACGTCGCCGATCCCGAGCAAGCCCGCGTCTGGGGAACGCTGTTGGTAGCGATGGGGGCAATGTTCATCGCGGCGCTTGCCGTCCCGGAGGCGTTCGGGGATCACGGCGTGGTCTTCGGCGTCGCATTTTTGATCGTCGCAGTCATGCAACTGACTCTGTACGGCGTGACGGCGCGCCAAGACCGAGACCTGTTGAGGGCAATCCTTCGAATTGCGCCCTGGAGCCTCTCGGGCGCCGTGCTGATCGTCGTCGCGGGATTCGTGCACGGTCCGCTCAAGCCGTTGCTGTGGCTGACAGCGCTCGCAGTCGGTTTGCTCGGGCCCCTCTTCGTCCCCCTCACCGGCTGGCGCGTGCAGCCCGCGCACTTCGTCGAGCGCCACGGATTGATCGTGATCATCGCGATCGGCGAGTCCTTGGCGGCGATCGGATTCGGCGCGCGCGAGACTCGGCTCGACGCCGGTGTGATCGTGGCTGCGCTGCTGGGGCTCGTCGTCGCGGCGTCGTTCTGGTTGGCGTACTTCGACTTCTTCACGATCCGTGCGCAGGGACTGCTCGCCGAGCGCAGCGGCATAGCTCGCATCGCTTTCGCACGAGACGTGTACACGTACCTGCATCTTCCGATGGTCGCCGGAATCGTCCTCTTCGCGTTTGCGATGAAGACGACGCTTGCCCACGTCGGCGCCGAGTTGGCCGCGGTGCCGGCGCTCGCCCTTTGCGGCGGGCCTGCGCTTTACCTGTTCGCGTACGTCGCGCTCCGCTTTCGCGTCTCGCGCTCGGTGAGAAGCGGCCGCCTGGTCGCTGCGGTTGCGTGCGCAGCGCTGATTCCGGTGACGCTCACGGTGCCGGCGATCGCCGCCTTGTCATTGCTCGCGGCGGTCTGGGTCGCGCTCCACGCCTACGAGCTCATCTGGTGGCGCGCCGCCAGGACGGAGACCCGAACGCAACGCGAGATGGCGTCGGTCTCGTCGCCCTGACCGTCACTCAGGCGGCCGGCTCCTGGTCGGGCTCGTCGGCGACTCGCTGCTGCCAGGCCGCCCGCACGGCGGGGATGAACTCGAAATGCGATTCGGCGAGCAGCCACTCGTCGAGCGCGCGGATCTCCGCGACCGACCAGTACGAGAGACGCCCTGCGACCCACTCGTCGAAAGCGCGCGCACGGTCCTCGCTCAACGCGACCGTCTCCAATTCGAGATCGTCAAGCTCGTGCGACATCGCCGCCTCCGACGAGTTGGACCGGAAGTGTCGCTACAGAGTCGCGATCGCACAGTGCGCTCGACCGGCGAGCGGAAGTACGGCTAGCCGTACTCGGCAGCGACGCGGCAAGCCCCGTTCAGCCGAGGGATTGCCATGGGTCGACGATGCCCCTACGGTCGGGAGTGTGGAGGAGTCGCTGAAGCCCGAAGAGCTCGCGCTGGCACTGCGGGATCTGCACGCGTGGGCGATCGCCCATGCGCCCGCGGAAGAGTCGGCACTCCGCGTGCGCATTCGCGAGCTCCTCGGCGTCGATCCCGCGGAGCTCCCCGTCGTCTCGCGCCAGATCCCGCTGTGGGAGCGGGCGAACCTTCAGGTTGCGCTCGACGCGTACCTGGGCTCCGACGAGAGATGGCACGAGTTCATCGGGCTTTCGGCGCAGCGTGGCTGGCACATGGGTCTTGCAGAGCTTGCGCAGCGTCCGACCTCGGGCGGTGCGTGGGTCGCTTTCGGGCCGCAGGCCGGGCCGCAGGAGCACGTCACCGTCCAGGTCGGTGAGCGGACGATCGTCTGCGTCGCCGCCGGCCTGTTCCTGATCCGGGACGGCGAGGAGCCGTTCGTCGTCGCGATCCGCGGCGGCGATCCGCACTCGGGCGAACCGGACGTCGTCGTCGAGGCGATGGGGCGCGAACGCGAGCACCTCGAGCGCTTCCTCGAGGAGATCGTGCGCCTGATGGGCGTGCACAACGTCTATCGCGGGCGCGTCCTCGAGGTCGGCGGCGGCGAATGGGGCGGCCCGAGCTTCGACGTGCGCGCGTTGCCGACGGTCGACCGAGACGGCATCGTCTTGCCCGACGGCGTGCTCGAACGGGTCGAGCGCCACGCGCTCACGTTCGGCGCGGAAGCAGATCGCCTGCGCGACGCGGGCCGGCACATCAAGCGCGGCCTGTTGCTCTACGGGCCTCCGGGCACCGGCAAGACGCTCACTGCGATGTACCTCGCGAACCGCATGCCGGACCGCACGGTCTTGATCCTGACGGGCTCCGGCCTGGCCGCCATCGGGCCGGCCTGTCAGATGGCGCGCGCGCTCACGCCCTCCATGGTGGTGATGGAGGACGTCGATCTGGTTGCGCTCGACCGCGACGAGTACAGCTCGAACGCCCTGCTGTTCGAGCTCCTCAACGAGATGGACGGGATGCAGGAGGACATCGACGTCGTCTTCCTGCTCACGACGAACCGCCCCGACCGGCTCGAGCCCGCGCTTGCATCACGCCCCGGCCGCGTCGACATGGCGGTCGAGCTACCTCTGCCGGATGCGGCTGCCCGCCGGCGCCTCATCGCCCTTTACAGCCAGGGGCTCGAGGTACGGGCTCAGAACCTGGCCGAGCTCATCGAGCAGACGGAAGGAGCGAGCCCGGCCTTCATTCGAGAGCTGCTGCGGCGAGCGGCGCTCTTCGCGATCGAATCCGGCGACGGAGACGTCGTGGTCGACGAGTCACACCTTCTTGCCGCGCTCGCGGAGCTCGGCTCCGACGCCGGACCGCTCACCGGCAAGCTCCTCGGGCTGCAGCGACCCGACTGACGAAAATGTCAGCCGCGGCCACACTGGCCGGCGGCGTCGTAACCAGCCGCGAGCGCGGCGCCGACGACGATCAGCGCCAGCAGCGACACCGCGGCGAGCGAGACCCCGCTAGCGCACGCGCATACGCCCGCGCGCGAATGCGTCGATCCGGCCCCAGCGCCCGGGAATGTCGAGCAGCTCGAGGTGGCCGATTCCGGCTGGAAGTGCAGGATCGACGACGAGGTGCTCGCCCACCGGCTCGAGGCCGAGCATCGTCGACAGCAACAGCAACGGCGCCCCGGTCGACCACGCCTGCGGGCTGCACGCCGTCGGGTACTGCACCGGATACTTCGTCACCGAGCGCTCGTAGCCCCCGAACGCCTCGGGCAGGCGCCCGCCGAAGAGCTCCGCGGCTTCGAGGATCCCGGAGGCGAGCTGCGCGGCCTCCTGCTTGAACCCGTACTTGCGCAGCCCCCACGCGATGAACGACGTGTCGAACGGCCACACCGTGCCGACGTGGTAGCCGATCGGGTTGTACCGCGCCTCACCTTCGGCGAGCGTGCGCACGCCCCAGCCCGAGAACAGGCGCGGCCCGAGCAGGTGCCGCGCGACCGCCTTCGCCTTCGACTTGTCGACGATGCCGCTCCAGAGGAGATGGCCGTTGTTCGAGGAGAGCGCGTCGACCTGTGCGCCGTCGGCATCCAGCGCGAGGGCGTAGTACTGGCCGTCGGCCACCCAGAAGTCGCGGTTGAACCGTCGCTTCAGGTCTGCCGCCTGCTGCTCGAGCTCCTCCGCGAACGCGACGTCCTTCCAGAACTCGCGCGCGAGCCGCGCACCGCGCAGCTTCGCGTCGTACGCGTACCCCTGCAGCTCGCACGTCGCGCGTGGGAAACCCGGCAGCCTGCCGTCGCGGTACGAGATCGAGTCCCAGGAGTCCTTCCAGCACTGGTTCTCGAGGCCTGTCTCCTCGTTGCGCCGCTGATACCAGATGTAGCCGTTGCCCTGCAGGTCGGCGTACTCGTCGATCCAGCGCAGCGCCGCACGTGCCTCGTATTCGAGGTCGCGCACGAGGTTGCGGTCGCCCGACCAGCGCTCGTACTCGTCGAGCAGGATGACGAAGAGCGGCGTCGCGTCCGCCGCGCCGTAGTACGCGGAGTGCGGGCGCTCCTCGAACGCCGTCAGCTCCCCGTAGCGGAGCTCGTGCAGGATGCGGCCGGGATCTTCGTCCCGGAAGTCGTCGCGGCGCGAGCCTTGCCATTCGCCCAGCGCCCGCAGGGTCGTCCAGGCCAACTCGGGGACGAACGGCAGCGCCTGCAGGCTCGTGAAGATGCTGTCGCGGCCGAACATCGTCATGAACCAGGGCAGGCCGGCGGCCGGCAGGCTGCGTCCGCGCGCGATCGGCGGCGAGAAGCGCAGCGCGGCGAGATCCACGAGGCTCTGGTGGTAGATGCGTTGCAACGGCTCCCAGTCGCACTCGAGCCGCGGCGCCTCCGCCACCCACTTCTCGAGATCGCGCGCCTTCGACGTGCGCCCTCGACGCTCCGCCCCGATCCCGAGTCCACCCGCGAGGACTTGCAGATCGGTCGTCCACTCACCGTGCGGCTCGAGGTGCACGTCGAAGCTCAGGCCGTCGGCGTCCAGCTCGACAGGCGCGCTCGAAGAGATCGTTGTCCAGCGCGCGTACGTCTCTCGGTCGTACGCCAGCACGAGGCTGCCGTTGTCCATCCGCGTCGTGTACGAGCCCTTCTTCGCGAGCGCGTCCTTCACTTCGAACAGGTCGGCGAAGTCCGAGGCTACGTCGATGCGCACGTGCAGGTCGACGGGCTGCTCGTCGTGGTTGAGGATCGTCAGCTGCTCTTCGAAGCCCTCGCCGACCGCGCGCTGCCGGATCACCGACAGCTTCGAGTCGACGTACACCGTGCCCGTTCCCGGCACGAGGAAGAAGCGCGTCTCGAAGTAGTTCAGGTCGTCCACGGACAGCGTGTTCAGATGCTGGCCGTCGACAGTGAGAATCCACTTCGACAGAAAGCGCGTGTCGTACGAAAAGAGACCGGTCGGATCCGTGAGCGACGCGGAGATGTCCCCGCGGCTGTCACTGACCACGAACGTGTTGCCGTCGAGAATCTGGACGAGCTCGTCGCTCACGACGGTGACGGAAACAGCCGTTGGAATACGATCACGAGGTTCCAGTCGCCTTCCAGCGACGCTTCTCCTCGCAGGACGGCGGTCACAGCATTCGCCTCGCCCGTTGCGATGCGGCCGAACAGCTGCTTGTCGAGGCGAAAGGTCGAGTCGGCAGCCTGGTTCCGCTTCGAGACCTCGACAGTGCCGTCGTCGATCGCCACGAACCAACGCTCGCTGCGGCCGTTGTCGTCGAGGTCGATGCGGACGACTCCGGACTTGCGGGCGAGCGCCGGCTGGCGGCCGCCCTGCCGGAGGCCGTCGAAAAACGCCGTCGTCGGATCGGTCACGCCGTCAAAGTTGCTTACGGCCAAGGTGGCTTGGTCTCACCCAGCGGGGGTGAGCATCACTCACGCGCGTAGATGTTCCACTCCCGCGGCGTGTCCAGCGCCGCAGCCGCAGCCGCCGAACCGCCCGTCGCCCGCAAGGCCGGGACCGGCGTGCTCACGGCCGCATGCGTGTCGGCGCTGGTGGTCAACGCCAACACGTCCGCCGTCACGATCCTGCTGCCGGCGATCAGCGAGGAGGCCCGCCGACCGCGCCCGGCCGACCTCGCCGCCGCCGCCGCGGTGACGACGCACACGATCCCCGTCCCGCAGGAGGTGTAGCGCAATGTGCCGCTGGCTCGCCTATTCAGGCTCACCGATCCGCCTCGAAGAGCTGCTCGTCAAGCGCGACCGCTCGCTGATCGACCAGAGCCTCCACTCGCGCCAGGGCGCGACCACCACGAACGGCGACGGCTTCGGCGTCGGCTGGTACGAGGACGGCGAGCCGCCGCGCGTCTACCGCAGCACGCACCCCGCCTGGAACGACCGTAACCTGCGCGAGCTCGCGGCGGGCATCTCCTCACCGCTCTTCTTCGCGCACATCCGCGCGTCGACCGGGTCGGCCATCCAGGAGACGAACGTGCACCCGTTCCGCTACGGCCGCTGGCTCTGGATGCACAACGGCCTGATCCGCGAGTACCCGCGCGTGCGCCGCGAGCTGCAGCTGCGGGTGGCCGCCGAGCTCTACACCTCGATCGAGGGGACGACCGACTCCGAGACGATGTTCTATCTAGCACTGACGTTCGGGCTCGAGGAGGATCCCGTCGGGGCGCTCGAGCAGACGATCGGCTTCATCGAGGAGACAGGTCGGAAGCACGACGTCGAGCTGCCGATTCAGATGACGGTCGCGACGACGAACGGCGAGAGCATCTGGGCGTTCCGCTACTCGAGCGAGCACGATTCGCGCTCGCTGTACTTCAGCACGCGCATGGACTCGCTGAAGGCGCTCTATCCCGAGCTGGTCGAGTTCGCCCAGCTCTCCGACGAGACGCGGGTGGTCGTGTCGGAGCCGCTCGGCGATCTCCCCGGCGCCTGGAACCAGGTGCCGGAGTCGCACGTTGCGATCGTGCAACCCGGCGAAGACACACTGAAGCCCTTCTCGCCGCGCTGACGCGGCGACACTCCAGGCCCACCACGAACACGCAGGCCCTCCCCCGCACGGGGTGAGGGTGCCTCACCCGACGCCCCCGCAGACTCGCCGCGTGGAGATCGGAGAGCCTCAGCGGACGTACACGGTCGAGCCGCTCGAGGATCCGGTCCCGCGCGAGTCGCCGCCGGCCGAACCGGACGACCCACCCGTCGAAGCTCCACGCGAGCCGGAGGAGGTGCCGGCACGCTAGCCGCGGCCGCGCCCGACTTCTTCGAGCCCGTCGTCGGCTGGAGAGCGTGGGCCGTCGTGCAGGACCGCCGGCGGCTCCGCCTCCGCAGCGTCGTGTTCGACACGATCTGGCCGGCCGACACCGCGCTCAATGCCGGCTGCAACCGCGTGTGGACGCGCATCCGCAGCCGGCTACCGTGGCGCAGCGACGCGACGCACGACGTCCCCCTCTGGCAGTGCAGCTGCGGCATCTACGCCGCGCACGACCCGGAGCTCGCGGCCGAGTACCTCTACCTGTACAGCGACGTGCATCAGCCGCGCGTCGTCTATCGCGCGATCGGCCTCGTCTCGATGTGGGGCGCCGTCGTGGAGGGAGAAAGCGGCTGGCGCGCATCGAACGCGTTTCCGAAGCGGCTGTTCCTGCCGCGCGCGCAACGCGAGTCGGACGTCGAGGAGATCTGCGACGGGCTGGCCGACTATGGGGTCCCGATCGAGATCCTCGACGACGGCGAGACCCCCGTCGCACGGGCCGTGCGACGCGTTCGGCGCGACCGGCGGCGACGCCGGCGCGCGACCCAGAGCGGCTGACGTGCGGTTCCCCAGGCTTCGGCCAAACCGGCCGAAAGAGGAAGACGAAGTCGGTGCTGCGCTCGCGGCGTCGCAGCACGCGCATGACGACGGCGAGACCCGGACCGTCGTCACGCTCGACGCCGACCAGCTGAGGCAGCTCTCTGCTGTCTTCGCATCGCCGCGCTGGCTGCGCGACCTCGGCGTCGCGTCCTGGCTGCTCGTCGGCGTCGCGGCGCTGCTCGTCGGCCTGACGTGGGTGCTCGGGATAACGTCGACGATCGTCGTCCCCGTCCTCGTCGGGCTCGTCATCTCGACGGTCGCAAGCCCGGCGGTGTCGTGGATGCACGGCCATCGCGTCCCGCGTGCCCTCGGCGCGCTCGTCGTGCTGCTGATCGTGATCGCGATCGCAGTGCTGATCGTCTTTCTCGTAATCGGGGGCGTGCGCGCGCAGTCGGGTTCAATCGCGGCTGAAGCCAACGCCGCGGCGGACAAGTTCCAGCAGTGGCTCCAGGATCTCGGCATGAACGATTCGGGCGCCTCGACGGCGTCGAACGACCTCGGGTCCTCCGTGCACGACATGATCGCCGTGTTCACGAAGGGCCTTGCGGCCGGCATCAGCGGCCTGACGTCGCTCGGCTTCTTCCTCGCGTTCAGCGCTTTCAGCACGTTCATGCTGCTGAAGGACGGACCGCTGCTGCGACGCTGGCTCAACGGCCATCTCGCAGTTCCGGCAGTCGTCGCGGAGACGATCACCGGGCGAGTCATACGCTCGGTCCGCGCCTACTTCCTCGGCACGACGATCGTCGCGGCGTTCAATGCGATCGTCGTCGGCGTCGGTGCGTGGCTGCTCGACGTACCGCTCGCCGGGACGATCGCGGTCGTCACGTTCGTGACCGCCTACGTCCCGTTCGTCGGGGCGTTCGTGTCGGGCGCGTTCGCGGTGGTGCTCGCGCTCGGGTCGAAGGGCACCTCGACCGCAGTCATCATGCTGATCATCGTCCTCCTCGCGAACGGGCTGTTGCAGAACATCGTCCAGCCGATCGCGATGGGCGCGACGCTGCGCATGAACCCGCTGCTGATCCTCATCGTCACGATCTCGGCCGGCGCGTTCTTCGGCACCGCCGGGCTCATTCTCGCCGCGCCCCTCACCGCGGCGGGGATACACATCTCCGGCGACCTTGCAAAGGTGCGGCGCGCCCGGGCGCCGGCTACGGCGTCGGCTCCACCACCAGCGTAAGGCCGTCCACGCGCAGGACGCGGACCGTCGTCCCGACGTCGGCCCCGGCCGCGCACTCTGCCTCCCACAGCTCCCCGCCGACGAAGACCTGCCCGTGCGGCCTGCACGTCGCACGCACCTCGGCGATCTGCCCGACGAGCGTCTGTGTGCCGACGACCTTGCGCCGCCCGCGTACGGTGCGGTTCCAGAGATAGAGCTCGATCGAGCCGAGAACTGCGAACACCGCGGCGCCGATCACATCCCAGGGCTCGGGCAAGAACAGCAGCAGGACAACGGCGACGATGAGCAGCATCAGCTCTCCGCCGGCCGGAGGCGTTTCCAGGTCGCCCCGGCCAGCAGGCCGAGCGTGAGCGTCGGGACGATGGTCAGGAACCGGTAGACGAGGACCGCTGCGACGACCTCCGCGTTGTCGCCGCCGAACCCGACGAGCGCCGTCGTCAAGCCCACCTCGACGATGCCGATGCCCCCGGGCGTGATCGGGATCGAACCGAGCAGGCGCACGAGCGACCATGCGGCGAACGCTTCGATCGCGGAGACCTCAGCGGCCGACACGCCGAAGACGCGCAGGCAGGTGAAGAGGACGAGGAACACCGTCAGCTGCCCTGCGAGCACTGCGAGGGTCAGCACGTGCCAACGTCGTTTCAGGAGGCCGACCGCCTCGTGCCGGAAGGAGACGAACGACCTGCCGTCCCATTTCACGGGCTTACGCCGGATCCAGCCCTTCAGCCGCGTCACGACCCGCGCCGCGGTGTCGCCGACCCACTTGGCGAGGCGGTCGCTCGTCAGTCCGGCTGCGAAGCCGGCGGCGCTGACGACCAGGATCGCGACGCCGATGAACGCGACGGTCTGCAGCAGCGGGTTCTGCTCCTTCGACTGCGTCAGCAGCGCCAGCGCGATGATCGGGAACGCGAGCATTGCGAACTGGTTCCAGATGCCGGTCACCGCCAGGGCGAGCGTGACCGGCCGTCCCGTGAAGCCCCAGCCGCGCAGCATTCCGAAGGACACGCCTATGCCGACCGCGGCGCCGCCCGGGAGCACGTAGGTCGACGCGGTCGACGCCTGCGTGAGCACGAACGCTTGCCGAAAGCGCAGCCCGGGCAGCGCGGCCTGCCAGGGCGGCGCATAGGTCGCAAGGTTCAGCGCAATCGCGCCGACGAGCAATCCGACCTGCGACCATGACAGCGTCTTGACCACTGCCCAGACGTCGCGGTAGTCGGCGACCCTCGGCAGGACGAAGACGAACGTGCCGACGATGACTGCGATCCCGAGGCCGCCGCCGAGAGCCGTGCGCCAGGAGATGCGCCGCTTCGCCTTCGGCGGAGCGACAGGTGCGGCGTCGCTCACTGCGGCGGCGCGATCGCCTGAGCGTCCGAGAGCGTCACGGTCTTCGTCCATGCGCCTCTCGCATGCGCGGCAGCCTCGATCTGCGTGGCGTGCTGCTGGTCGACGAGCACGACCGCCGCGGACGTGCCGGGGTTGAGCCGGTGCGCGACCTCTTGCTCGAACTCTGCGGTGATGCCGAGGTCGCGGCGCCGAGCCATGAAAGCGCCGATCCCCGCGCCGGCCGCGGCCACGGCGATCGGAAATCCGAGCACCGCTCCGCCGAGCAGCCCCCACGCCCCGCCGTACCACCCTCCCTTGGAGGTCGAGATGTCGTGTGTCTCGCGCATCCGCACCGTTCCGTCGGACGTGCGGACGACGAGGCAGGCGTCGTGGAGGCCCAGCTCCCCCTGCGCGGCAATGGTGGAAGCGGTGACGACCGCGTCCCACGCCGTCTTCTCATCGTCGAACACGGCGACCACGAGGACGTCGGCCATCGACGGCATCTCACCGGCGCGACGGGTGACCGCTCGTCACCCCGTCCGGATGACGCCGGGTCATCCGGCAGCGCGAGACCTTCGAGCCTCCAACCCCACAAGGAGGTGCGGTTTACGTGTTCGTGGCGTCGGATTACCCGTTTCTCGACGTGTTCTGGACGATGATCATCTTTTTCCTCTGGGTGATCTGGATCTGGTTCCTGATCGCGATCCTCAGCGACGTCTTCCGCCGCCACGACATAGGCGGCGGCTCGAAGGCGCTGTGGTGTTTCTTCATCATCTTCCTACCCGTGGTCGGCGCTCTGTCGTATCTGATCGTCAACGGGCAGGGGATGGCGCAGCGCAACGTGTCGGAGTCGCAGGCCCAGCGGGCGCAGATGGACG
>MNJC01000082.1 GCA_001920085.1 Actinobacteria bacterium 13_1_20CM_4_69_9
GACCGCCAGGCGGTCCGGGACGCGATCGAGCGCGTCGGCCTGAGCGAGCAGGCCGATCGGCGCCTGACGACGCTGTCGGGCGGACAGCAGCAGCGCGCGTTCATCGCCAAGGCGCTGGCAGGCGAGCCGGAGCTGCTCGCGCTCGACGAGCCGACGACCGGCGTCGACGTCGAGGCACAGGAGGCGATCGCCGGCCTGCTGCAGCGGCTCGGCGGCGAGCTGGGCATGACCGTCCTGTACGTGTCGCACGAGTTCGGCGCCGTCGAGCACTTCGTCGAACGACTCGTCCTGGTGCGCGAGCGCATCGTCTTCGACGGGCGTCCTTCGGACCTGCCCGGTGTCTGGCACGACCCGTCGCACGTCCATGCTTGACCTCGAGTTCATGCGGCACGCGTTCGGCGCCGGCATCGTCGTCGGGCTGCTCGCGCCCGCAGTCGGGTTCTTCCTCGTGCAGCGACGCCTGAGCCTGATCGGCGACGGCATCGGCCACGTTGCATTCGCCGGCGTTGCCGTCGGCTACCTGCTCGACCTGCCGCTCGTGCTGACGGCGCTCGTCGTGTCCGTCGTCGGCGCACTGTCGATCGAGGGGTTGCGCGCACGGCGCAGCACGGCGGGCGACCAGGCGCTCGCGCTCGTCTTCTACACGGGAATCGCTGCCGGGGTCGTGCTCATCTCCGCCGCAGGCGCGCTGAACGTGAACCTGTTCCAGTTCCTGTTCGGCTCGATCCTCACGGTGACGCGCACCGACCTGGTCGTGATCGCCGCGCTCGGCGCCGCGGCTCTGGCGCTCGTTGCGCTGCTCTACCGGCCGCTCGTCGCCGTCGTCGTCGACGAGGAAGGCGCGCGTGTGGCGGGTCTGCCCGTGCCGGCGCTGAACGCGCTGACGGCCGCGCTCGCCGCCGTGACGATCGCGCTCTCGATGCGCGTCGTCGGCATCCTGCTGATCGCGGCGTTGATGGTCCTGCCCGTGATAGCCGCGTCACGCATTGCGTGGAGCATGCGCTCGGCAATCCTGATCGCGATGGCGATCGGCCTCGCCTCGGTGTTGACGGGCATCACGGTCGCGTATTACGCGAACCTGCCGCCTGGCGGAACGACGGTGCTCGTCGCCGCGGCCGCGGTGGTCCTCGCCGAGCTGGCGTCAGCGCCGGCGCATCTGCTCGGCGCTCGTCCGCGCTGACTCGTGCACGACGCGGCGCCGGGACTCCGGGTCCTCGGGAGCAGGCTCCGCCCGGTCGACGGTCAGCTCGGCGCCCTCGAACTCATCGCGCTCCTCGACGATCGAGCGCGACTCGTCGAGCTTGCGGCGCAACTCGTCGGCACGCGGATCCGGCACTTCCGGAGTGGTCTTTCGACGGCGGCGGAGAAAGCCAAGCAACGCGAAGACACCGAGAACCCACGCCCACGGACGGCGCACGGGGCGATGCTACACTGCCGCCGCTTCCTGCCTCGTCATCGCGTCGTCTCTTCCCGAACGGCGCCCGCCGACGAGGCCGATTCAGACCACAGGAAGGGAGGTCTCGGGAATGTTGGTTGCATACGAAATCTTGCTCATGCTCGACGTCGAGTTGCCGGAGGAACGGCAGGAGGAGATCGTCAAGCGTGCGAGCGACCTGGTGAAGGACGCCGGGGGCAAGTGGGTCGGGCACGACGCCTGGGGACGCCGCCGGCTCGCGTACGAGATCGCCCACAAGCCCGAGGGCACCTACCACCTGCTCAACTTCGACGCCGAGCCGGAGACGCTGGAGGAGCTCTCGCGCATCCTCCGCATCACCGACGGCGTCATGCGCCACCTCGCGGTGCGCCGCATCGAAGGAGGCTCGCCCGGCCCGCCGCCGGAGCCGGAGCCCGAGCCCGAAGCCGTCCCCGAGCCCGCCTATGCTGAAGCGAACACAAGTTCGGAAGAGGAGTAGAACACATGGCCAACATCAATCGCGTCGTGCTCGTCGGCAACCTGACCCGGGACCCGGAGCTACGACACACCCCGAGCGGCACCGCGGTCTGCAAGCTGCGCATCGCCGTCAACACGCGTCAGAAGGACGCCCAGGGCAACTGGGGCGACAAGCCGAACTACTTCGACGTCACCGTCTGGGGCAACCAGGGCGAGAGCTGCGCGCAGTACCTCTCGAAGGGGCGCCCCGTCGGCGTCGACGGCAGGCTCGACTGGCGCGAATGGGACGCGCAGGACGGGACGAAGCGCCAGGCGGTCGAGATCATCGCCGACACGGTCCAGTTCCTCGGCAGCCGCGGTGAGGGCGGCGGCGAGGGCGGCGAGCGCCAGTTCGTGCCTGCAGCTGCGACCGCTGGCAACGAGGACTTTTCCGGTTCGCCGGACGACGACATTCCCTTCTGATGCCGCAGCGAGGAGGAGGAGAGAAGCGGGACCGCGACCGGCAGCCGGGGCGTAAACGCCCGGGCGCGGCCGGCCCTATCCGCAAGCGCGGTTGTTACTTCTGCAAGGAGAAGGTCGACGAGATCGACTACAAGAACGCGAACCAGCTGCGCCGCTACGTCTCCGAGAAGGGCAAGATCCGGTCGCGGCGGATCACCGGAGCGTGCCGGCGCCATCAGCGGCAGGTCGCAGTCGCGGTCAAGCGGGCGCGTGAGATGGCGCTGCTGCCCTACGTCTCGGACTCGCGCTAGATGGAAGTCATCCTCCGCCAGGACATCGACAAGGTCGGCCTCCGCGGCGAGGTCGTGAACGTCGCCCGCGGTTACGCACGCAACTACCTCTTCCCGCGCGGTCTCGCCGACGAGGCGACGCCCGCACGGGTGGCGGAGGTCCGCAAGGTGGAAGACCGGCGCGCGCAGCACGAGGCGAAGACGTTCGACGAGGCGCAGTCCCTGGCCGACAAGCTCGGCCAGATCGAGCTGCGCTTCGACGTCAAGGCCGGGCCGGGCGGCTCCCTGTTCGGCTCCGTCACGCCCACCGACATCACCGACGAGCTCTGGTCGAAGCACAAGATCCGCGTCGACCGCCGCAAGATCGGCAGCGACACGATCAAGCGCATCGGCCGCTATCAGGTGCCGATCGAGCTGTTCCAGGACGTGAACGTCGAGCTGCGCACGCTCGTCGTGCCAGAGGGCGGAGAGCTTCCGCCGGAGCAGGAGCTCGAGGCGCTGGCCGCCACCGAGGCCGCTGAGGAGCAGGCAGCTGAGAAGCACGAGCTCGATCTCGACGAGCTCGACGCCGCGGCGCTCGCCCAGGAGGCGGAGCTCACCGCGAGCGGCGAGCTGCAGCCGTCACGTGAGGACGTCGCCGGCGAGCTCCCGGACGACGACTTCGACCGCGCGGTCGACGCCGGCACGGCCGACGCCCAGCAGCCGGGCTAGCCGCCCCACATGAGGTACTGCGCGAAGCGCGCGGTACGCAGCAGGAGCCGCGGCTTCCCCTTGCGCGGCACTGCGTAGATCCCGCGTCGGCCTGACCCGACGCACCCGAGCGGCCGGAAGTGCACGACGGCCTCTCCGGTCGGGAGCCAGCCGAGCGCGACGGTCTCGGCGCCGTACGCGCGCAGCTTCCCCTTCGCGATCAAGTAGGCGACGGGCACCTCGCACTCAGCCGACCACTGTGCGAGGACGGCGTTGCCGCTCGGCGAGCGCTCGGCCCAGACCCAGTGCCCGACCGCCTGCGGCGCACGCGCGAGGACGCCGGCTGCACCCCTGATCGCTCGGGGACACACGGTCAGCTGCACGTCGGTCGCGCGGCAGCCGCGCCGTAGCGGCGCCCGACGTAGGCGACCGCCGGCCAGCACGAACAGCCGGCCGCGGCCGTCGCGGAAGACGGCCTTGTGGGCGAGCGCCTGGTCGGGGGCGAGATCGAGCCCGCGCAGCGTCGCCAGCGGTGGCCCGTCGAGCGACTGCAGCTCCACGCCGGCCTTCGTCTCGAGCGCGAGGCCGCGTTGTGGCAACGGTGGCAAGCTCGTCAGCGCCGCCGCCAGAACGAGTGCGAGCGCACCCGGCATTCCACAATCTTCCCCCGTTGGCCAAGCGGGGTTGTGCAGAACGTGGGGACAAGCTTGCACAGGCCTTTCCACGGCCCTGTGAATTGCGCAAGAACTTCTCGCTCCTAGCGGTCGAACGATCAACAGGCTCCGTCCGAAGCGTCTGGGAACATATGTTCCTTTCCCCTGCAAATCGCGACTGGCAGACATGTCGAAAACTCGGCTTTCCACCGATGGAAACCCCGCGCCAGGGCTGCTTCACTCCGCGCACGTGACACCTGTCGCCCAGCTCGCCGAATCCGCCCCGATCGCGCCGCCCCAGAACCTCGAGGCCGAGGAATCCGTCCTCGGGGCCATGCTCCTCTCCCCGGGCGCGATCGGGGCGGTGAGCGAGGTCCTGGACGCCGGCGACTTCTACCGCGAGAGCCACGCCAAGATCTACCGCGGAGCGCTCGCCCTCTATGCGCGGGGCGAGCCCGTCGATGCGATCACCCTCGTCGACGAGTTGGAGGAGCGAGGCGAGCTCGAGGACGTGGGCGGCCGCGTCCGCCTCCACGAGCGTCGACCGCGCGGAGCAGGTCGTGTTCGACCTCTCGCAGAGCCGCGTCTCCACGGAGTTCAGCCACATCGAGGATCTGCTGAAGGAGAGCTTCGAGCGCATCACGGCGCTGTACGAGGCGGGCGCCGACGTCACGGGGGTGCCCTCCGGCTTCCGCGACCTCGACCGGCTGACGTCCGGCTTCCAGCCGGGCAACCTGATCATCGTCGCCGCTCGCCCGAGCATGGGCAAGTCTGCGCTCGGCCTCTGTATCGCCGCGAACCTCGCGCTGCGAAACGAGACGCCCGTCGCGCTGTTCACGCTCGAGATGTCGAAGTCGGAGGTGACCCAGCGGCTGCTCTGCAGCGAGGCGAAGGTCGAATCGCAGCGCCTGCGGACCGGCAAGCTCGCGCAGGACGACTGGCCGCGCCTCGTCGCCGCCGGCGACAAGCTGATGAAGTCGCCGATCTACGTCGACGACACGGGCTCGATCACGATGATGGAGATCCGCTCGAAGGCCCGGCGCCTGAAGTCGCGCGAATCCAACCTCGGGCTGATCATCGTCGACTACCTGCAGCTGATGACTTCCGGCACGACGGCCGAGAACCGCGTGCAGGAGGTGTCGCAGATCTCGCGCTCGCTCAAGGTGCTGGCCCGCGACCTCGACGTGCCGATCCTCGCGATGTCGCAGCTGTCGCGCGCCGTCGAGCAGCGCCACGACAAGCGCCCGATCCTGTCCGACCTGCGCGAGTCGGGCTCGATCGAGCAGGACGCCGACCTCGTCATGTTCGTGTACCGCGACGAGTACTACAACGAGGAGACCGACCAGCAGGGCCTCGCCGAGATCATCCTCTCCAAGCACCGCAACGGGCCCACCGGCACCGAACGGCTGTCGTTCCTCAAGCGCTACGCGAAGTTCGCGGACCTCGCTGCCTGATGGCCAGCTGGGCAGTCCTCACCGAGCAGATCGTCTGGATCTCGCCGCTCGCGACCGGCTTCACCGTCATCTGCGAACGCTGTTCCGAGCTGGGCGAGCTGTTTCCCTCGGTGCAGGCAAACCTTTCGCTCGACCACCTGCGCACCACGATCGAGTGTCCCCGCGGGCACTCGATCCGAGTCGAGCGCGACGGGCGCTAGGTGTAAGACCTAGGCAGCGGCGACGACCACTGCGAACACCACGTAGAGCGCGATGATCGCCGCGCCCTCGCGGCGCGTCAGGCCCCGGCCGAAGCCGAGCGCGACCGCGACGGCCGTCATCCCGACCATCCAGCAGGCGGCGAAGACCTCGATGCCGCTCGCCGAACCGAGGCCGAGGAAGAGCGCCGGAATGCAGAGCCCGATGAGGATGTTCGCGTTGTTCGAGTTGAGCGACTCGCTCACGCAGGCGGCCCCACGACCGTGTCGCGCCAACCTCACGGCGGCGATCAGGTTGGGGATGCTCGTCAGCGCGGCGAGCACCAGCGCGCCGATGACGACGTCGGACACGTCCCAGCGGTCGGCGAGCGATTGCGCGGCCGCGACCATGCCGTAGGCGCCACCGACGACGGCGGCGAGCGCAGGGACCACGGCGAGCGCATCGACGCCGGTGGCCGGCCGCGCGAACTCGTCGCGCCGCGCGTCCTGCTGCTCCTCGACGACGGCTTCGCGAAGGAAGTGGGGTAGGCGCGCGCGGGCCCGCGCGTGGAGCGCGGACACCGTCACGTATGGCGCCAAGGCGAGCAGGGCGAGGATGAAGCCGGCAGCACCGGGTAGGACGCCGACCGCCACGAGCCCCCCGATGATGGCGACCGCGATCGGGACCCCACCCGTCAGCACCAGCCCATGCGCGTGAATCCGGACTGGGCCGGCGATCAACGCCGACACCCCGAGCAACCCCGCGAGGTTGAAGACGTTCGAGCCGACGACGACTCCGACGCCCGTGTCCTCGTGGCCGGCCACGATCGCAGCGACGGCGGAGGCGATCTCCGGGGCATCGGCGCCGAGCGCGGTCACGATCCCGAGCAGCGCCTCGGAGAAGCCCAGCCGCTCACCGATCCGGTCGAGCTCTCGCGCGAGCACGACACTCGAGGCGACCGTCAGGGCGAATGCACCGGCAAAGACCAGCAGCGCGACCGGGATCGACATCGGGGCACTCTGGCAGACTCCTTCGCCGTGCCCGCGACCGTGATTGTCGGTGCGCAGTGGGGTGACGAAGGAAAAGGCAAGATCGTCGATCTGCTGGCGCTCGACTCCGACATCGTCTGCCGCTACCAGGGCGGCCCCAACGCCGGGCACACCATCGTCGTCGGCGAGGAGACGTTCAAGATCCGGCAGATCCCGAGCGGCGTGATCCGCGGCAAGACCTGCGTCATCGGCGCCGGCTGCGTGCTCGATCCCGAGGTGTTCCTCAACGAAGTCGACGAGCTCGAGTCCCGCGGCCAGTCCACCGCCGACGTGCACGTGTCGGGCGAGACGCACCTGATCATGCCTTGGCACGTCGCGCTCGACCAGGCGTCGGAGCGGCGCCTGGGGAAGCTGCAGATCGGAACCACACGCCGCGGCATCGGCCCCTGCTACGCGGACAAGGCTGCGCGGATCGGCATTCGCGTTCAGGACGTGCTCGACCCCAAGATCCTGCGCCAGAAGATCGAGGTCGCGCTCGCCGAGAAGAACGTCTGGCTCGAGCGCGTCTACGGCGTCGACCCCCTCGAGCTCGACGAGCTCGCCGAGCGGTACGAGTCGTACGCCCGGCGCCTGCGGAACTACGTCGCCGACACGTCCCTCCTCGTCGACCGCGCCCTGCACGATGGGCGCAAGGTGCTCCTCGAGGGCGGCCAGGGCACGCTGCTCGACCTCGACCACGGGACGTATCCGTTCGTGACGTCGTCGAGCACGGTCGCCGCAAACGCGGCGACCGGCGTCGGCATCGGCCCGAATCGGATCGACCGCGTCGTCGGCGTCGCGAAGGCGTACGTCACCCGGGTCGGCGAGGGGCCGTTTCCGACGGAGATCGAGGGGCCTGACCAGCGCCGCGTGCAGGAGCTCGGCGGCGAGGTCGGCACGGTCACCGGCCGCACGCGGCGCTGCGGCTGGCTCGACCTCGTCGCGCTGCGCTACGCGGTCCGGCTGAACGGGATCACGTCACTGGCGCTGACGAAGCTCGACGTGCTCTCCGCCTTCGCCGAGGTCCCCGTGTGCGTCGCGTACCGGCTGCGGGACGGGAGCGAGACCAACGAGTTCCCGGCCCACCAGAGCGACTTCCACCACTGCAGGCCCGTCTACGAGACGCTGTCCGGCTGGCAGGAGCCGATCACCGACGGCTTGCCGGACGCCGCACGCGCCTACGTCGACTTCGTCGAGCACCAGCTCGGCGTGGAGATCTCGCTGGTCGGCACCGGCGCCGAGCGCGAGCGCGTCGTCGCGCTGCACTAGGACAGGCGCAGCTCGTACAGCAAACGGCACTGGCCCTGCCGCGGCGCGTCCCCGGGCATACGCGCGAAGCCGTGGGCCTCGTAGAGGCGCCGCGCAGCAACCATGCGTTCGCTCGTGTCGAGGCGGACCGCGCTCATGTCGTGTGCGCGCGCCCAGTCGAGCGCGATCCCGAGCAGCTCCCGGCCGAGGCCGCGACCGCGCGCGTCGGGACGGAGGTACATCCGCTTCAGCTCGACCGTGCTGTTGCCGAGGTCGCGAAGCGCCGCCGATCCGACGACGTCGCCCCCATCCTCCGCGATCCAAAGCGCGGCGTACGAGGCCCCCGGATCGTCGAGGTCGCCGTCGAGCCCCGGGTCCGGCTCGAAGCCGAACTCGCGCAGCGTGTCCTGGACGAGCGAGCGGAAGCCATCGGTGTGACGCCGCTCGAACGGGACGATTAAGGCGCGCCTGCCTCGAGCAGGAACTCGTAAACCTCGCGGTAGTTGTTGACCGCGAGCGCGACATCGCCCGCCGAGACGGCGTCGGGATCGCCGGCGAGGAGCCGTGTGATCTCTCGTGCCGCGAGGAAGTCGGCGACGACGTCGCGGCCGTCGCCCTCGCGCACGACGGGATCCTCGATCGCGTAGCCGCGCTCCTCGAGCATCTCCTGGACCAGCTCGTCGAGCTCGGGCAGGACGTCGCGCGGCGACTCCTCGAGGTCCTCCTCGAGGGACGACCAGCGGCTCTCCCACTCGTGGCGATCGAGTCCGGGCTCGAGCATCGCTCCGTACCTTACGCCGTCCGGCGCCCTTCTAAACTCGGTGTGTGAGGGTGCTGCTGGTCGGTTCCGGCGGACGCGAGCACGCGCTCGCGTGGAAGCTCAGCCAGGCCTCCACTCTCGAGGAGCTGCACGCGGCGCCGGGGAACCCCGGAATCGCACGGCTCGGCCGCTGCCATCCCGTGCGCGCCGAGGACGGAGAAGGCTTGCTCGGGCTTGCCGGCGCGCTGGAGATCGACCTCGTGGTCGTCGGCCCGGAAGCTCCGCTCGTTGCGGGCGTCGCGGACGAGCTCCGCCATCTCGGCGTCGCCGTCTTCGGCCCGAGCGCCGGAGCTGCGCGGATCGAGGGCTCCAAGTCGTTCGCCAAGGAGGTGATGAGGGCGGCCGACGTCCCGACCGCGGAGTCCCTTTCGGTCGCACGTGCGCCGTGCGTGATCAAGGCCGACGGGCTCGCTGCGGGCAAGGGCGTCTTCGTCTGCCACACACAGGAGGAGCTCGACGAAGCCTTGCTCTCTGCGGCGACCTTCGGCGACTCGATCGTGATCGAGGAGCTGCTCGAGGGCGAGGAGGTCTCGGTGTTCGCGCTCTGCGACGGCGTGCGCGCGCTGCCGCTGCCGGCCGTTCAGGACTTCAAGCGCATCGGCGAGGACGACCAGGGCCCGAACACGGGTGGCATGGGCTCGTACTCGCCCGTGGCCGCGGACATCGAGAGCGCGACTCGACGGCGACCTCCTCGAGCTCCTCGTCGCCGCCGCGCGGGGCGACCTGTCCGCGACGAGCGTGGGCGTCGGCGAGAACGCTGCGGTCACCGTCGTGCTCGCAGCGGGCGACTATCCCGCCGCGGGCGATGTCGGCACGCCGATCGACGGAATCGCGGACGCCGAGGCGACGGGAGCACTCGTGTTCCACGCCGGGACGGCCCTCAAGAACGACCGGATCGTCACGAACGGCGGGCGCATCCTGAACGTCACCGGAGTCGACTCGAACGTGGCGGCGGCGCGTGACCGCGCCTACGCGGCGTGCGAGCTGATTTCGTTCCCGAGCATGCGCTACCGTCGAGACATCGCCGCCGTCACACATGTCTGACCCCGTCGTCGGCATCGTCGTCGGCTCCGAGTCCGACCGCGAGCGGATGCAGGACGCGCTCGACGAGCTGGACGCGAGGGGGATCCCGCACGAGTTCGAGGTCCGCTCGGCGCATCGTCAGCCCGACGCCGTGGCCGAGTACGGACGCACCGCGCGCGAGCGCGGCCTGCGTGTGCTGATCGCCGGCGCAGGGCTCGCGGCGGCGCTGCCGGGCGTGCTCGCCGCGCACACCGACCTGCCCGTGATCGGCGTGCCGCTGCGGTCCTCGAAGAGCGTCCTCGACGGTCTCGACGCGCTGCTCTCCATCGTCCAGATGCCGCCCGGAGTGCCGGTCGCGTGCGTCGGTGTCGACAGCGCCAAGAACGCGGCCGTCCTCGCCGCGAGAATCCTGGGACCGCCCTCCTGACCCCTCTCTAGACTGCACACCGGTGATCGCGCGCTACGCCCGCCCGGCCATGGCCAAGATCTGGTCGGACGAGAGCAGGCTCGGGCGCTGGCTGGAAGTGGAGCTGGCCGCGCTCGAGGCGTGGGCCGAAGTCGGCGCCGTACCGACCGGCGACGTGGCCGACATCCGCGCACGCGCCGTGCCGCCCTCGCCAGAGCGCGTGGCCGAGATCGAGCGCGTCACCGACCACGATGTGGCCGCATTCGTCGACGCCGTCGCCGAGCAACTCGGGCCGCCCGGGCGCTGGGTCCACTTCGGGCTGACATCCTCCGACGTCGTCGACACGGCGCTGTCGCTCCAGATCGAGGACGCCGGGCGCCTCATCCTCGCCGGCATCGATCGGTCGCTCGAGGCGGTGGTGACGCAGGCCGAAACGCACCGCACGACGATCTGCATCGGACGCTCGCACGGCATCCACGCCGAGCCGACGACCTTCGGTTGGAAGCTCTGCGGCTGGGCGTTCGAGCTCGACCGAGCGCGCACGCGACTCGAGCACGCACTCGAGACGAACCGCGTCGGCCAGCTGTCGGGAACGGTCGGAACGTACGCGCAGCTCGACCCCGAGGTCGAGCGGATCGCGTGCGAGCGGCTCGGCCTCGAGCCCGACCCGCTCTCGACGCAGGTGATCGCGCGCGACCGTCACGCGGAGCTCCTCGGCGCGCTGGCGCTGGCCGCGACCTCGCTCGAGCGCTTCGCGACGGAGATCCGCCACCTCGCGCGCACGGAGGTGCGCGAGGTCGAGGAACCATTCGCCGCCGGCATGAAGGGGTCGTCCGCAATGCCGCACAAGCGCAACCCGAAAGTCGCCGAGCGCATCTGCGGCCTACTACATGCTCGACCGTTTCCACTGGATCGTCGCGGGGCTCGTCGTCTATCCCGCGCGGACGCGCCGCAACCTGGACGCGAGCCATGGCCTCTTCTTCAGCCACCGCCTGCTGCTAGCGCTCGTCGAGTCCGGCCTGCCGCGCGATGAGGCGTATCGCGCGGTGCAGGACCACGCGATGCGCGCCTGGGAAGAAGAGACCGACTTCACCGAGCTCGTCCGGGCGGACGGCGAGCTCGCCGGCCGCGTCGACCTCGACGCCGTCTTCGACCTGGACGCGACCGTCCGTCATGTCGACACCGTCTTCGACCGCCTGCACGCCCTCGTCCAGAAGGAGGAACCGATTCATGCCTGAAGCCGCCCTGCACGTCGGCAGCGGCAAGGTCCGCGAGCTGTACGCCCTCGACGACGACCGCCTGCTCCTCGTCGCGAGCGACCGCATCTCGACCTTCGACGTCGTCCTGCCGACCGAGATTCCCGACAAAGGCCGCGTTCTCACCGGCCTCTCCGCGTTCTGGTTCGCGCGTACCGGCGACGTCTGCGCGAATCACCTGCTCGCGCTGCGCGCCGACGGCCGCTCGACCGAGTGCCGCCGGCTCGAGATGCTCCCGATCGAGTGTGTCGTGCGCGGCTACCTGTCCGGTTCCGGCTGGAAGGACTACGCCGCGACGGGAGCGGTCTGCGGACACGCCTTGCCTTCGGGCCTGACGGAGTCGGCGCAACTGCCGGAGCCGATCTTCACGCCGGCCACGAAGGCGACGACCGGGCACGACGAGAACATCGACCGCCGGCAGGCCGCCGAGCTCGTCGGCGACGAGCTCTTCGCCGAGGTCGAGCGCGTGTCGATCGCGCTCTACCGGTCCGCGGCGGAGCATGCACGCGCACGCGGGATCATCATCGCCGACACGAAATTCGAGTTCGGGCTCGACGAAGGGCGCAGGCTGGTGCTCGGCGACGAGGCGCTCACCCCGGACTCCTCGCGCTTCTGGCCGCTGGATGGATACACCGCCGGCGGGCCGCAGCCGTCGTTCGACAAGCAGTACGCGCGCGACTACTGCGAGTCGCTCGGCTGGGACAAGACCGACCCGGGTCCCGAGCTGCCGGACGATGTCGTCGCCGGCACCCGCGCGCGCTACGTCGAGGCGTTCGAGCGGCTCACCGAGCTGGACTTCGACGACTACCTCGCCGATCCGGAGGTGGTGTTGCGGTGAAGGCGACCGTCCTCGTGCGGCCCAAGCAGGGCATCCTCGATCCGCAGGGACAGGCCGTCGAATCGTCGCTGCGGCAGCTCGGCTTCTCGGTCGGCGGCGCGCGCATCGGCCGGGTGGTCGACCTGGACGTCGACGCCGCCGACGCGGCGGCCGCACGCGCCGAGGTGGAGCGGATGTGCGAGCAGCTGCTGGCGAACCCGTTGATCGAGAGCTACGAGATCGAGCTTGCGGAGCCGCAGGCGTGACGAGCCCGCAACCGCGGATCGGCGTCGTTCGCTTCCCCGGCGCCTGCGACGACCGCGACGCGCTGTGGGCGCTGTCGGCGCTCGACGCGGAGGCGCTCTTCGTGTGGCACACCGAGACCGAGCTGCCGGACCTCGACGCGGTCGTCCTCCCGGGCGGGTTCTCGTATGGCGACTACCTCCGCTGCGGCGCGATCGCGCGGTTCGCGCCCGCGATGGAGGCCGTCGTCGAGTTCGCATCCGCAGGCGGTCTCGTCCTCGGCATCTGCAACGGCTTCCAGATCCTCTGCGAGGCCGGCCTGCTCCCGGGCGTGCTGCGCCGCAACGAGTCGCTGTCGTTCGTCTGCCGTGACGTCCCGGTCCTTGTCGAGCGCAGCGACACCCCGTTCACGACGCGCTGCGAGGAGGGACGCGTGCTCACCATCCCCGTCAAGCACGGCGAGGGAAACTGGTACGCAGACGACGAGCTCTACGCCGAGCTCGAGGCGCGACGACAGATCGTCCTGCGTTACCGGGAGCCGGTGAACGGTTCTCTCGATGAGGTGGCGGGCGTGGTCAACGAGCGGGGCAACGTGATGGGGCTGATGCCGCATCCCGAGCACGCCGTCGACCCGCTCCTGGGCTCGGCGGACGGCGCGCTGATCCTCTCGTCGCTCGTCGAGTCCGCCCGCGAGCGCGCGCTGGCCGCCGTCTAGGCACCACCGCCCAGAAGGGCTTCCGCGAGGCCCGGATGCTCTGCGAGCGCGGCTCGCAGCCGCTCGAGGTCGCGTCGCTTGAGCGTCACCGGCCCGCGCCTGCTCACGCCGTCGGTCGTGTAGGCGAAGCGCACCATGCGCTCGCCCTTGTCGGTCTCGAGCAGCTGCACGAGCGTCGCGAAGCGCTTCTCGCCCGCTCGCTGTGGGAGCGTCAGCTGCTCGACTGCATGCGCACCGCCCCACGGGGTCGCGATTGCCTTCGATCGTGCTGTCTTCGTCGCCATGTCAGGCAACGTAACGAAGAGATTCGAGCGTGGGTGTGCCGGGAATGTGCCGACAGTGCAACGACCGCAGCTGATGTGAACGAACAGCAGCGCACCCGAACCGGCGGCTGCCTCTGCGGCGCGATCCGGTACAGCGTCCGCGGCGAGCCGATGCACGTCGGGCGCTGCCACTGCGCCGATTGCCGGAAGGAGTCCGGCAGTGCCTTCACGGTCTACGCGCAATGGCCGCGCGAGCGATTCGACCTCGAGGGCGAGCTCGCGACGTTCGAGGGCCGCAGCTTCTGCCCGCGCTGCGGCTCACGCTTGCTGTGCCTCGACGACGACGTCGTCGAGATCAGGATCGGCTCGCTGGACGACGCGCCGTTCGAGCTCGAGCCGGAGGCCGAGATCTGGATCAAGCGGCGCGAGCCATGGCTCCACGCGCTCGAAGGCGCGTCGCAGCATCGCGAGAACCGAAGCTGAACGCGGCGCGGACGATCCTCGTCACCGGCATGTCGGGCACCGGCAAGTCCACCGCGCTCGCCGAGCTCCGGAAGCGCGGTTTCGAAGTCGTGGACACGGACGAGGCCGGCTGGACCGAGTGGTCCGACGACGAAGGCGGGTACGTCTGGCGCGAGGACCGCATCGCCGAGCTGCTCGCCCGCACGCGCGAGCGAACGCTGTACGTCTCCGGAACGGTCTCGAATCAGGTCAGGTTCTATCCGCAGTTCGACGCGATCGTGCTTCTGAGCGCACCTGCGGAGGTGCTACTCGACCGCATCGAGCACAGAAGCACGAACGACTATGGGAAGTCTGCCGAGGAACGCCGCTCGATCCTCGCGCATTTGGGAGAGGTCGAGCCCCTGTTGCGAAGAAGCTGCACGCACGAGGTCGACGCGTCGCGACCGCTCGACGACGTCGTCGCCGAGCTGATCGCCATCGGCCGCTAGCTACGCGCCGCTGCGGTCGATCAGCTCGACGCGGTACTGATCCGGGTCGCGCACGAAGCAGATCAGTGAGCCGCCCTCACGCACGCGGTACGGCTCGCGCTCGGCCTCGATGCCCTGGCCCTTCAGCTCGGCAAGCGTCTGCGCGAGGTCGTCGACGCCGACCGCGATGTGCCCGTACGCGTCGCCGAGGTCGTACGTGCGACCGTCGTGGTTGAACGTCAGCTCGAGCACGTTCTCGTGATCGCCCATCGAGTAGAAGTAGTTCGTCGCCTCGCGCTCGCCGTTTCGGACGATGTCCATGTCGCGGCTGAAGGTGAACCCGAGCGCCTCGTAGAACTTGCGGCTCTTCTCGGGATCGGTGATGCGCAGCATCGTGTGCAGGTACTCGGCCATCAGTCCCAGGTCACTCCTCGATCGAAGGTGACGACGAGCTTGCGGATGGCGCCGTCCTCGGACGTC
>MNJC01000021.1 GCA_001920085.1 Actinobacteria bacterium 13_1_20CM_4_69_9
TCATCGCGGATCCCGCGCAGACGTGACCGTTGCCGTGCTCGGTCCCGGCGCCGTCGGCGGCGTGCTCACCGTCGGGCTCATGGAGGCCGGGATCGACGTCGTCTGCATAGCCCGTCCGGCCACGGCCGCAGTGATCAGGTCTGAGGGACTGTCCCTAAGACAGGGCGAAAAGGTGCACACGGTCCGGCCCCAGGTCGTGACGGAGCTGTCGGAGCAGGTCGAGCTGCTGCTCGTGACCGTCAAGGCGCCGGCGCTCGAAGAAGCGCTCGAGCGCGTCGAGGCCGCCCCTCGCTTCGCGGTGCCGCTCCTCAACGGGATCGAGCACATGCAGACACTGCGGGAACGCCTTCCGGACACGACGGTCGTCGGCGCCAGCATCGGGCGCATCGAGGCGTGGCTCGAACGTCCGGGTGTGGTGGTGCAGCCGACGCCGGGCGTCGTGATGACGGTCGCCTCGGGCGCGCCGGTCGAGCTGCTGCGGCGATCCGGCGTGGAGGTTCGCGAAAACGGCAGCGCGGCCGAGGTGCTCTGGGAGAAGCTCGCTCGCCAGGCGCCGACGGCTGCGGCGACGTCCGTCACCCAGCGGCCGATCGGCGAGCTCCGGAGCGACCCGGAGTGGCGCGGACGTCTGCGGGCGGCGATCGAGGAAACCTGCGCAGTCGCGGCCGCGGACGGCGTGACGCTCTCGCCCGACGCGGAATGGGAGATCATCGAGGCCATGCCGCCGCTGTTGACGAGCTCGACCGCGCGTGACATCGCCGCCGGAGTTCCGTCGGAGCTCGACGCGATCGCCGGCGCAGCCGTCCGCGCAGGACGGCGCCTCGGCGTCGACACTCCCGTGCTCGCGCAGATGTACGACGAGGCATGCCGAGCGTCGTTGCGCTGATCCCCGCGCGCTCCGGATCGGAGCGCGTGCGCGAGAAGAACATCCGGCCGCTCGCCGGCCACCCGCTGCTCGCGTACGCGATCGCGGCCGCACGGCAGGCAGAGATCTTCGACCGCGTCCTGTGCTCCACGGACAGCGGCAAGATCGCCGAGGTTGCGCAGCGCTACGGAGCGGACGTGCCGTTCCTGCGCCCGAGCGAGCTCGCGACGGCGACCTCACCCGACATCGAATGGATCAAGCACGCGCTCGACCAGCTCGACGCTCACTACGACCTGTTCGCGATCGTCCGCGCGACGAACCCCTTCCGCGGGCCGGACGTCCTGCGGCGCGGCCTCGAGCAGCTGCTCGCGACGCCCGAAGCGGATTCGATCCGCGCCGTCGAGCTCGTCAAGCAACACCCGGGGAAGATGTGGATGCTCGAAGGCCGGACGATGCGGCCGCTGCTCGAGCAGGCGCATCTGGACGTCGCCTGGCATGCGGGCCAGTACCAGGCGCTGCCGGAGGTCTACGTCCAGAACAGCGCGCTCGAGGTCGCGTGGACGCGCGTCGTGTCCCAGACGGGCACGCGCGAGGGAAAGGTCGTCGCCCCGTACCTGACCGACGGCTACGAGGGCTTCAACATCGACGACGAGGAGGACTGGGATCGCGCGCGGCGGCTCCTCGACGCCGGGGACGTCTCGCTCCCGGACGTAACCTTGCCGCGATGAAGGTCGTGCAGGTCGAGACGCTGTATTGCGACGCCGGCTGGCGCCCGTGGATCTTCCTCAAGGCGACGACCGACGACGGCGCCGTCGGCTGGGCCGAGATCACGGACTCGCACGGCTCGCCGCACGGCCTCGCGGGCATCGTGCAGGACCTGGCGCCGAACGTCGTCGGCCGCGACCCCCGCGCCGTCGAGCGGATCGTCTGGGATCTCTTCCGCGCCACCAGGCAGAGCCCCGGCTCCGTGATCCAGAAGGCGATCGGCGGCATCGAGAACGCGCTGCTCGACCTGAAGGCGAAGGCGCTCGGAGTGCCGGTGTACGAGCTCTTCGGCGGCCCGACCCGCGACACCGTCGAGGTCTACTGGTCGCATTGCGGAACGACTCGCGCGCGGGCGTGGGAGGTGACGAAGACGCCGAAGCTGGCGTCGTACGACGACGTGACGGCGCTCGGGCGCGAGGTGGTCGAGCGCGGATTCAGGGCGTTCAAGACGAACATCGTCGTGCCGGGCGAGGAGCCTCAGGTGCTGATGCCGGGCTTCCAGGGAGACGGGCTCGACCGAAACCCGTCGTCCGAGCTGGAGGAGGCGCTGGTCCGCCTGATCGAGGCGTTCGCAGCGGGAACCGGGGGAAAGGCCGAGCCGATCGTCGATCTCAACTTCAACCTCACCGCCGAAGGGGTGCTGCGGATCGCGCGCGCACTCTCCCGGCAGGGGTTGATGTGGCTCGAGGTCGACGCATTCGATCCCGTCTCGCTGGGCGCGATCCGCGCCGCGGCAGCGATGCCCGTGTGCTCGGGCGAGAACCTCTACACGAACCGGGGGTTTCGGCCGTTCTTCGAGGCCGCCGCCATGGACGTCGCGTCCGTCGACGTGATCTGGAACGGCTTCCACCAGGCGAAGAAGATCGCCGACCTCGCGGAGACGTTCGAGGTCAATTGCGCCCCGCACAACTACTACAGCCACCTCGCGACGTTCATCTCCGCACAGTGGTGCGCCGCCGTCCCGAACGTGCGCATCCTGGAGGTCGACGTCGACGACGTCCCCTGGCGCGAAGAGCTGACGACGCGCGTGCCGCAGATCGACGACGGCGTGCTCACGATCCCGACCGCGCCCGGCTGGGGCGCCGAGGTGAACGAGGAGGTGCTGGAGGCACACCCGTGGAGCTGAAGCTGATCCCACGCGAAGAGCTCGAGCGCGCACGCGCGCTCGACGACCTGCCGCTGCTCGCGGACATGTGTCGTGCAAACGCTCTCGTCGCCGTCAAGCGCGCAGGCTCCGGGCATCTCGGCTCGAGCTTCAGCGCGATGGACGTCGTCGTCCACCTCTTCTATCGCGAGCTGAACACCGCGGCACTCGGATTCGACCATCCCGATCGCGACGTCTACTTCTCATCGAAAGGGCACGACGTTCCAGGGCTGTACGCCGTCTTGCACGCGCTCGGCGTCCTGCCACCCGAACAGCTCCTGCGACTACGACGTCTCGGCGGGCTCGACGGGCATCCCGACGTCGGCGTGCCGGGCATCGAGGCGAACTCGGGCTCGTTGGGCATGGGGATCTCGAAGGGCCGCGGCATTGCGTGGGCGAAGCGGTTCCTGGGACGAGGCGGCCGGGTGGTCGTGATGACCGGCGACGGCGAGCTCCAGGAGGGCCAGAACTTCGAGGGGCTGCAGGCCGCGGCCGCCCACTCGCTCGGCAACCTCTGGGTCGTCGTCGACCGCAACGAGCTGCAGTCCGACAAGCTGACCGACGAGATCCTGCCGCTCGGCGACATCGAGGCGAAGCTGCGTGCCTTCGGCTGGCACGTCGCGACGTGCGACGGCCACGATCACGACGAGCTCGCACGAGTGTTCGCGGAGCTCCACGCCGCCGGCGACATGCCGAAGGCGCTCGTCGCGCGCACGGTGAAGGGCAAGGGCGTGTCGTTCATGGAACATCCGCAGGCGCTGAGCGAAGGGGGCGGGACCTACCGCTGGCACGCGGGCGCACCCGACGACGACTCCTTCGCGCGGGCGCATGCTGAGCTCCTGGCGCGTATCCGCGAGCGGCTCCCGGATCTGCGCCTCGCGGCCGTCGACGCGATCGGCGAAGGCAGCATCGGAGAGCCCGAGTCCGGGATCACGACGCGTACACGCGTCACGGACGAATACGTCGCCGCCGCCTACGGCGACGCGCTGCTCGAGCTCGCGGACGATCACCCGCACCTCGTCGTCCTCGACGCCGATCTCGCCTCGGACTGCCGCATCCGTCCATTCGAGCTCGCGCATCCCGAGCGCTTCCACGAGTCCGGGATCGCCGAGCAGGACATGGTGTCCGCCGCCGCCGGGATGGCGCGGCAGGGACTGCTCCCGGTCGTCAACTCGTTCGCAGCGAACATGACGATCGTGCAGCCGGGCAACGCCGACGAGACGCGCGCGCTGGTCCGCTGGGCCGTCGACGACGCCGCCGGGAACGTTGCGATCCGCCTCGCGATCGGGCCGTCGCCGCGTCGCCTCGAGTTGCCGGAGGCTGCCGTCGGTCGCGGCGCGGTCATCCACGACGGCACCGACGCGCTGCTGCTCGCGTACGGGCCGGTGATGCTCCACGAGGCGCTGACGGCGGCCGAGCTGCTGGACGGGCGGCTCCAGGTAGTGAACATGCCCTGGCTCAACCGCGCCGACGTCGAGTGGGTCTCAGAGCTGGCGGAGCCGTTCGGCGACGTGTTCGTGCTCGAGGACCACGCGCCGGTCGGCGCGCTCGGCGACAGCGTGCGGCGCGCGCTGGACGGGCGCGCGGTGACGGTCTTCGGCGTCGAGGGCTGGCCTGCGTGCGGGACGCCTGGCGAGGCCCTGCGCTTCCACGGCCTGGATGGCGCGTCCCTCGCCGACCGCATTGCGCTCGCGCTGCGCGCTCGCGCGAGCTCGTGACGCCCGTCTGGCTCGTCCTGCCGGATCCCTTCTCGACGCGGCTCTTCTTCGACACCGGCATCGTGGCGAAGCTTCACGCGCGTCTCGGTGACCGGCTCGAGTTGATCGTGGAGGACGGTGCTGCCGGGTGGACGGCTCGCGCACCGGGCGTCCGGAGGACCACCCGCGACGATCTCGTCTCGGTGCCGGCGTCGCCCTTCGAACGGCTCTGGCGCAGGGTCGACGGGTGGCTCGACCGGCGAATCGGCTTCTATCCCCTCTCGCTCCGGCACAGCCTGCGCCACGGCTTTCACCGTCAGCGCATGCGGCCCGGTCACCCGAACTGGTTCCTCGACCCGACCCTCGCAGGCCCGCTCCCACGCTGGCGCCTGCTCGACGGGCTGATGGCCCGGTGGCACTACGGACGGAACCGCTACCTCCCACGGGCGCTGCGCGACCGGGCCCGAAGCGAACGGCCGGCGATCGTGCTCGCCAACTTGCAGATGCACTCCGTCGTACCGTTCGTGATCGCCGCACGTCGCTATGGACTGCCGCTGGTCGGGCACATCGCCAGCTGGGACCACACGGTCGGCAAGGGGATCGTCGCGCCCTCTGCGCGCCGGTACGTCGTCCAGAACGACGCCATGCGCTCCGACCTGGTGCGCCACCACGGCATCGACGGCGCCCGCGTCGCCGTCACCGGCTGGCCCCAGACCGACGTCTTCCATCGTCCGCGACCGCGGTCCGAGTACGAGGCGATACTGGAGCACCTTGGTCTCGACCCGACCCGTCGCGTGGTGATGGTGATGGGGAACACCCCCACGAACGCACCGTACGAGGCGAACTTCGTCGACCGCCTTGTCGGCTGGTGGAAGGAGAACGGCCGCGAGCGCTTTTCGCTGCTCTTCCGTCCGCACCCACGCGACCGTGAGTGGCGGGACCGGTTCGCAGCCGCGCTCTCGGAGCCGGATGCGGCCGTGCAGGAGCCGACCTTCAGTGATCTCGGGACGCTCGCCGTCCTGCTGCAGCATTGCGACGCGGTCGTCACGAACGCCGGAACGATCCTCCTCGATGCGCTGGCGAACGACCGTCCGGCGGTGTGCACGCTCTGGGACGAAGGCGCTCCGCCCGGTGAGAGCTGGGCCGCGAAGAACGTCAGCGGCGAGCACTACAAGCCGCTCTTCGACTCGACCGCTTTTTATCGCGCGACGTCGTTCGACGAGGTCGTCTCCGGAGTCGAGCGCGCGCTGGAGCGGCCCGGCGAGCTCGCGGCCGAGCGTGCCCGCGTGGTGCGGCTCGTGCTCGGGGAGATCGACGGCCGGGCGGCGGACCGCGTCGCCGAGGCGATCGCGACGGCCGTATGAGGGCGAGGCTCCTCTCACCGGCGGCGCTCGCGGCGCTCAGCTGCCTCGGCTTCTTCGTCGTCGTCTGGATCGCCTACTTCTGGGTCGCCGGCGACACACCGTTCGTGCTCGACGGGAGCAACGCGTTCCTCACCTGTCTCTCTCAGCACGACTACTCGGCGTGCGGCTACACCGGCAAGCTCAACTACTGGGGGTTGATGAGCCCGATCGGCGACTGGCCGCTCATGCAGCACGTGCCCGATGTGATCACGATCAAGCTCGGCGCGAACGGCCATCCGGCGCGCGAGCGGATCCTCGAGCTCCTCAACGTCGCCGGCGTGGTCGGCGCGATCGGCGTCGCGTGGATCACGCTCGCTCGGATCGGCCAGCGGGCCTGGTTCTGGGGCTTCCTGTTCATCGTCCTGACGAGCCCGCTGATCTGGTACACGCGGACGACCGCCGCCGAGCCGCTCGCCGCCACGCGCAAGCCGATCCGGGCTCACCTGCTCTGGGGCGCAGGCGGAATCGCCGTCGCGTTCATCCTCGCCTCGCTCTTCAACGAAGTGCGGTTCGGCAAGGTGCTCAACCCGAACCTGTTCGAGAAACAGCTCCACACGAACGGAACCGGACGGCAGCTCGAGTACGCAGCCGGGCTGCTCGTATCGCCAAGCGGCGGGATGTTCGTGTTCTGGCCCACCGTGAGCGTGCTGGTGCTGACCGCCTGCCTACTGCCGCTCGTGTGGCGACGGCGCGGTGTCTGGGGCCGGCCGGCGGTCGTGCTCGCTTTCGTCATCGCCGGCCTGATCTTCGGATTCGCCTCCTGGTGGACGCCGTTCGGCTGGGCGGGCTACGGCCCGCGGCTGTTCCTGCCATGGGGGCTGCCGCTGGCGTTGATCGCCCTGGTCGCGTACGGGGAGCCGCTCGGCCGGATCGCCAGGCGCGTGCTGACGCCGCTCTGGGGGCTCGCGCTCGTCTTCGCCGTCGGCTTCGTCTTCACCCTGCCGCACGTCGGCCACATGTGGCGGCCGCACGCGACCGACCGCTTCTTCGACCAGCCGAGCCCCCGCTGCGACGCTCCGTGGCGCGGCGGCGAGGCGAAGTGGAACGCGTGCCAGCACGAGCAGATGTGGCTCGATCGCCCGATGCCGCTCTATGCCTTGCACGGGCTGCGCTCGCCCGCGGGGATCGCGACCGCGATCGTGCTCGCGGCGGGGCTCCTCGGTTCCCTCCTGCTGCTACGTCGCGGTCTGGTCAGCGACGCGCGAACAGAAAGTAGTACATGGGAAACCGACCGTGAATCCCGTGCCGCTGAACGAACTCCGACGGGTATTTCGGTCGCATGCGCGCGAGCCGGAACCCCTTCGCCTCGATCAGCGGCCTGAGGTCGACCTTCGGCCCTTCGAGCTCCTTCGACAACAGTCGAGTGTCGGTGTTCGGAACGATCATCAGATGCTCGACGTCGTTCTCGGCGATCAGGTCGAGCCACCACCGGATCGAGCTGATCGGGGCTTCCGAGAAGCTGTGGATGTTGACGGCGAGGTCGACGTGGCGTCCCGCGAGCTCGCCGGCGATCTCGTCGAGCGGGACGACGCGCGCGCGCGTGGCACCGCGAAAGTCGAGGTAGTAGCGCGAGAGGAACGTCGACAGCGGGATCACGTCGGTGCAGAGATAGTCGACGTTCGCAAACGCAGTCGTCGCGCGGTGCGCCAGACGCCCGTAGCCCGCCCCGATGTCGAGGATCGTGAAGTCGCGCCGGGAGATGTCGAGCTCCTCGCCGAGGAAGTTGAGCTCGGTGATCGAGTCGAGCAGGTCGCGGCCGATGCGGGCGCCGTCGATGTCGTACGTCTCGGCGCCGAAGAGGCCGTCCTCGTCGAGCCGCTCGAACAGCCCCAGCCGGTCGTGGAGGCGCGTGAAGTAGGTGGTGAGGCCGTATCGAAAGACATCCTCGCCCCACTGCTGCCACACGTACCCGCTGTGGCCCCGGAACTGCTGCATGTCGATGCTGCTGCTGATGTAGTCGCGGCTCCATTGCGACGAGGTCGCGGCGGGATGTCCGCGGTAACGGCTCGTGTACTCGGCGAGTAGCGGATGATCCGCGCGCAGGACCTCCGCAGCCCCCGGCGGCAGCGGGGGAGACGGCAGCGGGGTCGTCGGCTCTGGTTGTTCCATCAGACGGGCGGCAATCGAACGTGCCGGGCGATGTCGTAGTCGAAGACGTAGAGGGTAAGCGGGCCGAAGCGACGCGAGTCCTTGGCGTTCCTGACGAACGGCGGCGCACCGGCGACGACATCGTTCGTGTCGTCGAGCAGAAGGAACGAGCCGCCGGGGCGCGGCACGTACCACGAGCGGATCGTGAAGAAGTCATACGGGCAGAGCTGCGTCATGGTGCAGCGCGTCACGGGAGCGACGAGCAGCCGCATCCGGGTCTGCCAGGTGAGGTTCTGCGCGTCCCAGTAGCCCGCGTAGCCGCGCGACACGCCCTCGCGCTCGAGGAGCTCGACGAGGGGTCGCTCGTACGTTGCGAGCGGCGGCGAGCCACCGGCCCGTCCGTCCGCGATGCCGGCGATGTTGACGGCTCCGACCACGGCTATCCCGAGCGCAACGGCCACCTGCGCAGAGCGTGACCGCGCCGCGAGCAGTGCGATCCCTGCTCCCGCGGCGAGCGCCAGCGTCAGCAGGTAGTACGCGCTCGGCGGGCCGAGGGCGCGTGCATTCGGGGTGAGCACGAAGACGGCGCTGAGGAGCAGGCTCGCGGCGCCCCAGTAGCAGGCGAAGGCGCGTTCCAGCGGCGCGGCACGCGCGAGCGTGAGCTTCACGAAGGCAGCGACGGGAGCGGCGATCGCCACGATCACCAGCGCCGCGACGAGTGCCCGCAGCGGCTCCCGCGGATAGCCCGGCGCGAACGAGTAGTTCGCGCCTCCGAGCAGGGCGGCCGTGCGTGCGAGGTGGACGACGTTCCCGGGCAGGTCGCGGAGCGGCGCGAGACCGCGATCGAGGCCGACGACGCGGTAGCCGAGGCCGTGCATCAGCACGTTCGTCGCGACCGCCGAGACGACCGTCACTCCGAGCGTCACGCCGGCGCGTAGCGCGAGTGCGCGCGACCGCATCAGCCGGGCGAGGAGGCCGGCCGCGAGTGCGAACGGAGCGATCCCGGCGAACCAGAGCAGCGGATCCGACGCGGCGTTGGCACCCGCGAGCAGCCCGACGCCGACGGCGAGCCAGATCGAGCGGCTCCTCGGCAGCAGCACGAGATACGCCCCGAGCACGGCGGCGGTGAACGGATTCGTGACGTGGTAGACGAGCGTCATCAGCGGGCGGAGGGCGAACGGGCCCACGAGCAGCGCCGCGGCTCCGGCCGTCACGCCCGCCCAGCGTCCGGCGACGCGAGCGGTCGCCCACCCGAGCAACAGCGCCGCGGTCACGGTGAAGGCGTAGCCCAGCGCCTCCCAGAGATCCTCGTGGCCGGGAAGGCCGCGCGTCGCCAGCAGGAACCAGTACGTCGTCCACGTTCCGAAATGGGGGATCGACACCGGTCCTGCGCCGCGGAGGCGCTCGGCGAGGGTGAGCGGCCCGGAGATGTCCGTGTTCCAGTGCAGGTCGCGGACGAGGTCGGGCCCGACGGCTGCGACCGTGATCACGTATGCGAGCCCTACGAGCGCCGGCAGCCAGCGCAGGCGCGACGTCATCGTCGGCCCACGAGGGCGCACGCGCCGAAGAAGACGAACGCCGGCGCGACCGGCAATGCGAAGCGCGGGTCCGCGAACAGTCCGAGCGCGTTGAAGACGATCACGAACAGGGCCGCGAGCGCGAGCGTGAACAGTGCGGCCTTGCCGCGAGGCCGGCGCAGCACGAGCGCGATCGCGCCGACGGCGATCCAGATGATCGACCGGGGAAACCAGCGCGAAAGCTGATCGAGGCGGAGGGAGAGCTGGGCGTTCCCTTTGCGATCGGGGAGGTTGCCGCCGAGCGTGTCGACGCGGTTCACGATCGCGTCGAACCGTCGGTGCTGCGCGGGTGTCCGGAATGAGAAGTGGTACTGCGTCGGCGACGTCCAGACCTGGCGGATGGCGTTGTCGGGCCGCGAGATCCAGACGACCTGCCCGCCGGGGATGGGCTCGCCCTCGGTCGGCGCGGGCAACCGCCGACCCTGTCGCTCGACGGTCGGCGCGGGAGTGGGCGTCGACATGCCCCCGGACGAGGGCACGCGGAAGTAGGACCTGCTGAGCTGATGCCAGATCGTGTGCAGGACGCCGGACGTATACGTGGCGGGATGTGCCTTCACGGCCTCGATGCCCGCCTTGCGCTCGATCGCGTAGTTGGACTTCCAGCCGAAGACGTGGTCCGACAGCAGGTAGAGATCCTCGTGGATGCGAAAGCTCCCGCTCGTGAACACCTGCCGGAGGGTGACCCCGTAGCCCTTGTACGGCTGGCGCGTCAGCAAGTGAGCCTTGACCGCGGCGGCGAGCCTGCGAGATGAAGGCCCGTTGTCGGGCGAGACGATCTTGTCGCTGATGAACGCGCGGTAGAACGGGATGATCGCGTTGCCGCCGCGCGCCAGCGTGTAGTCGTCGAAGCGGAGCCCGTTCAGGACCGCCCATGCTGCGAGCGGCGCGAGGGCGGCGAGCACGAAAGCGCCCGCCCACGTGACCCGCGCGCGCCACGGGGCGGGCAAGACGAGCGGGAAGACGGCGAGCACGAGCAGCAGCGCGTTGCCTGGCCGGATCAGCGCCAGCAGTGCAAGGCCGAGGCCGACCCAGACGAATCGACGGACGGAAGGGTGCTCCGCCGCGCGCACGACGAGCAGCGCCCACAGGGCGAAGGCGGCCGCGAACACCGGCTCGCTGGACAACTCGTGGAACAT
>MNJC01000030.1 GCA_001920085.1 Actinobacteria bacterium 13_1_20CM_4_69_9
TCGGCCAGTCCCTCGAGATACCGGCGCCACGCCGCGAACGCCTCCTGCCGATCGACGGCAGCGTCCTCCGAGAGACTGAGCAGCGTCTCGAGATGGCGCCGCACCCAGTCGCGCTCGTGCGCGTCGACGGCGTGCGCCACCGACTCGCGCAACTTCTCCGCAACGGTCGCCGCGGCATCGTTCTCGTTGACGCCCGCTTGCGCCTTGACGATCTCGCCGACGGCCCAGAAGCTGACGCCCGATCCGTACGGCAGCGCGCGGCCCTGCCGCCACCAGATCAGCTCCGGCGTCTCCTCGATGCGCTGGAAGAGCTCGGCGACGAGACGGGACTTGCCGATTCCGGGCACGCCGACGAGCGTCACGAGCTGCGGCTCACGCCCACGCACCGCACGGTCGAACGCATCGAAGACGACGCCGAGCTCGCGCTCACGGCCGACGAGCGGCGTGAGCACGCGCTGCTCGAGATCCATGCCGAGGCGCGACTTCGCCTGCACTGCCTCCCAGACCTGGACCGGTTCGGACTTGCCTTTCGCCGTGACGGGCTCGTGCTCGACGTAGTCGATGCGGTCGCGCGTCGCGCGCCACGTCGCCTCGCCGGCGAGGACGCCGTTCACGGGCGCCGCCGACTGCAGCCGCGCCGTCGTGTTCACCACGTCCCCCGAGGCCATGCCTTCGCCCGCCTCGGGTCGCGCGCCGAGGGAGATCAGCGCCTCGCCCGTGTTGACCGCGATGCGAAGCTGGAGGTCGGCTTCCTCCTCGCGCACCCAGTCGCGGATCGCTAGCGCCGCGCGCACCGCTCGCTCGGGATCGTCCTCGTGGGCTGTCGGCGCGCCGAACAGCGCGACGACGGCGTCGCCGATGAATTTCTCCACCGTCCCGCCGAAGCGCTCCAGCTCGTTCCGGAGGCGCTGGTGGTAGGGCGCCAGCAGCGCTCGGACGTCCTCCGGGTCCATCTGCTCGGCACGCGACGTGAAGCCGACGAGGTCCGCGAAGACGACCGTGATGACCTTGCGCTCCTCACGCGCAGGCGCCTCGTCGAACGGCTTCCCGCACGAGAAGCAGAAGCGAGCGCCCGCAGGGTTCTCCTGCCCGCAGTTCGGACAACGCATTGGCGAAGCGTAGTGCTACGGCAGGCGCGGAGACCAGGCCGCGGACAGCAGGCCCGCCGCCACGAGGAGGCCTGCGGCGACGGCCAGGAAGCCGTACGTGACCTCCGTCTTGCCGGGCTTGCGCCCCAGCCGCGAGCCGAGCTTCGAGTACGCCCTCTTGAGCGACTCCGCGTCGCGCGCGGCGAAGAACTGCCCGCCGGTGCGGTTGGCGATCGCGTGCAGCGTCGCCGGATCGGGCGGCACCGGCACGTTGCGTCCGAACCCGAAGCCGTTGGGAAAGCCCTGTGGCGGACGCGGGGAGCCGCCGCCGCCGAACTGGAGCGTGCCGTTCGGCGTTCCGAGTGCGACGGTGTAGACCGGGATGCCGGCGTCGCGCGCGCGGTCGGCGCCCTCGAGCGGTAGCAGCTGGCCGCGCGTCTGCGCTCCGTCGGAGAGGAAGAGGATCGAGACGAGGCCATGTGTCGTCCGGGACGCCGCCGTGGTCACCGACGCGAGATTGCCGTTGCCGCCGCCGGCCGCTTCCTGGCCGAGGCGGACTGCCTCGGCAAGCGCATCGCCGATCGCCGTCCCGCCGAAGCTCGGGTACCACTGAATCGTGTCGAGCGCCTGGCGCACAAGATCGTGGTCCGCCGTCGGCGGCGCGGCGACGGCGGGGTCGCCGGCGAAGGCGATCAGCCCCACCTGCAATCTGTCGGGGACCTTCTTCAGGAACACCCGCACCGCCTGCGCCGCCGCACCGATGCGCGAGGGCTTCACGTCCTTGGCCTGCATCGAGCGCGAGACGTCGATCACCAGGATGACGGTCGCACGGTCCTTGGGCACGAGCGTCTCGCGCTGCGGCCGCGCCACTCCGACGCACAACGCGGCAAGCGCGAGCAGGAAGAGGACGAGCGGGACGTACTGGCGCCAGATGCGGCCGCGCACGACGCCGGCCAGCACGTCGACGTTCGTGAAGCGGATCGCGTAGCGCATGCGCCGCCGCTCCGCCAGCATGTAGAGGACGATCGCGAGCGGGACGAGCAGCAGCGTCAGCAGCAGGAGGGGTCGCTCGAACGTCACGAGCCGCCTCCGCAGACGGCGCCGACCTGCACGATCGCCCGTACTCCGTTGACTGCGGCACCCGCGTTCACGCGAACCTCGACGCGGTTGCCGCTCGAGCTCCGCGTCGCGCGCACGCTCTGCACGACCGCCGCGCTCGGCGGGGCCGCCGTGTAGAAGCCGATCGCGTGCCAGCCGGAGAGCAGCCGCTCACCGGCGGCGCACGCGGCGGTCGCGCGCGTGCTGCCCGCATGCAGCCGCACGGTCCGCACGCGCCGGATCGTCGGCTGGCCCGGCGGAAGCGCCTGCAGCTTGCGATATGGCACGGGCCCCGTCCCTCCGCCTGCGACGGGGATGCAGCCGAGGTGCGGACGGAACGTCGGCGTGCGCGGCGGCGAGCCCGTGTAGACGCCGCGGAACACGACCGAGCGCGTGGTCGTGGTCCCCGGGCCGACCGGGCTGCCGAGCAGGCCGAAGAAGGCGAGGTCGATCGCGCGGTCGCTCAGCTCGGCGTCCAGACCGCCGGCGACGAAGCCGCGGGGGCACGAGAGCTGGTAGTCGACCTGCGACCGGGGCGCGGACAGCCGGGCCGGCACGACCACCCACGGCCCGGCGACCTTGACGCAGATCTGCAGGCCGCGGCACTCGTTCGTGGCGAGGGCGGGGGACGTCCCGGGCCCGAGTGCCACGGCGCCGAGGAGGACGGCGAGCGCCAGCGTGCCCTTCACGGCACCCTCCGGAACCAGAGCGCCGACAGGGCACCCCCTGTCCGGGCTCGTCGGCACCCGCATCGCCGCCTTGAGCCCGCCGGAGAGCGGAACGGTGATGACGCCGTTCGGCGTGCCGACGAGCACCGAGTACACGGGGATGTGCGCCTGCCGCGCACGCAATGCGGCGGCAGCCGGCGACGTCCGGCCCGTGAACTGCGCGCCGTCGGAGATGACGATGATCGCGGCGGGCGGGTTCGTCCCGTCGGATGCGCGCTGCCGTCCGGCGATCCTCGTCGCGAGCGCCACGGCGTCGCCGAGCGACGTGCCTTCGGCGGTGTGCAGGTTCCGGAGCGCGCTCACCGCGAGGTCGCGATCGTCCGTCGGCGGCAACGCGACGTACGCACGCCCGGCGAAGCCGACGATCGCCAAGCGGTACTTCGACGGCAGCTGGTCGAGGAACGCGCGCGCCTCCCGGCGTGCCGCTTCGAGCCGCGTCGGCTTGACATCGTCCGCGCTCATCGACAGCGACGTGTCGATGACGAGGATCGCCGTTGCCTCCTCGCGTTTGACGCTCATCATCGCGTGCGGGCGCGCCACGCCGACGACCATCGCCGCCAGCGCGATCAGCAGGACCGCGAGCGGGAGGTGCCGCCGCCAGTGGGGCGACGCGTCGACGATGTTCGGCAGCAGGCCCGGCGTCGTGAAGCGCGCCGCATAGTCGGTGCGGCGACGCTCACGCCAGACGTACAGCGCGATCAGCACGGGCAGCACGATCAGCCCGACGAGCGCCAACGGCCATTCGAACGTCACCGGTGGCGCCCCCTGCGCAGGAACACGGCGAGCGCTCGGAGCCAGTCGCCCGACGTCGACAGCACGACGTGCCGCGCGCCGGCCGACACGAGGGTGCGCGCAACGTTCGCCCGCTCCTCCGCGGCAGCGGCGGCGAAGCGCGCCCGCAGCTTCGCGCTGCGTGTGTCGGCGCGGACCTGGCGTCCGGTCTCGGGATCGACCAGCCACAGGACGCCGGCGTTCGGCAGCTCCTCCTCGCGCGGGTCGCGGATCTCGACAGCGACGACCTCGTGCCGGCCGGCGAGCTCGACGAGCGGCCGCTTCCAGTCGAGCGGCCCGCGGAAGTCGCTCACGACGATGACGACCGCGCGCTGCGTCGCCATCGCGCCGGTCCGGCGCAGCGCTGCGCCGAGCTCGGTGGCGCCGACTCGCTCACGTGCCTGGGTCTGGTCCTCTCGGAGCGCGTCCAGCAAACCGAGCAGGCCGAGCCGCCCCTGCCGCGGCGGCAGCCAGCGCTGCCGCTCGTCGCCGAACGTGACGAACCCGAGCCGGTTTCCTCTTCGGGTGGCGATGTGCCCGACGGCGATCGCCACGCCTTCGGCGACATCGGCCTTGCGCCGATCGGCGGTGCCGAACTGCATCGAAGGAGACGTGTCGAGCACGAGCCAGGTGACGAGCACGCGCTCGGCGAGGTGCACGCGCACGTGCGGCTCGCCCGTTCGCGCGGTGACGTTCCAGTCCATCTGGCGAACGTCGTCGCCGGAGACGTAGGGACGGACCTGCGCGAGCTCGGTCCCCTCGCCGAGCAGCGTCGAGCGGTAGTCCGAGATCGGTTGTCGGCACGGGCACTGCGCCCAGGACGCGGTCGAGGATCGCATCAGGCGCCATCTCCTCGGCGAGGGCCTGGTACGTGAGGACGAGCCGGTGGCGCATCGCGTCCTTCATCAGCATCTGCAGGTCCTCGGCGAGCACGTAGTCACGCCCGCGGATGAGTGCCAGCGCGCGCGCCGCCTGGACGAGACTGATCGGGCCGCGCGGGCTGGCGCCGAACGCGATGTACTCCTTCAGGTCGTCGCCGGGCCGGCGCGTCGCGGTGGCGAGGTCGACCGCGTAGCTGACGAGCGCCGGGTCGACGTAGATGTCCGCGACGAGCTGCTGCAGCGCCTTGAGGTCGTCGAGCGACAGCGCCTGGCGCAGGTCTGGCGGCTCGACGAGCTGGCGCTGCACGATCGTCAGCTCCTCGTCGTGCGCCGGGTAGTCGATCAGGATCTTGAGCATGAAGCGGTCGACCTGCGCCTCCGGCAGCGGGTAGGTGCCCTCGGACTCGATCGGGTTCTGCGTCGCCATCACGAGGAACGGCTGCGGGACCGGATAGGTCGTGTGGCCGATCGTGACCTGCCGCTCCTGCATCACCTCGAGCAGGGCGGACTGCACCTTCGCGGGCGCGCGGTTGATCTCGTCGGCGAGCAGGAAGTTGCAGAACACCGGGCCGAGCTCGGTGTCGAACGTGCCTTCGCCCGGCCGGTAGATGCGCGTGCCGACGAGGTCCGAAGGGACGAGGTCGGGCGTGAACTGGACGCGGGCGAACGTCCCGCCGAGCACGCCGGCGGTCGTCTTGATCGTCAGCGTCTTGGCGAGGCCCGGCACTCCCTCGATCAGCAGGTGGCCCTGTGCGAGCAGGCACACGAGGACGCGTTCGAGCATCGCGTCCTGGCCCGCGATGACGCGCCTGATCTCGAAGAGCGCCTGCTCGAGGCGCTCCTGGGCCTCGTTGGGCGCGGACATCAGCTGCTCGGTCACCCCTGCCTCCCTGGGTCGCTGGTACAGAGTCATATACGACAGCAGCCCAATCTAAGTTTCTCCTGAGAGCGTAGGCTTATCTCAAATGACCATGTTCCTGATCGAACGCACCTTCTCCGTCGGGCAAGACCAGATGGCTGACATCGGCAAGCGCTCGCGACAGCTCACCGAGGACGAGTTTCGCGAGATCACCTGGCACCACAGCCACGTCGTCGTCGACGACGGCGGCAATGTCAGGACGTACTGCGTCTACGAGGCCCCCGGCGAGGACGTCATCCGCCGACACTCCGAGAAGCTCGGCTGGCATCGGGTGGACGGGATCTACGAGATCGCGGGCGACGTCACTCCGGACGATTTTCCGCTGACCTAGGCCCACCGCGCCCCGCGAGCATCTCGGGAATGTGCAGCGAAGCCTGCGCCGCCACGGCGTACCGCTTCGCGACCTCGCGCCGGAGCTCGCGGTCGTCTTCGGGAATGACCGCGAGGGCCTGCTGGAAGTACTGCGCGGCCTGATCCTTGGCCCAGCCCCGGTTGGCCTGCTCTCCGGCCGCAACGTAGTAGTGGGCCGCGCGCTTGGGGTCGCCGGCCTCGTGCCAGTGATGGCCGAGTGCCGGGGCGACGTCACCGGTCTCGGCGACGGCCTCCTCGAGGAAGACCGCGATCGCGTCGTGCCGCTCCCGCCGGCGCGCACGCGGCAGCGTCGCGTACGCGACCTCTCGAATGAGCTGGTGCTTGAAGGCGAACTGCGGATGGGCGGCGCCCAGGCGCGAGATCGGATCGCGCCGGATCAGGTCGCGTCCCTCGAGAGCGTCGAGCGTCTCCGAGGTCGCCCCGCCGAGCGCTCCCGGCCAGAAGACCTTCCCGACGACGGCCGCGTCGAGGAGCGCCTCGCGCTCCGCCCCTGGAAGGGCGTCGATGCGCGCGGCGACGATGCCGCGGATGCTCGTCGGCAGATCGCCGGCGTCCCCGCGCCCCTCGGCGACCGACGCGACGAGCTCCTCGAGGAAGAGCGGATTGCCCTCGGCGGTGTCGGCCAGTGCGGCGGCCGCGCGGGCGGCGGCGCCCGCGGCATCGAAGAGCCGGCGCGCAAGCTCTGCCGAGTCCTCCGGAGAGAGCCGCTCGAGCTGAAGCGCCGTGTAGGTCGGGAGCCCGCCGCCCCACGTCGGCCGTTCCGCCAGGAGCTCCGGCCGCGCCTGCGTGAGCAGCAGCAGCGGGACGTCGCGCACGCGGGAGGCGAACATCTCCAGCAGGTCGAGCATGCTCGCGGCCGCGAGATGGATGTCCTCGAAGATGAGGACGGTCGGCTGCGCGCCTGCGACGCCTTCGACGAAGCGCCGCGCCGAGTAGAAGAGCGTCTGGCGGTCGCTCACCCCGCCCTCGTGCCCGACGCCGATCAGCATTCCCACGTGCGAAGCGACTTCGGCGGCATCCCCGTCGAGTAGCTCGACCGTCGCGCGCTCGAGCTTCGCCGAAGCCTTCTCGACCGGATCGGTGTCGAACATCCCGGCGATCTGCTTCACCTGCCCGGCGAACGGGCCGTACGGCGTCACCTCACCGTACGGCAGCGAGCGCCCCCACACCACGCGGCCGCCTTGCTGCTGCACCGCTTGCGTGAACTCGGAGCTGAGCCGGCTCTTGCCGATGCCGCCCGGGCCGAAGATCGTCACGAGCTGCGGCCGCCGGTCCGAGACGACGCGCTCCCAGATGCGGAGCAGCGTGTCGAGCTCCGACGTGCGTCCGAGCATGGGGACGTTGGACGTGGCGCGTGCTCCCAGGTCGACGCGTGCGGCAAGCGCGCGCCACACGGGCACGGGCTGCTGCTTCCCCTTGGCGACCACGGGCTCCGCGTCCTCGAAGACGATTGCCGTTCGCGTCGCCCGATATGTCTCCTCGCCGACGAGGACGCCGTTCACCGGCGCGGCCGACTGCAGGCGCGCCGCGGTGTTGACGACGTCACCCGAGACGATGCCCTCGCCCTGCGCCGGGTTGGCTGCAACCGACACCAGCGCCTCGCCCGTGTTGACGGCGATGCGGACGTCGAGGTCGACCCCCTCCAGAATCGCGAGCGCTGCGCGCACCGCCCGCTCGGGATCGTCCCCGTGCGCGACGGGAGCACCGAACACGGCCATGACCGCGTCGCCGATGAACTTCTCCACCGTCCCGCCGAAGGATTCGATCGTCGTGCGGACGCGCGCGAAGTACGGCGCCTGGATGGCACGGACGTCCTCCGGGTCGAGTTGCTCCGAGCGCGCGGTGAAGCCGACGAGGTCGACGAAGAGGACGGTGACGATCTTCCGCTCCTCGGCGAGCGCGGGGGCCGAGGCCGCCAGCGGCGAGCCGCAGGCGTTACAGAAGCGCGCGCCTGCAGGGTTCTCGTTTCCGCAGCTGGCACAGATCTGCACAGTTGAAGCGTAAAGGGCAAGAGGGACATGTCTTAGGGACTGTCCCTAAGACATGTCACTCAGGGGCAGGCCGCCGGCGGTCACGGTGCCAGAAGACGATCGCGGCGAGGAGGGTGGCCAGCGTGATTGCGCCCGTCGCGATCGTGATCCGGTCGCGCGTCTTCGAGCCTCCGCCCGTGCCGCCGGCCGGCAGCTGGTGTCCGGAGGCGGCGGCGAGCTTGCGGATCGCGCGCGTCGCGCCCTGCACCTCCGCGGTCGCGTCCTTGCCGGGGGGAGGCAGGTCCTTCACGACCTGGATGCCCTTGGGATCCGGCTTGCCGGCGACGGAGTAGCCGTAGCCGTTCGGCATCACGACGAGCAGCCCGTCGTGGTACTGGAACGACAGCTCGAGCCCCAGGAACTCTGCGTACTTCTCCGCATTGTTGTAGAGCGAGAACGCGGTGCCGAGGTCGTAGCGGGACCCGATCACCGCGACCCTGACCTTGAAGCCCTTCTCGTTGGCGGCGCGGATCGTGTCGGTGAGCTCCTTCGACGCGCTCGGATCGACCTTGGCGTTGAACGGCAGGAAGATGCTCTGCACGAGCAGGTAGTCGCTCGCGGGATCGCCGTTCGCACGCGCGACGGCCGGCGCGGCGAGCATGACCAGCGCCGCGACGATCGCGACGCGCCTAACCAAGAACGTTCACCGCGAGCAGCACGACCACGATGCACGCCGCCGCGCCCGCCAGCAGCGCGAGCAGCGCTGCGGTGAGGACGAGAGTGACGTTGCGGTTGGTCATCCGTTGGCCCGATCGACGAGGAGAACGCTAAACGGCGCGCCGCTCTTCGGCGTGACGTCGAAGGACAGGCCCCAGTGGCCGACCATGACGAGGGCGGGAGCCGCGTGCATGTACACGCCGGGCGACGTCTCGGTGAGCGCATAGGACTGGGTCCCCATCTCCATGTCCAGCATCGTCGCCCCGATCACGACCTCGGCGCCGGTGACGGGCTTGCCGTCGCGCGTGATGTCGAGGGAGAACGTGTTCTGCGCGGCTGCGCGGTTCGGGCTCACGCGCAGCTCGGCGCGGTACCCGTTCTTGTCGACGACAGCAGCCACCGGCCCAGGCCCGACGTGCGCGCTCGCGCCGCCGACCTGTGCGAGCGCCTTCGACGGCGGCGGCAGGCTCGAGAGCACCGCTGCCGCGACAACAGCACTGACGACGAGGAGCACCTCGCCCGCGACGAGGCGGCGGAGCAGCGAGGCCGCGCCGGGCGCGAGCTCCGGCCGCTCGCGATACGCGATCAGCCGCGGCCGCGTGCGCAGCAGATTGCCCGCGGCGAGCAGCATCGCCGCGCTCAGCAGCCCGATCTTGACCAGCAGGGCCTGGCCGTACGACGTCTGCCACAGCGACGCGAACGTCGGCAGATGGATGAGCGATGCGCCGATCCCCGAGCCGATCAGAACGAGCACCGATACGAAAGCGGTGTTGGAGAAACGAGGCACGCAGACCACGAGCCCTGCGACCCGGCGCGCAACCGGGAAGCTGCGCCAGAGCACGAGCAGCCCGATCAGCCCGCCGACCCAGATCGAGCCGGCGGAGAGGTGCAGCCAGTCGAACAGGAGCATCGCGCCGCGCGGCGACGTCTGCGCGGCGTGGCCCGACAGGCCGGGCACGACCAGCACCGCCGCCGCACCGGCGAGCGCGCCGGTCACCGAGAGGATCTCTAGATCGAACGCCGACCGCAGCGCGAACTGCGCGGTCGCCATCAGGAGATAGATCGGAATCGCGATCAGGCCGACGAGCGAGGCGATCCCGAAGGCGATGTCCAGCGGGCGCAGCCGCGACTCCGGGACGCGCCGCACGACCGGGCGCGCCGTGGCGATCCGCAGCACGAACAACCCGATCGCGGCCATGATCGCGACGAAGACGACCGAGCGCACCGCGATCAGGCGCGGTGTCGCGGCCGTCTCCGAGATCGAGGGGATGACGAACTGCGGCTGCGGACCGGGATTCGGCCCGACGGCGAACTCGAACGCGCCGCGCACCGGGTGCCCGTCGACGGAGATCACGCGCCAGTAGACGAGGTACCACCCCTCGGCCACGCGCTTCACCGGAACGACGAGCGTCTTGGGGTCGGCCGCCGAGCTGCGGGGCGAGCCCGCCGTCTGCTGTTCGCCGGCGGCATTCGTGACGGAGATCGCCGCGAAGCGCGGCTCGACGGCCTCCGTATAGGTGAGCTGCACGGTCGGCGGAGGCCTGTCGAGCACGACGTTCGCCCGGGGAACGGTGCGGACGAGCCCCGCGTGCGCCCAGGCGGCCGCGGGCAGCACCAGCGTGCCCGCGGCCGCGACAAGGACGAGCGTGGTGCGCAGCCGCAGCGTCAAGCGACCGCGCGCCTCCCGCCCCCCGCGAACAGCGTGATGAACGCGACCACGAGTGCTACGACTCCGACGACGAGCGCGACGATCGCGAGGGTGTTGCTGCCGCCACCGCCGAGCGACGACTTGAACTCGACCTGCGGCGCGGGCGTGTCGGACGACTCCGCCCCCGACCAGTCGACCACGCTGCCGTCCGAGTACGTCTGGCGCACCTTGAACGAGTACGTCTTCGACGAGTCGGCGGAGGCGAGGAACTGGAACACCGCGTCTTCCTCCGTCGGGGTGTGCCCGCCCGACCACGTCACCTGCTCGATCTTCGTCTGTTCGCCGGAGCCCGTCGACTTCACGTTGCGCGTCCAGCCGGGCGACGGGACGAAGGAGTCGATCGCGAAACCGTCGGGCGGCGTCAGCTCGACCTTCGTCGTCGTTGCGCTCTCCTTCTCCGTGGGCACGGCGAGCGTGAAGAGCTGGCCGTGGCTGGTCAGCGCGACGGCCGGGCTCATCTCCGCATGCGCCGCGGCACCTGCAGCGATGATCAGTGCGCCGCCGAGTGCGGCGCCGAACACGCCGAAGCGATACATCGGTTGTTCTCCTTTCGTTGCCGGGTCAGGTCAACCCGGCAGCGGCGGGGCGCGCGCCGACGCAGCTCGTCCGACCGCGGCGATGCGAACGGCCGTCGCCTCGCCGAACCGCGGGGGAGCAACGAACAGGAGCGCTGGCAGCTCTGCGGCGAGGCGCGCGAACGTGCGGCGCATCCAGGCGGCGACGTGACACGAAGCAGCGATCACGGCCGCGGCGACGAAGGAGAGACCCGCCTCGAAGGGGATCAGGTCGCGATGAACGGGACCGACGAGGCAGTGCAGCCCGTGCCACCCGAGACCGGCCCGCCAGTGGAGATACGCCTCGAGCATGCCGCCGGCGAAGCACGTCGCCGCCGTCAGCGCGGCGGCCAGCCCGAGCGTGCGCGCGATCGCGAACGGCTCCGCGTCGCGGCGCTCGATCAGAGCACGCTCGCGCACCGCGACCGCCACGAGCCAGCACACCGTGACGGCGAGCACCGCGCCGATGCCAAGCGCGACGAGTGCAAGCACCGGCAAGGCCGGCCCGCCCGCCTGGTGTCGGAGGAAGCGCGCCGACGGCGAAGGCTCGGTCGCGTACGCCAGCGAGCGTGCAGCGAGCACCACGAGGATGACGGCAGCCGCGCGGATCAACGGACGTTCAGCGTAAACGGGGCCGTCAGCACGTGCCCGTCGATCCTCGTTTGCAGGAACAGCCGCCACGTGCCGCTGACGGGAAGCAGCACACCGACGCGCAAGACGCCCGGTTTCGTCTGCCTGCCGACCACACGCGAGCCGCCGAACACGGACGCACACCCGCTCGCCCCTGCGGCGCAAACGTGTGTGTGGAAGTAGTCGAGCGTGCCCTCGCGGAAGAAGATCGCGTGCGCAAGCGCGCCGAACCACGGCGTGAACGTCGCGGGCGAGCCGTCGGGCCGCGTCACGTGCAACGTCAGGAAGTTCGCCTGCACCGCACGGAGCTTCGGCTTCCCCTGGATCGCGAAGCGGTAGCCGTCGACCTTCACGACCGGCTTGAACGGCGGTAGCGCCTGGTGGGGCACGTGGCCCGGCACCGTCATCATGCGTGTCAGCTGGAAGTTCCGCAGCGGCCCGCTCAGCGCCGGGTAGGTGTCGACGATGACCTTGTAGACGCCAGGCGTCGGGAACGTGACCCGCTGCCTCAGCATGCCGTCAGGCTCCGGCTTGGGGTGGTAGTGCAGGATCGTGGCGAGGTCGTCACGCACGATGATCAGGTGGACGCCGGTATGCGGGCCGGTGCCGGTTCGGTACCGCGTCAGCGGCGCGCCCGACGGCTGGTCGATCCGGAAGGAGAGCACCGTCGGCTTCCCCGCGGCGACGCGCGCCGGCGACCACGCGGCGAGATCGTAGGTCCGCGCCGCGCCGACCGTGATCTGAGGAGGAGCGGAGGAGCCGCAGCCGGCGACCACAGCTGCGAGCAAGACGGCGAGCGCCGCAAACCTCACACGGCCATTGAAGCAGCGGCGCCGCCGGAGCCGCCTGATTGAATGACGCCGTGGTCCGGCGCAATACGGTGTTGCTCGCGGCCACGATGGCAGTGAACTCCGCGGTGCTGCAGCTGGTCGCGGCGGTTTCCTCGCTCACGTTCGTACTGGTGACGGGAGTGCGCGGCCTGCTCGGGCTCGGTCCGGCGATCTTCCTCATTGCCTCTGCACTTACGTCGATGCCGGCCGGCCGGATGATGGACCGTGTCGGGCGCAAGCCCGTC
>MNJC01000053.1 GCA_001920085.1 Actinobacteria bacterium 13_1_20CM_4_69_9
CGGCGAGCAGCGGCCGATCCTGATCGAGATCACGATGAACAACTCCTCCGGCATCTACCAGGTCGATTCACTCCTCAAGGCCAAGCTGCAGGGATCCGGGCTCGAGCCGTACGTCGAGGTCGTCGCGCACATCGACACGGAGGCGGAGAAGCGCCTCGTGCCGATCTATCGGCTCGAGACCTGAGGCCCCGGGCAGCCGCCGGCCGCACTGCTCGAGACGCGCTCGAGATGCAAGCCGACGAGGCGACCGTCGGGGATACGCACGGCTGCCTGGGTCGTGAGCATCACGTCGACGAAGCCGTCGGGCGGGATGCAGAGGTTCATTTGCACGGGTGGCCGCGCGCCACCGGGGTCGACCCAGCCGGCGCGTTCGCTTCCGCCTCCGCGGAGGGTGAAGCCGAGCGGGAGCGCGGCCCGGCTCGATGCGGCGAGCACGATGGCGACGTGCCGGCGTCCCTGCACGCCGGCCCCGTAGAAGCGAAGCCTCGCCGGGCGGCCGGCGATCGTCCATCCGTCCGGTGTGAAGCCGCGCGTGGCCCAGTCGAGCCGGTACGGCCGCTGCACCCGCACGAGACGCAAGACCCGCGTGCCGCCGGCGCGCCGGGCCGCAGCGAGGTGGAAGCGCTTCTCGCTTCCTGACAGCACGAGGAAGTCGCTCGGCTCCGAGCCTGCCAGCACACCGTGGCGAAAGTCGACGCGAACGTCGTCCGTCGGGAACGGCGAGAACGTCGGGCCGCCGTCGACGCGCAGGACGTGGTCGACGCGCTTGTTCCAGAGCTCCGCCTCCCACCAGTACGCGGCGGTGTCGCGCGGCGACGGGACGAGCGCGACGGACGCCGAGCCGGGGACACGCCGGTCGATCCAGTCGCGTGCGAGGGGCAGCACGGTCGGACGCGTCATGGCCGGGTCCTCGTACCGTTCGAACACGTACAAGGCCTGGGCCGCGCCGAGCGCGGACACGAGCACGGCAACCGACGCAAGCGCTGCGCGCGGCGCGCGCCACACGAGCGCGAGCGCGGCGCCGACGAGGACGACCGCGGCGGCGAGCAACACGCCGTCGTTCGGAAAGACGGGATGCACCGCCGCGGCGGGCGCGGCCCAGAAGATCGCCGTCGCGTCGTCGTAGTTGCCGAACTGGAAGAGGAACCAGCCGGCGATCGCCGTCAGCACGAGCGCGAGCGGCACGAGCCGCCGCAACGTCTCGCGTGACACGAGCGCCGCGGACGCGCCGACGGCGAACAGCGGGACGAGATAGAAGAGGTAGCGATCCTGGTCGAAACCGTGCGCCGTGAAACGCAGGTCGAAGGACGCGACCTCGACGGACATGAGCGGCACGCAGACGGCGAAGAGTGCGGCGAACGCGTGCGCGGCGTCGCCTCGACGCCGCACGAGCGTCAGGATCACCCACGCTGTCGCGAGCACGAACGGAACGACGCCGGCTCCGAAGACGACGTGAACGAGATGCTCGGCCGTCGACGCGGCAACGCCGTGCGGCAGGAGGTCGCCGCTGAACGGCGCCGAGTAGTTGCCGACGACCGCGCCCAGCGAGCCTGCCCGGAGAAGCAGGCCTGCGACGACGAGCCCGGCTGCGTAAGCGCCGGCGAGCAGCGGGTGCGTCCGCACCGAGCGGCGTGGGCCTGCATGGAGAAGCAACGCAAGCGGCAGCACGACGGCGAGGACCAGTAGCTGCGTGCGCGCGAAGAACGCAAGGCCGAGGCCGGCGAGCGCGAGCGCGTCGTTGCGCCGGCTGGGCTCGCTGAGCGTCCGGTGGCAGAGATAGATCGCCCAGACGAACGCGGGATATGCGGCGTTCTCGGTCAAGAGCGCCGAGGTCAGGACGAGCCACGGTGTGAAGGCGGTGAGAGCCGCCGCCGCGAGGCCTGCTGCTCGAGAGCCCGTCACCGCCCGCGCGAGCAGATACGCCGGCCACGCCGCGCTGGGCAAGAGCACTGCGTTGAGCGCGTGGGCGGCGGTCTCCGCCGCGGGCGCGCTGAGGAACCCGAACGCCGGCGCGAGCAGCAGAGGGTAGAGCTGGGCCAGCGCGCCGTAATACGCCCCATGGATGTGCGGCACCGGGGAGAGCCGCGCCGCGGTGCTCTCCGCGAGGCGCACGACCTGGAGCTCGTCGGTCATCACGGCCCAGCTCGTGGCGCGCAGGGCGTAATAGCCGGCGATGCCCGCGGCAACCAGGACAGCCGAGGTGACGAGCGCCCAGTAAGCAGGCACGGAGACGGAGGCCGTGCGCGCACGGCGGACCGGCAACCGAGCATCGGAGCTGGCGGCAAAACGTGCGATGCACTGCGCATCCCCACCTTCGGCGGCAGCGAATCCGGCGTGACGGTGAAGCCGCGCACGAGATTCGAACAGGCCTGCGTAATCGCAGGTTTTCACGTCAGCGCTAGTGGTGGAAATGCACGCCGGCGACGATCTCGACGGCGATGATCGCAGCGACCACCCAATCGACCACGAGGCAGAAGGGAGGCCACCAGCGTGTGTTGGCAACGAACTGACGCCGGTGCTGCCAGAGATCCTTGAAACCGTGGCCGGCGAGACCGACGACGAGCAACCACGGTGTTCCGGTCACGGCCGCGGCGGCGATGATGACGAACATGCTGGCAACACCGCTTTCGACGGCGAGGACGGTTGCACGTCCGTCGGCGACCGCGAAACCGATGTAGACCGACGCGATCAGGGCTAGCCCGAGCGCGTAGACGGTCGCGGTATCGAGCCACCAGAACGCAAGCGGCGAGGCCGCCTGCGCGCCTCCGACCGCCAGTCCCCATATGACGGGTGCTCGCAGCCCCGCGCGAACAGGCTGCGCAAGACCGGCGACGCTCACGCCGGTGGAGGTAGAACGTTGAAGCTGAACATCATCCCGCTCTCGTGATGCTCGGCGATGTGGCAATGAGCCATCCACCGTCCGGGGTTCGTGACGTCGAGCAGGATGTCGACGATCTCGCCGGTCCGCACGAGCACGGTGTCCTTCCAGACGAGGTTCGGCTCAACCACTTCGTCGCGCGCGAGGACCAGGAAACGCCCTGCGCCATGGACATGGAACGGGTGCGGCATCGGATGGTCTGAGTTCATCTCGTTGACCAGGCGAAGCTTCACCTGGTCGCCGACGTGGAACGTCCAGTCGATCTGCGCGTTCTCGGCGCCCGTTTCGCGGTCGACGAGCTTCCAGCGCATGTTCGCCGGCGTCGTCATCCGGTTCACCTCGAGCATGTCGTCTTCCCACTCGATTCCTTGCGCCGCGTCATGGCCGTGCTCGGGCTCGCCGTGGTGGCCGTGATGCTCGTGGCCATGGTGGCCGTGTTCGGCGTCTCCGTGGTCGTGGCCGCCGCCGGCCTCGACGAGGCTTGCCGGCAGGAGCTTCATGCCGCACTTGGGACAGCGGTCGGGCTTGTCGCTCGTCACCTCCGGATGCATCGGGCAGACGTACGTCGTCGCTTCTGCGGCCTGCGCCAGCAGCTTCATGCCGCACTTGGGGCAGCTGCCCGGCTCCTCGCTCACGACCTCTGGGTGCATCGGGCAGACGTAGACGACCGGCACACCCTCGGGTACGCCCATGTCCATCTCGGCCACGAACGAGAGGGTCTTGTCCGGTGGCGCTTTGAGGAACGGCTCGATCCGCTCGCGCTGCTCGGCCATGTCGCGGTTGCTACGGAGGCGCGCAAACTGGTCCGCGTGCGAAGGCTCGGCATGCTCCTCGGCGACGGTGATCGCAGCAAGAGGGTAGGTGCGCTCTGGCGTCCGATGTTCGAGCGCGACCTTTCCCGCCTCCGCGAACCGCACGTCGACGACGGCACGCTCGGACGGAGCGAGTAACACTTCTTCGACGAGTTCCTCGTGCTCGTAATGGCCGGCGTCGGCGCCGACCAGCTTCATCTGCGCGCCCGGCAGGGCGACGTTGAAGACGCGCGTGTTCGCTGTGTTCGTGAAGTAGAAGCGCACGACCTCTCCGCGTGTCGCTTCAAGGGAAAGGTCGGGCTCGCCGGCGGCGAGCATGACGTTGCCGAAGCGGCCCATCGCCACGTGCGTCGTTTCAGACTCGCGAAAGGCTGCGATTTGCCCGTCTTCGATCAGGATGTCGTCGAGCGTCAGCACGAGCTCGCGGTTCACCGGCGGCCAGTAGTCGGCATCGCTTGAAGTGGCGAGGATGTTTCCGTACAGGCCCATTTCCTGCCCGTAGTCCTCACGAATGTGTGGGTGGTACCAGAAGGCGCCGGCGTCCGGCACGTGCACCTTGTAGGTGAACGTCTCGCCGATTGGGATCGGCGCCTGTGTGTCGTGTGTTCCGTCGTAGCGGTTTTCGAGGCGCAGGCCGTGCCAGTGCACGGTCGCGTCGAGGTCGCCGTGATTCGTCACGTGGACGGTGATCGTTCCGCCCTGCGGGACCTTCAGCGTCGGACCGGGGACGGAGCCGTTGTAGGCCAGCATCCGCACGGTCGCGTCGCTGATGCGCTTCTTGACCGGCATGATGTCGAGCTCGAACTCGTCGCCATCGTCGAGCTCGACCAACTCCGTCTTGCGAGCCTCCGGCAACCCGTCGGTCTCGCGGGGAAATTCGATCGTCTGCGTGTGGCTATGCGAACTCGAGTCGTCCATGGCTAGTCCCTTTCGGTCGAGCGAGCTTGAGCCGACGCGCCGGCGCCGACGGGTGTGCGCGCGTACGGGCGCGCCTTCGATCCGTGGGTCTCCGCAATCCGCTCGGCGATGAATTCGGCGTCATCCTTGACCCAGCCAATCAGCGCCGATCCGCGCGTGTACTGCCAGGCGAGGCCAAGGAAGTACAGCCCTGGAGCATCCGTGACGCCACGGCGATGGCGCGGGCGCCCCTCGTCGAAGATGGGATGCTTGATCCACGAGTAGTCGGGCCGGTACCCGGTAGCCCAGATGACGGCGCCGATCTGGAGTTCGCTGCCATCCTGGAAGCGGACCGCGTGACCGTCGGCATCGACGACGCGCGGTTTGAGCTCGACGCCGTAGCGTTTCTCGAGCTCGCGCGGACGGGAACCGATCAACGTGTCTCGGGTGCTCAGCTTCCGGCCAAGACGCGACTCGATGGTCTTGTCGAGGAGTCGCGTCTTTGTCAGCCACCAGAAAAGGTCGCGGCCGAGCAGACGCTGCGGCAGCGGCGTCTGGCGCGATCCGACCGAGAGCACCACCTTGTGCGTGGCTGAGAGCTCCTTCGCGATCTGGAAGCCGGTGTTCCCTCCACCCACCACGAGCACGGTCCCGGATGGCACCTCGTCTGCCCTGCGGTAGCCAACAGCGTGCGTCTGGAAGACGTCGCGGGCGAAGCGTTCGGCGTGGTTCGGCACATACGGGTTCTGAAAAGGGCCGGTCGCGACGACGACCTGGTCGGCGGTGATGGTCAGTTCATCGAGTTCGAGGCGGAACCGCCCGTCGTCGCCTCGGTCGAGCTCTTTGACGTCGCTGTTGGGCTCGATCGGGAGCTCGAAGGCGTCGGCGTACCGCTCGAGGTACGCGATCACCTCGTCTCGGGTCGGGTAGCCGTCCGGGTCGCCCGGAAAGGGAAGCCCCGGCAGTGCGCTGTACCGCCGTGCGGTGAAGAGCGTCAGTGAGTCCCAGCGCTCACGCCAGGCGGGGACGATGTGGCCGGCCCGCTCGAGGATGACGAACCGGCGGCCTTGGCGGCGGAGAAAATGGCCCACCGCCAGGCCTGCTTGCCCTGCGCCGACCACGACCACCTCGTAGCTCGAGGAGCTCATCATCACGCGACAGGGATCGGCGGTGCCTCGGGGGCGTCCTCGCCGAGCTTCGGCTCAACGGTCAAACGTGGCATCCACTCGAGCCAGCGTGGGAGGTACCAGTTCCAGTCGCCGAGAAGCTTCATCGCCGCCGGCAGCAGCACGCCCCTGATCAGCGTCGCGTCGATGAACACGGCGACGGCGAGCCCGACGCCGAGCTGCTTGATGTCGAGGGTGCGCAAGGAGGCGAAAATCGCGAACACGGCGATCATCACCGCCGCGGCACTCGTCACGGTTGACGCTGTCGTGCGGATGCCGCGCTCTACCGCTTCGTCCGTAGGCATGCCGTGGTCGACGAGCTCCTTGATGCGGCTGAGGATGAAGACGTGGTAGTCCATGGAGAGCCCGAACAGGACCGTGAACAGGAACAGCGGTAGCCACGTGACGATGGCGCCGTTGGAGTGGAAGCCGAGCAGCCCCTGCAGGTGGCCGTCTTGGAAGATCCAGACGAGCACGCCGTAGGCAGCGCCTACCGACAGCAGGTTCAGGATGATCGCCTTGATCGGGATCACGATCGAGCGGAAGGTGACGAGCAGAAGCAGGAATGCGAAGCCGAGCACGAACGCGAAAACGATCGGCGCGCGGTGCTTCATCGTCTGGTTGAAGTCCTGCGTGCTCGCGGTGTCGCCGGTGACCGCTTCTTGCGTGTCCGGCGGGAGGGTCGCGAGCACCGGCGGGATCACCTTCGTGCGCAGGATTTCCAGTGCCCGCATCGCGGTTGCGTCCTGACCTTTACCGGCGAGCGGGAAGTCGACACGCGCGACGGTCTTGGCCTTGTTGACGGAGACGCGAATCGGCTGGTGGATCACCCCGGTTGCGAGCGCCCGCTTCTTGAAGTCCGCGTAGGCCTTCGCAAAGCGCGGCGTCGTCACGTTGTCGGCCTTGACGACGACGTGCGCGGGATCCTGCGTGCCCGGGAAAGAGGCCTGGATCGTGTCGTAGGTCTTCACGATCGCGAGGCTTTTCGGCAAGTCGGTGAAGCTCAACAACTTCGTGTGAATGTTCAGGACCGGCAGCGCGAGCACGATGAGCACTGCGGTCGAGAGCGCAACCGCAACCGCCGGTCGGCGCATCGACCTTGTGATCACGAACCCCCACACGCGCGACTCCTGCCGGTCTCCCTTTACGCGCTGTAGCAGTGTCGGCGTGTCACGCATTCGAACGAGCCAGCGCGGCTCCGCGTTGAAAAGTCGCAGGAAGCGCAGCGCGGTCGCGGCGAGCACCTGGCGCACCCCGCGTTCGATGTAACGGTCGCCGAGCTTGCCCAACAGCGCCGGCAGCACCGTCAGCGAGCCGACCAGCGAGACGAAGACGACAAGCATCGCGCCGATCCCGATCGAGGTGAAGATCTTCGTCCCCGCGAACAGCATCCCTGCCATCGCGATCAAGACGGTGAAGCCAGAGATCAAGACCGCCTGGCCGGAGGTGGCGGCCGCGCGGAACAGGCCCTCGTGCCCTTCGTGTCCGGCAGCGCGTTCCTCGCGCTCACGCTTCAGATAGAAGAGCGAGTAGTCGACGCCGACGGCCATCCCCATCAACAAGATCACCGACGAAGTCGCGTCGGACGCGTGGAACACGTGGCTCGCGATCGCCGATAGCCCGATCGAGCCCAGCACCGCCGAGAAGGCGAGGAGCACGGGCACACCGGCGGCCACGAAAGCACCGAAGGCGAGCAGCAGGATCACGAACGTGATCGGCACCGACAGCTTTTCCGCCTTCTGGAAATCTTTGTCGATCGTCTTGCTCAACTCGTGTGTTGCGCTCGCAAACCCGAACTCGGCGACCGTGAACGAAGGACTCGACTTCTGTAGGCCGGCAACCGCGTCGAGCAGCGGCTGCACCCGCTTGTCGGCCGTGTCCATCTTCCCCTTCATGTCGAACTCGATCAGTTGCGCACGCCGATCCTTCGAGACCTCCCCGGCTGCGCCGGTGCGCAGATTCGTCACCTGCGGCATCGTCCGCAGCTTCGCGAGCACGCCCTGCACGGTCGCGCGGAACGTCGGATCCGCCACGGTTCGCGTTCGCGAGCGGACCAGCACCGCCTCCGACGCAGGCGTCTTGAAACCCGCACTCGCAAGGATCTGCTCCGCACGCGCCGTCTCACCCGTCGACTGCTCCGACACCGACAGTTTGTGCGTGCCGAGCGCAGTACCGACGCCGATCGCGACAGCAACGAAGGCCACCCACACCGCGACAGCGGTTTTCCAATGCGCTGCGCTCCACCGACCGGCGCGCGCGGCAAGATTGCGCGTCTCCATCACTCCAACCCCTTTCAACCCCTCGAAGACGTGATTTCCAATGCCGGAGACTCGACTATAGTAATGAGATCCATGAAGTCAAGTTCCGGAAACGGAGCGCCGCGCTTTAGCCTCGTGACAAACCACGGACGCGTGCTCGCCTGCATCGCTGCCGACCCGGAGGCGCGCCTGAGAGACATGGCCCATAGCGTCGGAATCACCGAACGGAGGGCGGCGCACATCGTGGGAGACCTCGAGCGAGCCGGCTACCTGACCAGGTCGCGGGCCGGCCGCCGGAATCGGTACGAGGTCGACGGCGCGACCAAGGTCCGGACGCCGCGAATGCACACGCTGACGATCGCCCAGTTGCTCGCCTTGCTGCTGCAGGCCCTCGAGCGACAACTCGGGTAAGCCATCACATGGCGAGGGCAGGAGCAGACCACTTCGACCGCTGGCGGTTCGTCACGAACCACGCTCGCGTGCTCGAAACAATCGCCAGCGATCCAACGGCGCGTCTCCGGGATATCGCCCTCGCCGTCGGCATCACCGAGCGAACGGCGGCGCAGATCGTCAATGACCTCGAAGAAGCCGGCTACGTCACGAAGATCAGGGACGGACGCCGGAATCGCTACGAGGTTCACGAGGAGCTACCGCTCCGGCATTCGCAACACCGGCACCACACCGTCGGCGAGCTGATCCGGTTTCTCGAAGCGCCACCGGAGCCTGCGGTGCGCCGAGCTCGAAGGCGCGTCTAACCGGCCGGTACGCGCTCCCAAAGAGTCGGGCCAGCCGTACTGACGCCGCTCGAGCGGCGAGACAGACTCCTGGCATGAGCCCTTTCCGCAGAATCTGGCATTACCTGATCGACCGGCCACTCGTCTAGAGAGGCGCTCTAGCGCGAGCGGTGCGAGGCCACGCTCGTTGCCGCACGGCTGGCAGCGTGAAGAGGCGCATACGGGATTCGAACCCGTGCCGCCGCCGTGAGAGGGCGGTGTCCTAGGCCACTAGACGAATGCGCCGGGGGGTTCAGTGTAGCCGTGGTCGGGCACAAGGGCCCCATGCTGGGACGGTGGCGCAAGAAGCGCGAAGAGCACCGCGCCGACAAGCAGCAAGGCGACGTGCGCGCGCTCGACCGCGAGGGCGATCCGCGCGGCGGCGTGCAGAGCGACGAGTACCGGACGGCGGATCCGCGGGACGTCGTGGAAGAGGACGGCACCGTGATGGCTGCACCGGGCGGCGCGCCGCAGGAGGAGACGTCGCCCGAGGAACGGCGCTCCCGAGACCGAAGCTGAGCGCGGCTACAATGCCGTTCGCCCTGCGGGGTCGTCTAATGGTAGGACGCCTGACTCTGGATCAGGTAGTCGGGGTTCGAGTCCCTGCCCCGCAGCCTTAGGAAGCCGCCGCTCAGGCGGCTTTCCTGTTTGTCAGCGTGACAACGAAGTACCCGCTGGGGCAACGCGGGGGCAACGGAGCCAGCCAGCGGACGCCTTGTCCTGCCGGACACAGCTGACCCGCGCCACGCGGGTCTACGTGGATACCTCGGATTGTTGTGCCGTCATCAGCCGAACCAAGATTCTCGGAGTCCGCGTCTCGACCGTAGATCGCCGCTGAGCGTACGTCGATATCGACGGCTACGACGAGTCCGGGAGCGAGGTTGGCGGGGCGACAGCTGTTCTCCACCGCGGCTACGCACTCTGCAGCCTGTAACCCGCTTAGGAAGCGGCCGGAGACGCGGATTCTCTGTTGCCGTCGCGCGGCGCGGGATGCTCCGCACATCGTTCTCGACGTCGCAGGCTGCAAGCGCTAATGCAGTCGGGCTCGTAAGCCCGAACTCACAAACGCGCGCACTGCCGCACGTCGAGCGCACATCCGGGCGCTGCCGCAGCGACGACCCTGCTGTTCATGCTCGGCCAGGTCGACTGCGGCTTCGTCATCTGGTACCGCGCGCAGGCGAACCGCGTGTCCCCGAGTGCCGAGCTCGACCGCTCACTTCGGCACCACACGCGCTTCCTGAAGCGGCTTCTCGGCGCCGGGCGCCAACGGATCGTCGTTGCGGCCGCGGCCGCCGAAGCGGACACGACCGGGACGACGACGCTCGCAAAACGCGTGATCGACCACTCGTTCCAGTTACCGCTGCAGATCGCGTGGATCACGACGCCGATCGTCGGCATCGTGATCGTGGCGATCTTCCACTGACGCGCCGGGCCTAGGAGCTCATCCTCATCGCGACGTCGTACTTCGCGACCGACGTGCGCTGGCCCGGCGTGTCGCCGGCAGGCATCGCGCTGAGGATCTCGTCGCCTTTCCGATAGTCGTCCTCGTTCTCGAAGATGACGACGACGAGCGACTTCTCGGCATCCGCGTCATGGAGCACGAGGAGCTCGCTCTTCGGAAAGCCCTCCGGCGGCTGACCGCCCTCCATCTCCTTCTCCATCTCCTGCATCCGGTCGCTGCTGACCCCGTCGAACGTCACTACACGTGCAAGCGCCATCAGGCACCTCCCCAGTCGGTTGCAACGCAACTCTACGCCGCTTCGACCGACTTCACCTCGTGTCCGGGATGCATTGCCTTCCAGACCCTCAGATACGCCTGCATCTCGATCACGGCATCGCGGGGGCTCTGAAGGCGGGTGGGAAGCTCAACCTCGACAACTCGGTCGCGCAGGAAGTCGACGGTGCAACCGCACCGTTCGAGGTAGTCGGCCAGCGCATGCGCAGCCGCCGACGTGCTGAGCTCGATCTTCATTTGCCGCAGGTCTCCACGTGTCGTGCGCCGCCACGCGCATCGACACCTCGTGAAGTATCGGCACGAGGGCGTCCCACAAAGACGCCTCGTTGGAGGGAGCCCGGCAGCTGTGACAGCTGCCGGGCCACTCACAAGGTGTTACGGGTGCAGCGAGCTGATCGCTGCCGAAGTGGCAGCCGGCTGGCTGCCGAGGCCGTCGTTCTCGCCGTCCGCCCACGACGCGTCAGCCCACGAGGCATCGGCCCACGAAGCGTCAGCCCACGAAGCATCCGCCCAGGAGGCGTCGGCCCACGAAGCATCCGCCCAGGAAGCTGCGCTCCACGAGGCGTCCGCCCACGAGGCGTCCGCCCAGGACGCGTCGGACCACGAGGCGCTCGCCTGCACCGTGGCCAGCCACGACGCTACGTCGAACCGCTGGTCGCTGGTGACGAAGCTCCGCAGCGCGAGGTTCGGGTTCGGCGCAGACGTCAGCATTGCCGCGCGGTAGGCATTGACGCCTCCGACGCCGAGCGATCCGCGCACGGCGCTCGGGAGCGACCGTGCCGTCAACATCAACGCTCCCTTCACCTGATCCGGCGTCCAGCCCGGATGCCGCGCCAGGACCTGCGCCGCCGCGGCCGCCACGACCGGGGCCGCGAAGGAGGTTCCCGACAGCTCCATGTAGCCCGGTGAGACGACGTGATCCGGGTGCTCGGCGACGAGCGTCGAGGCCGTCGGAACCGCCCCGATCATGTAGCGGCCGGCTGCGCCGAGCTCGGGCTTCGAGAAGCCGTCCTCGGTGTAACCCCACGCCGACCACGGTGCAGCGGTGTCGTCCGTCGAAGACGAGCTCGCCCCCAGGTCGATT
>MNJC01000049.1 GCA_001920085.1 Actinobacteria bacterium 13_1_20CM_4_69_9
TACCAGTCGGCGTGGCTGCGCCATCACTATGCGCCGGAGTTTCTGTGCTCGCTGCTCAACGCGCAGCCGATGGGCTTCTATCCTCCGGCCACGCTCGTGCGGGACGGACAGCGCCGCGGCGTCGAGACGCGTTCGCCGGACGTGAACATCAGCGCCGCGAAGTGCGCGGTCGAGGACGGAGCCGTCCGCATCGGGCTCGACTACGTCAACGGTATCGCCGAGGACGACGCACAGGCGGTCGTCGAGGAGCGCGAGCGCGGCGGGACTTTCACGAGCGTGCGCGACCTCGCGCAGCGCACGCAGTTGTCCGAGCACGGCCTCGAGACCCTGATCGTCGCCGGCGCATGCGACTGCTTCGGCATCGAGCGGCGCCGGCTGCTCTGGCAGCTCGGGCTCGTCCCGCGCTCGCAGACCGTCCCCGGCTCCGGTGGGGAGGAGAAGCAGCTCGCGCTCCCGCTCGAGCCGACCGCCGAGACCCCCAACCTGCCCGAGCCGACCGTCTGGGAGCGGATGCTCGCCGACTACCGCACGACGAGCCTCTCCGTCGGCGTCCACCCGCTGCAGCTCCTGCGCGCGCATCTGCCAAAGGGCGTCATCTCGTCGCGCGAGCTCGAGACGGCGCCGAACCGCGCGCAGGTCGCCGTCGCCGGCATGGCCGTCGCGCGCCAGCGTCCGGCCACCGCGAACGGCGTCGTCTTCATGCTGATCGAGGACGAATTCGGCGCGGTGAACCTGATCGTGCCGCCGACCGTGTACGACCGGCATCGCGCAATCGTCCGAGGTGAGCCCTTGATCCTCGCGCGCGGACGCTTCGAACGGATCGAGCGCAACCAGAACGTGCTCGTGCGCTCACTCGAGACACTCGGTCCGCTCGCCCGGGAGGTCTCGCGCGAGAGCGAGGTAGGCGCCTCGTTGCCCGGCGCCCACCACTTCGGCCACCGATAGCTCAGTAGCCCGACGGCTGTGCGCGCTGTTCCGGCGTCGCCTCGTGCTGCCGGTCGAGGTTGAACGCGCTGTTCACGAGCGCGACATGCGTGAACGCCTGCGGGAAGTTGCCGAGCTGCCGGCGCGACGCCGGATCCCACTCCTCGGCGAGCAGCCCGAGATCGCTCCGGGTCGACAGCAGCCGCTCGAACAGCTCCTCGGCCTCGTCCAGACGGCCCTGGAGCGCGAAGTTGTCGGCGAGCCAGAACGTGCACGGCAGGAACGCCCCCTCGCCGGCGGGCAGCCCGTCGACCTGCGCGTGCTCGTCGTCGCCCGCATAGCGATAGACGAAGCCGTCGCGGTAGAGCTCGCGCTCGATCGCCGCGACCGTCCCGAGCACCGCGCCGTCGTCCGCCGGGAGGAAGCCGACCAACGGAATCACCAGCAGGCTCGCGTCGAGCCGCTTCGAGCCGTACGACTGCGTGAAGGAGTTCAGCTCGTGGTCGAACCCGCGCTCGCAGACCTCGCGGTGGATCTCGTCGCGCACCTTGCGCCAGCGCTCGACCGGCCCGGCGCGGCCGAACTCCTCGACCGCCTTGACACCGCGGTCGAACGCGACCCAGGCCATCACCTTCGAGTGCGTGAAGTGCCGGCGTCCCCCGCGAACCTCCCAGATGCCGTCGTCGGGCTCCTTCCACGCGTGCTCGAGGAACCCGAGTAGCCGGCGCTGCAGCGACCAGGCCTCAGGCGAGCGCTCGAGCTCGTGCACCCTGCCCTGGTGCATCGCGTCGAGCACCTCGCCGAAGACGTCGAGCTGGAACTGCTCGCTCGCGGCGTTGCCCGCACGCACGGGCCGCGAGCCTTCGTAGCCGGGCAGCCAGTCCAGCGTCATCTCCGTCAGGCGCCGCTCGCCGCCGACGCCGTACATGATCTGCAGCGCCGCAGGGTCACCCGCAGCTGCACGGAGCAGCCACGTGCGCCATGCGTGCGCCTCCTCGAGGTAGCCGGCGTTGATGAACGCGAGCAGCACGAGTGTCGCATCGCGCAGCCAGCAGAAGCGGTAGTCCCAGTTGCGCTCGCCGCCGATCTTCTCCGGCAGCGACGTCGTCGGCGCCGCGACGATGCCGCCGGTCGGCGCATAGGTCAACGCCTTCAGCACGATCAGCGACTCGTGCACGGCCTGCTTCCACGTGCCGTCGTACTCGCAGGCGCCGACCCAGCTCGTCCAGTAGTCGACGGTGTCCTGCAACGCCTGCTCGGCGTCGATCCGCTCCGGTAGCTCTTCGTTCGACGGATACCACGTCAACGTGAACGGCACACGCTCGCCTTCGCGGACGGTGAACTCGCCGATCGTGCGCATGTTCTCGCCGCGATGCTCGACGGCGCTGCGGAAGCAGAGACCGTCGGGGCCCGCGACCGCGACGCGAGTGTCGTCGTCCATGCGGCGCACCCACGGCAGCGTGGAGCCGTAGTCGTAACGGATCACGAGCTCGGAATCGAACTCGACCTCGCCGGCCAGGCCTTCGACGATGCGCACGATGTCGGGCGCCTTTCCGCGCGGAGGCATGAAGTCGATCACCCGCGCCTTGCCGCCGTCCGTCTCCCACTCGGTTTCGAGCACGAGCGTGTTCTCGCGATAGCGGCGACCAGGCGACCAGGCGTCACTACGCGGCGCGATCAGCCAGCGTCCATGATCGGTCGTCCCGAGCAGTGCGGCGAAGCAGGCGCCCGAGTCGAAGCGCGGGAAGCAGGCCCAGTCGATCGAGCCGTCGCGGCCGACGAGCGCTGCCGTCTGCAGGTCGCCGATCAGCCCGTAGTCCTCGATACGCGCCATCAGCGGTCTTCGATCTCGAGCGCGAAGCGGCGAAATCGCTTGAGCACGGCGCGGTTGAACGCGGCCGCGTACTCGTCCGCCGCGTCGTCGTCGAGCGTCGAGGCATAGTTGTGGCGCAGGTCGGCGAGCACCTCGGTCCCCGTTTCGACGAGGTCGACGTAGTCGCCGTAGCGCTCCTCCGCCTTGTCGCGGTCGGCCCTCGTGTATGAGCGCTCCGCCGCGATGCAGTCCTCGATCAGGCCGCGGTTCTCGCGCTGGAAGAGGTCGAGCTGCCGCTCGATCAGCTCGGCGAAGCGTGCGCGCCGCAGCCTCACGCCAGTTCCTCGTAGACGGCGAGGTGGGCGACGGCTGCGGCGTCCCACGTGAGCGTCTCCCGCGCGCGCCGAGCACCGGCGCGGGCTGCGGCGAGCTGCGCCGGATCGCGGAGCAGCTCGCGCGCTGCCGCCGTGAGCGCCTCGACGTCCCCCGCCGGGACAACTCGTCCGGCGCCGAACTGCCGAACCGGTTCGGCGATGCCGCCGACGTCGTACGCGACGGCCGGCACGCCGGCGCCGAGCGCTTGCAGCAGGGCGCCGCTCTGGTCGAGCTCCGGGCGATACGGGAAGAGGGCGACGGTGGCCTCGCCGAGCGCACGCTCCACCTCGCGTTGGGCCAGGTAGCCGAGGCGCCACTCGGCGACGTTCCCCGCCTGCTCGCGGTAGCCGTTCACCGGCTCGAGCGGGTCGCCGGCGACGAGCAGGCGCGCGCCGTCGATCCGCTTCGCCACGGTGATGGCGTCGCCGAGGCCCTTGTAGGGCCGGATCGTGCCGAGGCAGAGCAGCGTGTGCCCGTCGTCGGCACGTGGGGGGTCGCTCGGGAACGCCGGATGGGGGATGACAACAGCTTCGACGCCGAGCTCCGCGAGCCGTTCGCGTCCCTGCGCGCTGTGGACGACCACGCGGTCGAACCGCGACAGGAGGGTGCGCCACAGGCCGAGCTTGCGCGCCGTGCGTCGGGGCAGGAGGTCATGGGCCGTGAAGACGGTCGGCACCCGACTCCGCAGGAGAAAGCGGTCGAGCTCCGGTGCGGCGAGCCATTGGAAGTGGAGGACGTCGGGCCGCCGCCGGAGCAGCCCGAGCATGCCCGGCCCGTGCTCGACCGCCTTGACCGGGATGCGCAGGCGCGACCGGCGAAAGACCCGCGCCGAGAGCGGGTAGAACGGCTCGCTCCGCACGTAGCCGGCCGGCTGCGGCGTCTCGCCGAAGCGAAAGCGCGACGTGACGAGCTCGACGTCGGCGCCGGCTCGCGCGAGTGCGGACGCGAGCTCGTGGTCGTAGGCGGGCGTGAAGGCAGGGGGATCCGCAAGCGCGACGCGCATGCGCAGTACAGTAGAGCGCCTGCTCGTCCGGACCTGGAACATCTTCCACGGCAACACGATGCCGCGGGGCCGGAAGGCGTACACGGAGGAGCTGGTGCGGCTCGCCACCGCCGACGCGTGCCGCTGCTCGGCGAGCTTGCGCGCGCGCTGAGCGAGCTCGACTCGCGCCGCTTCCGCTCGGTCGTGACGGGTCAAGCGAATGCGGTGCTCCTCGCTCCGGACCTGACCGTCGTCGAGCACCGAAGGGTCGTGCTGAACCCGTTCCGCTTCCGGCGCGCGCAGGCGCACACCCTCGGGCTGTCCCTCCGCGACCGGATCTACTGGGCGAAGGAACGGCGCGTATGCCAGGTGCTGCGCCTCCGTCGTCGCGACCGAACGCTCGTCGTCGCCAACCTGCACGCGACCGGACACCGGTTCGACAAGCGCATCCCCGACGCCGAGCTCCTTCGCGCCGCCGTCTTCGTCGACGGCTTCGCGTTGCCCGACGAGCCGATCCTGCTCTGCGGCGACTTCAATCTCAGCCTCCGCAATTCCCGTACGCTCCTCGACCTCATGACCGAGGAGTGGGGCTTTTCCGGCGCGACGCCGACGGGGATCGACCACGTCCTCGCGCGCGGCTTGCGCGCGGGGCCTCCGCACGTCTGGCCCGTCGTCCGGCGCACGCGCGACGGACGAGTTCTCTCCGACCACCCGCCGGTCGAGCGGGAGGTCGAGTGACGCACGAGGAGGCGCGCGGCCTCTTTCCCGTGCTCGAGCGGTACGCCTACCTGAACGCCGGCACGCTCGGCCCGCTCGCGCGGCCGACGCTCGACGCGATGGACGAGCGCGCCCGCTACGACCAGGAGCAGGGACGCGGTGGCCGTGCGTGGTTCGAGAGCATGCTCGAGCTGCGCACGCGCGTCCGGCAGAAGGTCGCGAGCCTGATCTCCGCCGCGCCCGAGTCGCTCGCGTTGACGAGCTCCACGACGGACGGCTGCAACATCGTGGTCGCGGGCCTCGGTCTCCGGCCCGGCGACGAGGTCGTGACGACGAACTCGGAGCACCCCGGACTGCTGCTGCCCCTCGCGGTGTCGGGGGCAACGGTACGCGTCGCGGACGTCGCGAACCGACCGGTGGCCGAGGCGGGGGAGCGGATCATGTCGCTCGTCGGCCCGAAGACGAAGCTGCTCGCCCTGTCGCACGTGCTCTGGACGACGGGGCAGGTGATGCCGGTGCAGCAGCTGAAGCGCGAGACCCGGCTGCCGGTGCTCGTGGACGGCGCGCAGTCGGTCGGAGCGATGCCTGTCGACGTGGGCGAGGCCGACTACTACACCGTCTCGGGGCAGAAGTGGCTGTGCGGGCCGGAGCCGTTGGGAGCGCTCTACATGCGCGACCCGGAGAGCCTGCGTGTCGCGTTCCCCTCGTATTGGGCGCAGGCGGGCATCGAGCCGGACGGGACTTTCGTTCCACGCGACAATGCCGAGCGCTTCGACACGGGCTGGATCGCGACCCCCATGCTCGCCGGCTGGGAAGCCGCGCTCGACGTACGGCCGGACTGGTCCTTCGAGCGCGCCGCGGAGATCACCGAGCATTGCCGACGCACACTCGCCGGATCGTTCGAGGTGGCCGGCGAGCCGGGCCAGGGCACCCTGGTCTCGTTCGTGCCTCGCGGCGATCCCGCCGAGACGGCCGCCGAGCTCTATGCGAGCGGCGTCGTTGTGCGCGACCTGCCGGGCACCGGTTGGGTGCGCGCGTCGTGCGGCTGGTGGACGAACGAGGACGACATCGAACGCCTCGTTGTAGGGATCCGTGCGTAGCCGCCCACCAACCGCACCGCGCAGGTCATGCGCTCGGTTCCATCCGCATCAGACGCCGCGCTCGATTGTCTCCAGCTGAATGTCCTCGCTCGGGCCGGTGATCGACTTCGCCTCGATCAACCCGACGCCGGGCGCGTAGAACTTGTTCTCGTTCTTGGGCTCCAGCAGCGAGTAGTCCTTCGTCTGCAGGACGTTGCCGGAGTAGCTGCCGAACGGAACGGACCGTGACGCCGTGACGCTGAGCACCTGAGCGGCGTCCTGGGCCGCCCCTGGAGCGTTTTCCTGGCAGTAGCCGTCGCCGGGTTGCGGCGACGCTTCCATGATGTACCCGGGCTGCGCTCCGTCAACGCCTGCGGTCCAGGAGCCGTCGTGTGTTCCTGCGGGGAGTTGGGTCGCCAACTCGCCGAAGTACCAGACGTTTCCCGCGTCGTCCTGGGCGTACCAGTCGAGGGTGTCCTCGGTGAGGACGTTCGACTCGAAGACCTGGTCGCGTACCTCGACGGTCGTGACGCCGTCGATCGTCGGCGTGCTTCGAGTGACCGTGACGATGTCGACGACGGGCGTCTTCTGGACGGAGCCCGTGTACGTGAACCGCGTCCTCGGGGCGAGCGGTAAGTATTTGTTGTCGATCGTCGTGGGCCTGTGGAAGTTCCCCGCGCTGAACGCCGGGCACTGAACCGGCGGTCTCGAGCCGGGCCCGCTTGCTGCGACGCCTTGCGCGAGAACAAGCGCCGACGTCACTGCAACGAGCGCTCCGCCGACTGCAAGAGCTCTCATCTGTCCCTCCTTTGCTCCGAAACGCGGGAGACCTTAACGCCCCGATGATGAGGGGACGATGAGAGCGAAGACCCCGGCCTGCGCGCGGCCTCAGTCGCAGCTGACGTAGCCGACGGTGTGCGAGAGCTGCTCGCCGAAGACCGTGTTCTCGTTGCGCAGGATCTGGCGCGTCGTCTCGTGCGCGCTGGGAGGCACCGGCAGCGCTCGGACGATGCGCTCGTTCTCGGCGACGTAGTCCTCGCGGTCGGGACCGCGGAAGAAGCGGACCAGCAGGACGGCGCAGACGGCGGCGGCGAGCACGCCGATCGCGACGCCGCGCGTCACTGTCGCGTCCTACGAAGACTGCTCGGGCAGTGGTGCGAAGAGGTCGACGACCGTGCCGTCCGGGTCCTTCAGTTGCGCGTAGCGCTGGCCCCAGAAGGCATCCCAGGGCTCCTTGTGCGGTGATCCGCCGGCTTCGAGGAGCTCGGCGTAGACGCGGTCGACCTCTTCGAGCGAGTCGCACTTGAACGCGCCGGCGACCGTGTGGCCGCCGCTCGGGCGCTGCCACTCCGGGTCGAACATCTTGATCACGGACTCGGCGTCGAGCATGTAGCGCAGTCCGCCCGGGAGCTGCGCCTCGACGTGGTCTTCGCCCTCGGCGCCTTCGGGAAAGTCGAGCCCGAGCTTGCGGTAGAACGCCACCGAGCGCGCCATGTCGGCGACGACGATCCCGAACGCCTCGAAGCGCGGGGTCATGCTGCGGCCACCTCGGCCCCCTGCAGCGCTGCGACGACGTTGCGGATGTGCTCGTCGAGGTCGAGCCCGAGCCCTTCGGCGCCGGCGTACACCTCGTCGCGATGCACTCCGGCGGCGAACGACGGCTGCTTCAGCTTCTTCTTGACCGATTTGGGCTCCAGCCCCTCGAGGCCGTTCGGCCGCACGAGCGCGACCGCGTGCACGAAGCCCGACAGCTCGTCGCACGCAAAGAGCGTCTTTTTCAGTTGCGTGTCGCGCGGAATCGAAAGGTGCTCGGCATGGGAGAGCACGGCGTCGATCACCTCCTCGGGATAGCCCTCCTCGCGCAGGATCGGCGCTCCGTCCTGCGGATGCTGGTCGAGCGTCGGATGCACCTCGTAGTCGAAGTCGTGGAGGAGGCCGACTGCGCGCCAGAGCTCCTCGTCCTCGCCGAGCTCACGCGCGTACCAGCCCATGCACGCCTCGACGCCGAGCGCGTGACGGAGCAGCGGCTCGCTCTTCGTGTACTTCGTGAGCGTCTCCCAGGCGCGTTCGCGTGTGACTTCCACCGCGTGGGTAGGCTACCGCGATGTCGCAGACGGCCGTCATCGGTCGCGCCGCGGAATCCTTCGTGATCGAGGGCGGCCGGGCTCTCCACGGAAGGATCGAGGCCGCCGGCAACAAGAACGGCGCGCTCCCGATCCTGGCCGCGTGCCTGCTCACGACGGAGCCTGTCACCCTCCGGAACGTCCCGCGGATCGCGGACGTCGAGACGATGCTCGAGCTGCTGAACGACGTTGGCGCCGAGGCGGACTGGATCGGTGCCAACGAGGTGCGAGTGCAGGCGGCCGACGTGACGAAGCAGGAGCTCGACGATGAGCTCTGCAGCCGCATGCGCGCGTCGTTCCTGCTCACCGGGCCGTTGCTCGCGCGGCTCGGCGCCGTCAGCGCGCCGCCGCCGGGCGGCGACGTGATCGGACGCCGCCGGCTCGACCCGCACATCCACGCTTTCGCAGAGCTCGGCGCGCACATCGACATCGGCCGCCGCTACGAGATGCGGGCGGGCGGCCTGCACGGCAAGCCCGTCTTCCTGGACGAGGCGAGCGTGATGGCGACCGAGAACGCGGTGATGGTCGCGGCGCTGACGCCGGGCGAGACCGTCATCGGGAACGCCGCCTGCGAGCCGCACGTCCAGGACCTCTGCCGGTTTCTCGGCTCGCTCGGCGCGCGCATCACGGGCATCGAGTCGAACGTCCTGCGCATCGAGGGCGTGCAGTCGCTCTCCGGTGGGGACTGGGAGATCGGTCCGGACCACATCGAGGTCGGCAGCTTCATCGGCCTCGCGGCGATCACGGGCAGCGACGTGACGATCGACGGCGTCAAGCAGGCCGACCTCGCGTCCATCCTGCACGCGTTCGAGAAGCTCGGCGTGATCGTCGAGCGGGAAGGCGACTCGGTGCGCGTCCCGCCGCGGCAGGAGCTGGTCGTCCAGGACGACCTCGGCGGTCACGTTCCGAAGATCGAGGACGGCCCGTGGCCGGCGTTTCCGTCCGACCTCACCTCCGTCGCGCTGACCGTCGCGACGCAGGCGACGGGAACGCTCCTGATGTTCGAGAAGATGTTCGAGAACCGCCTGTTCTTCACCGACAAGCTGGTGAGCATGGGTGCGCGCATCATCCTCTGCGACCCGCACCGCGCGGTCGTCACCGGCCCGTCGAAGCTGTCCGGCCAGCGGATGGAGAGCCCCGACATCCGCGCCGGCATGGCGATGCTGCTAGCGAGCCTGTGCGCGGAGGGGCCCTCGACCATCGGCGCCGTGTACCAGATCGACAAGGGCTACGAGCGCATCGACGAGCGGCTGCGCGCTCTCGGCGCGCAGATCGAACGCATCGAGAGTTAGGGTCCGGGCCGATGGCGGCGACCGGCCAGGGGCGCGCGAGCGCACGCGTGAACACGAACGGGCGGGGGGAGACGAACGTCGCGACCGGCGTCCCCGTGCTCGACCATCTACTGACGCTGCTCGCGCAATACGCGTCGTTCGACCTTGCGCTCGAGGTCGAGCCCGGCGACCCCGAGGTGGAGATCACGGCAGCCGCGCGCTCTCTCGGCCAGGCACTGGCCGGCCCGTTGCGCGCGGCCGGCGTCCGCGGCCACGGCTCGGCGGTGCTTCCGGTCGACGAGGCGCTCGCGCACGTCACGCTCGAGGCGTCCGGCCGTCCGCTGCTCGTCTCGAAGGTCGACCTGTCGCAGGCGCGGATCGCCGGCCTCGCCGGCGACCTGGCAGGGCGCTTCCTCGAGGAGCTCACTCAGACCGCGGGGCTGACACTTCACGTCCGGCTCGTCGAGGGCAGCGACTCGCAGCACGTGCTCGAGGCGATCTTCAAGGCACTCGGGGTCGCGCTCGCGCAGGCGCTCAGACCGCGCAGAAGGGAGGAGGCATGAAGGAAGTCATCCGCACGGGGACGGCGCCCGCGCCGTTCCAGGGCGCGCCGTACTCGCAGGCGATCAAGGCCAACGGGCTCGTGTTCGTCTCGGGGCAGCTCGCGTTGAAGCCCGACCACGCCGAGATCGTGGGCGACAACATCACCGACCAGACCGAGCAGGTGCTGACGAACCTGCGCGCGATCCTCGAGGCGGCGGGCAGCGGCATCGACCAGCTCGTGAAGACGACAGTCTTCCTCCAGAGCCTCGACGACTTCCCGGCGATGAACGAGGTGTACAGGCAGCACGTGGGCGACCAGCCGCCCGCCCGCTCGACCGTCGAGGTCGCCAAGCTCCCGTCCGGCGCGCTCGTCGAGATCGAGGCCGTCGCGCTCGCCTAGCGCGCAATGGACCGCACGATCGAGGACTTCGTCCGAGGCCTCGGGCTCGATGCCTATCTCGTCGGCGGCGCCGTGCGCGACGAGCTCCTCGGGCTCGAGTCGAAGGACGCGGACTTCGTCGTTCCCGGAGTCGACTACGACGGCCTGCGTCGCGCGCTCGAGCCACACGGGAAGGTCGAGGACTTCGAGGTCGCGGGCAGGCGCGTCGGGGCGCGGCTCTATCCGCGCGACCGACGTGTGCGAGCTGCGGCGCCGGCCGGGATCGAGTTCGCTCCGCCGCGCGCGGAGCGCAGCACCGGCCCGGGGCGGCACGACTTCGTGATCGTCGCGGACCCGTCGCTGTCGATCGAGGACGACATGGCCCGCCGGGACTTCACGGTGAACGCGATCGCGAAGCGCCTCGCGACGGGCGAGCTCGTCGATCCGTTCGACGGTGCCGAAGACGTGCGCAACAGGGTGCTGCGGGCTGTCTCCCGCGGGAGCTTTGCCGAGGATCCGCTACGAATCGTGCGCGGCCTGCGCCTCGTCTCCCAACGGGGCCTGACCCCGGATGCGCCGACACTGCAACAGATGCGTGACGAGGCCGCAAACGTCGGCCTCGTCTCGGGCGAGCGGCTCGGCGACGAGCTGGCGAAGCTCCTGCTGGGGACGGAGCCCGCACCTGCGCTGCGGCTCGCGCGTGACACGGGCGTGCTCGCGCAGTTGCTCCCCGAGCTCGAGCCGGCGATCGGCTTCGAGCAGAACAGCGCGCGCCAGCACCTGCCGCTGGACGAGCACATCTTCGAGGTCGTCCAGGCCGCCGCCGATGCGGACGCGCCTCTCACCGTCCGCCTCGGCGCCTTGCTGCACGACGCCGGCAAGCCCGCCGCGAACGGCGACCACGCGCAACGCGGGGCTCGTCTCGCCGGCCAGGCGCTCGACCGGCTGCGGTATCCGGCCCGTCTGCGCGCGTCCGTCGTACGGCTGGTCGCCGCCCATGCGTTCCCGCTGGACGACGTCGACGAGCACTTCGCACGCCGCTTCCTCCGCGAGCACGGCGACGAGCTCGCGTTCGACCTGGTCGCGCACAAACAGGCCGACCTGCGCGGCAAGCAGGTGCCTCAGGAGGAGCGCGACGCGGCCGCGCGGCTCCACGACCTGCTGGAGCAGGAGCGCGCGCAGCCGCACCGGCTCGCCGATCTCGCGGTGAACGGCAGCGACCTGATCGAGCTCGGCTACCGCGAAGGCCCGGAGCTCGGCCATACGCTCGAGTCGCTGCTGGACGCGGTCGTGGACGATCCATCGCTGAACACACGCGAGCAACTGCTGGAGCGGGCCCGGCGATGAGCGTCCCGCTGCTGCGGTGGGATGCGCCGGGCCCATACCGGGTCGCGTTCTCGATGCGGCACGGCGGCGTCAGCGTCGGGCCGTACGAGTCACTCAACCTCGGTGTGCTCACCGAGGACCGTCCGGAGAACGCGCACGAGAACCGCCGCCGCCTCTGCGAGGCCGTCGGAGCCGATGCAGAGCGGCTCGCGATGAACCGCCAGGTGCACGCGGCGACGGTGAACCAGGCCGTCGCGGGCGAGCGCGGGCGGGAGGGCGACGGCCTCTGGACGGAGGACCCGGACGTCCCGATGCTGAAGCTCACCGCAGACTGTCTCCCGATCGCAATCGCGCGCCGGAACGGTGGCGCGGGGCTCGCGCTGCTGCACGCCGGCCGCCTCGGCCTCCTCGAGGGGATCGTCGAGGCGGGCGTCGCGGCGCTCGGCGCGGGAGAATTGCTCGCGGCCGTCGGCCCCGGCATCGGGCCTTGCTGCTACGAAGTCGGCGACGAGATCGCCGACGCGTACCGTGCGCGCTTCGGCCCGACGTTCGTGCGTGGGCGCAATCTCGACCTCTGGGCGGCCGCGGAGCGCGTGCTGTGCGACGCGGGCGTCGCGTCGGTCGAGCGGATCGACGTCTGCACCGCGTGCAGCGAGGACTTCTTCTCACATCGCCGCGACAAGGGCGTCACCGGCCGCCAGGGAGTGATCGGCTACGTCGCCTGACGCCGTTCGCGCCAACTACGAGCAGATCCGCACGGACGTCGGCGCACAGGTGATGGTCGTCGCGGCTACCAAGTACGTCGACCTCCGCGACATGGAGGTCCTCGTTCGCGCGGGCGTCGAGGTCGTCGGCGAGAACCGCGCGCAGGATCTCGAGCGCAAGCACGCCGAGTACGGCGACGCCTTCCGCTGGCACTTCATCGGCCATCTGCAGTCGAACAAGGTGAAGGCCGTCAACCGCATGTGCGAGCTCGTGCACTCGCTGGACTCGGAGTCGGCCGCGCGGAGGCTCTCGGTGCCGGCGCTCGTCGAGGTCAACCTCTCCGGCGAGCGCTCGAAGTCCGGCATCGCACCCGAGGACCTGCCGCGCTTCCTCGAGCTCTCGAGCGGCGTCCGCGGCCTGATGACCATGCCGCCGGAGACGAACGACCCCGAGGCGTCGCGCCCGTATTTCCGGCGCCTGCGCGAGCTCGCGGAGCAGCACGGCCTCCACGAGCTGTCGATGGGGACGAGCCAGGACTACCGCGTCGCCGCGGAAGAGGGCGCCACCCTGATCCGCGTGGGCTCAATCCTGTACCGGGAGTAACATTTCGCCCGCAATGGGCTTCACCGACGTCTGGAACAAGACCCTCGTCTACTTCGGCATCGCCGAGGAGGAGGACTGGGACGAGGACGGCTACGTCACGGACGAGGACATTCAGCGCAGCTACGCCGAGCGCCCGAACGTCCGCCGCCTGGCGCCGCGGCGGCGCGACAGGGAGTTCGACGACTGGACCGACCCGGAGCCGAGCTCCGACCGAACCGAGGTTCTACGGCCGCGCGTCGCTGCCGTTCCCGGCCCCGCCTCGGTGCGCGTCCACCTCGTCATCCCGCGCAGCTTCAACGACGCGCAGCAGATCGCGGACAAGTTCAAGGACGCGATCCCGGTCATCCTCAACCTCCAGAGCACCGACGGGGATCTCTCCAAGCGCCTCATCGACTTCGCGAGCGGTCTGACCTACGCACTCGACGGCGGCATGCAGCGCGTCGCGGACAAGGTGTTCCTGCTCACGCCGCGAAACGTCGAGGTATCCGCCGAGGAGCGCGCGCGATTGCTCGAGCGCGGCGGCTTTTTCAATCAGGCGTAACACGCCAGGAGAAGGGCTCGGGAGGCCGAACTGAGCCACATGGGCGGTGGCGCCATGCTCGGCTTGCTCTTCGACGCGATCAACAGCGTCGAGAGCTTCCTGCAGGTCTTCGTATACGTCTACTCGCTGCTGATCCTCGGGTACATCATCACGTCCTGGGTGCGCATGCCGTACTCGGTCTGGTTGAACCGGATCCAGCGCTTCCTCTACGACGTGTGCGATCCGTACCTGCGGATGTGGCGCCGCGTGCTGCCGAACTTCGGCCCGCTCGACCTCTCGCCGGTGGTGGGAGTCGCCGCCCTCTATGTCCTTCTCGCGGTTGCGATCAACATCCTCGACCGCCTGCATTGAAAGGGGAGACGATGCGATGACGCTCACACCGGTAGAGCTCAGACACGTGAAACCGCCCAAGGCGCTCCTGGGCGGCTACGACCGCGACGCCGTCGACCGGCTGCTCGACGAGATCGTCGCGAGCTTCGAGGACGTGTGGCGCGAGCGCGCCGACCTCGCCGACAAGGTCGAACAGCTCGAGAACGATCTCATCCGCTACCGCGAGATCGAGGGGCTCCTGCGCACGACGCTCGTGTCGGCCGAGAAGGCCGCGGTCACGCTGAAGGAGCAGGCCCGCAAGGAGGCGGACCTGATTCTCGAGGAGGCGCGCTCGGAGGCGCGGTCGATCACCCGGCACGCACGCGCGGACCACGATCGCCTGCTGGGCGAGGTGCGCCGGATGCGCTCCCTACTGCGATCCGCGCTCGCGCTCGTCGACGACGAGGCTCCGGAAGAGAAGGCGGCGTAACGGCTCGTCTCGTCGACGCCGACATCGGGCCGCGCGTGTTTCCCCCCGGCCTGGAGCGCCATGAGGCCAAGCTAGACTCCCCTGCATGGACGCGGTTTTGACGCGTGTGCGGTTGCGTGTCGCGCCGGGCGCGACGCGTGCCGGCGTCGTCGGACGTCACGGCGACGCATGGAAGGTGCGCGTCTCGGCTCCGGCCGAGGGTGGCCGCGCGAACGAGGCGGTCGTGCGCCTGCTCGCCGAGACTTTCGGGGTCCCGCGCACATCGGTGACGCTCGTTTCGGGCCACGGCGCGCGGGACAAGATCGTCGACGTGGCGGGCGTGGAGCGAGGCGACATCGAACGCCGTCTCGCGTTCGCCGCCGGGAACGAGCGCCCGGCTTGAGCGCGATCGACACCAACCAGTTCCGGGAGCTGCTCCTCGAAGAGCGCCAGCGCGTCGTCGCCGCGCTGAAGAACCTGCACGACGACCACGCCGGCACGCTCACGGACGAATCCGGCGAGGAATCCGCCTACGACAACCATCTCGCGGATACCGCCACGGACACGTACGACCGCGAGCTCGACTACACGCTCGAGGAGAACTCCGAGCACGTGCTCGCGGACATCGACGCGGCGCTGAAGCGCATCGACGACGGCACGTACGGCATCTGCACGAACCGCGGCGAGCAGATCCCGGTGGAGCGCCTGGAGGCGCGTCCGTGGGCGACGCTCTGCATCGACTGCCAGCGCGACCGGGAACGTCGTTGACCGAACGTGCCCCGGTGCCCGACGTCCGCGTCGGCTCGACGACCGACGGCCTGACGCCGATCTCGTCCGCGTCGCGGCAGATGGGCGCGACGCTCCACCAGTGGGTGAGCCTGGGGCTCGTCGCGGTCGCGGCGCTCTGCGCGGACCAGCTGACGAAGGCGATCGTCACGAACCGTCTCGACTTCGGCGACGAGGTGCATGTGATCGGGCCGTTCTCGATCCATCACGTGACCAACTCCGGGATCGCGTTCGGCCTGTTTGCGCGGGCGACGCCGATCGTCATCCTGCTGACGTCGATCGCGGTCGCGTGGATGCTCTACTTCTTCGCCCGCTCCGGCTCGCGGCATCCGGTTCTGCCCGTCGCGCTCGGGCTGGTGATCGGGGGCAGCGTGTCGAACCTGATCGACCGCGTCCGGCTCGGCCACGTGACGGACTTCATCGACCTGAAGTACTGGCCGGCCTTCAACCTCGCCGACAGCTTCATCGTCGTCGGAGTCGCCATCCTGCTGCTGGCCCTCGTGGCCGCCGACCGCAACGCCGCACGGCCGCCGCGCGTGCGTGAAGC
>MNJC01000091.1 GCA_001920085.1 Actinobacteria bacterium 13_1_20CM_4_69_9
ATGGGCGCCCGAGACGTACGAGTCCGAGCCCGAGGGCCCGACGACCTCGACCGAAGACTGATCCGCGGGCTCGCGCGGCTGCACGACGAGGCGATGGCCGCGGGCATGGCGCTCGGCGCGACTTCGACGACGGACCTGGAGGAGCTTCACGGCACGGCGCTCGCGGACGGCGCTCGCGTCGTCCTCGTCGCCGAGCGGGACGACGACGAGGTCGTCGGGATGGCGCAGCTCGTTCCCAGCGCGGCGGCGAACGCGCCGCATCGCGCCGAGGTTCAGCGAGTCGCCGTGGCGGCGAGCGACCGTGGCACCGGCATCGGGCGGCAGCTGATGGAGGCGATCGAGGAGGTGGCGCTGGAGCGCGACCTGTCGTTGCTCTGGCTCACGACCCACGACTCCTCCGACGCCTGCGCGTTCTACGAGGCGGTCGGCTACACGAAGCTCGGCGTGATGCCCGAGTACTCGCTGCGACCGGACGGGACGCTGTCGCCGGGCGCCTTCTACTACAAGGTCCTGAGAGGATCACGCTGATGCCGCCGCCTCTCCGCATCGGCGTGATGCAGCTGACGATGGAGCCGCTCGACGAGATGCTCGACTCGGCGCGGGCGATGGACCGCGCCGGGATGGACACCATCTGGCTTGCCGAGGCCTACCCGTGGTGGCGCAAGCACGGCATGGAGGCGCGCTCGTCGACCGTCACCTCGGCGCTCATCGCGCGCGAGACGGAGCGGTTGGCCGTCGGCTGGGGAATCATCTCGCCCTTCACGCGCCACCCGGTGCAGGTCGCAATGGACGCGCGCGTCGTGCAGGAGGCGGCGGGGCCAGGAAGATTCCTGCTCGGCTTCGGCACCTCCAAGATCTTCCTCAACAACGCGCGGCTGAACGGCAGGCGGACGCTCGGGCCGATGCGCGAGGCCGTCGAGATCGTCCGCGGCGTGCTCGGCGGTGCGCCGTTCGAGTACGAGGGGGACACGTTCAGCGCGTCGGTGCCGGGGCTGCAGGACGGCGCAGCGACACCGCGCGACGTGCCGCCGTTGTACGTCGCTGCGACGGCGCCGAAGATGCAGGCGCTCGCCGGCGAGATCGCCGACGGTTGCCTGACCCCGTCGATCACCACGCCGGCGTTCGTGGGCTACACGCGCGAGAACGTCGGTGCGGACATCGACATCGGCTGCACGATCGTCGCATCGATCCACGAGTCCGATCGCGACGCCGGGCGCGACGGCGCGCGCGAGATCGCGGGTATGTACCTCGCGAACAAGGTGCAGAACATCAAGGGCGCGGCCGACACGCTGCTCGACCTCGCAGGGCTGACGCAGGCCGAGATTCGCCCGGTTGCCGAGGCGATGGAGCAGGGCGGCCGGCTGGCGGCGAAGGCGAAGGTGACAGACGAGATCCTCGACAAGTGCAAGCCGATCGCCGGCATTCCGGCCGACTGCATCGCTGCGATCGAGGAGTACCGCGACGCGGGCTGCACCCACGTGATGCTCGAGCTCTGGGGCGACCGCCGCCACGAGCAGATCGAGCTCTTCGGGAAAGAGGTGCTGCCGCATTTCCGTTGAGGTCGACGCCGACCGGCTCGTTCGCCTCGCGCGCGACCTCGTCTCGGTGCCGAGCCCGACCGGCGACGAGCAGGCGATGGGGGAGCGCGTGCGTGCCGAGCTCGAGGACATGGGGCTGCAAGTGCAATGGCAGGAGGTCGAGCCCGGACGCCCCAACGTGGTCGGGCTCTGGGAGGGCGCCGGCGGCGGCAAGTCGCTCATGTTCAACGGGCACATGGACACGTCGTACTCGGGCCGCGAGCCGTGGCTCGCCGGCGTCCGCGGCTTCCAGCCCGAGGGGTTCGTGCAGGACGGCCGCGTGTACGGCCTCGGGATCTCGAACATGAAGGGCGCGCTCGCCTGTTACATGGAGGCGGTGCGAGCGCTGCGCGACGCCGGCGTCCGCCTGCGGGGCGACGTGATGATCGCGTGTGTCGCCGGCGAGATCGAGAAGACGCAGTGGCATCCCGACTTCGTCGGCAGCGAGTACCGCGGCTACGCGGCGGGGTCGCGCTTCCTCACCTCACACGGCGCGGTGACGGACATGTGCGTGCTCGGCGAGCCGACCGAGCAGAAGATCGTGCTCGGCCACTACGGCTCGCTGTGGATGCGGATCTCGACGCGCGGCCCGTTCATCCACACGGCCTTCAGCGAGGGGAAGCGCGACCAGACCTCGATCGTGCGCATGCGCGACGTCCTCGACGCGGTGCTCGAGTTCGCGCCGCAGTGGGAGGAGCGGACGTCGTACGCCGGCAGGCGCGGGATCGTCAACATCGGCGCGATCAACGGCGGCTTCGCCTGGCGCGTCTCACGCACGCCTCACCGCACCGGCCTGTTCGCCGACTTCCGTGTCCCGCCGACGATGGCGATGGCGGAGGCGCGCGCAGAGCTCGCGGAGTTCGTCCGCGGCCTGCGCGAGCGCTTTCCGGACCACGGGATCGAGTCCGAGGTGTACGTGACCGCCCCGGGCTCGGAGATCGCCGAGGATCATCCGCTCGTGGCGGCGATCGACGAGGCCCACACGGAGGTGTTCGGCACGAAGCCCGAGCGCGACACGGTGCGGTGGTTCTCCGACGCCTCCGCGCTGACGCGCTACGGCATCGAGAGCGTCAACTACGGCACGTCGAGCGGACTGCCGGATCCGGTGCTCGGCGAGAACCTCGACATCGACGGGTTGGTCAAGATTGCGACGGTGTACACGGGCGTCGCGCAGAGGATCTGCGAGACGGCATGAACGGCCTCGATGCTTACATGCCGTCGTACGAGTTCTCGACGCGACACGAGCTCGAGGTTGACGCGCCGACTGACGTCGCCGAGCGGGCACTGCGTGAGGTGACCTTCGGGGAGGTCCCGATCGTGCGCGCTCTCCTGTTCGCGCGCGGGGAAGGCGCCCACCGGTCGGATGAGCCCGTGGTCGCGACCATGGTGCCAAGAGCGACGGTGGTCGAGGATACGCCCGGTGAAGGCATCGTGCTCTCCGTCACCGGACAGTTCTGGCGTCTGCGCGGGCGGGGCCCGGAGCCTCCTGCGGAAGCGATCGTCGATTTTCGCTCCAGGCCCGGGAGGCTCACCACCGAGACGCGCGTGCACGTCCCGGATCCCATCTCCCGCCGCAAGTTCGTCTGCTACTGGCGCGTGGTCCGCCCGTTCAGCGGCCTGATCCGCATGTCCGTGCTCAAAGCCGCCAAGCGGCGCGCCGAGTCTGCGACGTGAGCGTCCACGACCCGTACGTGCTGCCCGAAGGGCTGCCGGTCCCGGAGGACGACGGTGCCGCCGACCACCTCACCGGGGCGCAGCTGCCCGATCTGGTGCTGCCGTCTTCGCAGGGCGCAGTCAATGTCCGCGACTTCGAGGTGCTCTACGTCTATCCCCGCTCGGGACGGCCGGGCCGCCCGCTGCTGCCGGGCTGGGACGCCATCCCCGGTGCGCGCGGCTGCACGCCGCAGTCATGCGGTTTTCGCGATCACAACGCCGAGCTCGCCGCGCTCGGCGCCCGCGTCGCCGGCGTCAGCGCGCAGAGCCTCGACGACCAGCTCGAGTTCGCTGCGCGCAACGAGATGCCGTTTCCGGTGATCAGCGACGAATGGCTCGACCTTGCGAGGGATCCCGGGCTGCCGACGTTCGAGGTCGAAGGGCTGACGCTCTACAAACGGCTTGCGCTCGTCGCCGAGCGCGGCACGATCGTCAAGGTCTTCTATCCGGTGTTCCCGCCGGATCGCAACGCGCAGGACGTCCTCGACTGGCTGGCGGCGCGCGCATGAAGCTCGTGACGTTCGACGACGGCAAGGTCGGGCGCCTCGACGGCGACACCCTCGCCGAGCTCGACGTGCCGACGATGCGCGAGTACTTCGAGCGCGGCGGCGCTGACGTGACGTGGATCGTCTTCTTCCAGAACGTCGACGCCATCATCGGCCCCGACGAGCCGATCGTCTATCCGGAGCACCTGACGAACGAGCTCGACTACGAGCTCGAGCTTGCTGTCGTCGTCTCGAAGGCGGGCAAGTGGTTCGGCCCGGAGGACGCGGCGGAGCACATCGGCGGCTACGTGATCTTCAACGACATCACCGCGCGTGACATCCAGCGGCGTGAGATGCGCTCCGGCGTCTTTTCGTTCTGCAAGGCGATCGACACGTTCTGCCCGCTCGGGCCGTGGATCGTCACCCCCGACGAGATCGGCGACCCGCACGACCTGAAGATGGAGCTGCGCGTCAACGGCGAGCGGCGGCAAGAGTCGTACAGCGGCAACATGTCGGTGACGATCCCGGAGATCCTCGCGCACTATTCCCCGCTGGGCTACTCCGCGGGCGACGTCGTCTCCACGGGCACGGTCAGCGGCGTCGCAGGCTTCAGCGAGGACGCCGCCTCGCTCTACCTCAAGCCGGGCGACGTGATCGAGGCGGAGATCGAGAGGATCGGCGTGCTGCGCAATCCGGTCGTGGCCTGGTCGGACGCGCACGGTTGAGCTGGCCGCGCGATGACGCGAAGCTCGAGCGCGTGCGCTCGCTGATGGCGGACCAGGAGCTCGACGCACTCGTCGTCCGTGCCCCGGACAACGTTCTCTATCTGACGAACTTCTGGGGGATGAAAGGCTTCGACGCCGCCGTCTTCCCGCGTGCGGGCGATCCGGTCCTGATCACCATCGAGCCGTCGGCGCAGGACGCCGCGGAAACGGCGTGGACTCAGGACGTCCGCTTCGTCCCGGGATACGACGCGACCGACCCCCGGCCGCCCGCCGCGCGGGCGCTCGAGACGGCGTGCGAGGCGGCCCGGCAGTTCGGCCGTGTCGGGCTCGAGCTCAGCCTCGGGACGCAAGCGACCGACCGGATGGTTGGGGAGCCGACCACCTACACGAAGGCGTGGTTCGACTCCTTTCCGAGCGCCGCCGACGCGACGCCGGTGCTGAACGCCGCGCGTGCGATCAAGACGGAGCAGGAGCTCGAGCGGATGCGCCTCGCCAACGAGATCGCCGCCGCGGCGATGGAGCACGTCGCACGCGAGCTGAAGCCGGGCATGAAGGAGAGCGAGGCGGCCGCGCTCTGGCAGGGATTCGTCCACGGCGAAGGCACGGGGTGGAGAGGGAAGGTGGAGCTCGCATTCGGGTTCTCGCTCGTGTGGTCCGGCCCGGGAATCCGGACGTTCACGGCGACCGGCCACCGTCCTGTCCAGGAGCACCAGCCGACCCTGTTCGAGATCTGGGTCTGCGCCGACGGCTACTGGTGCGACCACACCAAGAACGTCTGCCCCGGGACGCTCGACCAGCGCTATGACGAGCTCCTCGACGTGCTGCTCGGCGTCTACGGCCGTGCGCTCGACCACTGCCGTCCGGGCGCAAGCCTCGCCGAGCTCGATCGCATCATCCGGGCGGGCATCACCGATGCGGGCCTCGACGAGCCGACGCACCCGATCGCACACGGAGTCGGGGCGCGTGCGCATGAGCCTCCGTACGCGCACCAGGCCGGCGGCGGGACGATCGAGGAGGGCATGGTGCTGGCCGTCGAGCCTGGTGCCTACTGGGAGGGCGGCGGCGGCTTACGCGTCGAGGACAACTTCCTGATCACCGCGGACGGCGTCGAGAAGCTGTCCTCGTACCCCGACGATTTCCGCCGATGAACATCCGTGAGATTGCGCCAGAGCTGTGGTATTGGACGGCGCCCCATCCAGCGTGGCGCAGCGGTTTCGACTGGCCGGAGCAGGTCGGGTGCGTGTACTACGGGTCCCCCGAGGGAGTCGTGCTCATCGACCCGCTGGTGACGGACGAGATCTGGCCGATCCTCGATGAACGGATCGCACGTAGCGAGAAGCCAGCGTGCATCCTCCTCACTGCGCCGTGGCACGAGCGCTCCGCGCCGATCGTTGCGGACCGGTACGGCGCTCGGATCTGGCGCCCTGGCTCTGCTGAGCCGCTTCCTCCAGGCGTGGAGGTCTTCCAGCCCGCAGGCGTCGACGAACGTCAGGTGGCCTTCTTCTTGCCAGCGCACCGTACGCTTGTCGTCGCGGAGTTTTTCCTTGGTGAGAACGGCTCGCTGCGCGTGTTGCCGTCACCGGCATTGACGGATCGGTCCACGTTCGACGCATCACTCCGAAGGTTGCTCGACCTCCCGGTCGAGCATGTCCTCGTGTCACACGGGGAGCCGGTGCTCGGCGACGGCTCGCGAAAGATCGCGGAGGCACTCCACGCCCATGCCTGAATTCTGGACCGGGGAGCTCAACGAACCGTACGGGTTCGAGGCGCGTGTCGCCTTCTACGACACGACGCTGCGTGACGGCGAGCAGACCGTCGGCGTCGTGCTCACTCCGGAGGACAAGCTCGAGCTCGCGCGCGGGCTCGACGGGCTCGGCATCGAGCGGATCGAGGCGGGCTTCCCGCGCGTGTCCGCGGACGACTGGCGCGCCGTCGAGCTGATCCGGGACGCCGGTCTCAACGCTGAGGTCTGGGGCTTCTCCCGCGCGGTCGAGGCCGACGTCAAGGCGCTCGCGGAGCTCGGCGTCGGCGCCAGCGTGATCGAGTCGCCGATCTCCGACCTGAAGCTCGACGCGCTCGGCGTCGACCGGGAGGCGATGCTCGAGCGCATCGTCTACGCCGTCTCCTTCGCCGCCGAGCAGGGCATCCGCGTCGCCTTCTTCGGCGTCGACGGCACGCGCGCCGATCCCTCGTACTTCGAGACGGTCTACAAGACTGCGGTCGAGGCCGGTGCGCAGGAGGTCGTCGTCGTCGACACGCTCGGGATTGCGACGCCGGAGGCCGTCGCCGACCTCGTCGGGCGCACTCACGCGTGGCTGGGCGCCGACCATCCGGTGCACTTCCACGGCCACAACGACTTCGGGCTTGCGACCGCTTCGGCGGTGGCGGCGGCACGCGCGGGCGCGCGCTGGATTCAGGGAACGGTGAACGGCATGGGGGAGCGGGCCGGAAACGCGACCCTCCCGGAGATCGCGCTCGCCTTGCGCGGGCTCTACGGCGTCGAGACGAACCTACGCCTCGACCGTGTGCGGGACTTCGCCGCGCGCCTGCGGGCGCTTTCGGGCTACGAGCTCGAGCCGTACAAGCCCCTCGTCGGCGACAACCTGTTCCGCCGCGAGTCCGGCGCGGTCGCGAGCCAGTTCCACGACCCGCAGGCGATCGAGCCGTATTCCTCGGACGTCGTCGCGGCGCAGCGAGGCATCGTCCTCGGCAAGAAGAGCGGCATCGACTCGATCCGGATCAAGGCGCAGGAGCTTGGCCTCGACCTCGACGACGACGCGCAGCGCGACCTGCTGGCGAAGGTGAAGGAGCTCGGCACGAAAAAACGGGACGTCGTCACCGACGACGAGTTCCGCGAGCTCGCGCGTGGCTGAGCACGACGCCGTCATCGTTGGCAGCGGCGTCAATTCGCTCGCGTGCGGCGCGCTGCTCGCGCGCGCCGGGTGGGACGTCTGCCTGCTCGAGCGCGAGGCGGAGCTCGGCGGGGCGATCAGAACGGCCGAGCTCACGGAGGACGGGTACCTCCACGACGTGTTCAGTGCCTGGCACCCGCTCTGGGTCGGCGGGCCGGCGCATGCCGAGCTGGGAGACGAGCTCGCCGCCCGCGGGCTCGAGTACCTGAACACGGAGCATCCGACCGCCACGGCGTTCCCGGACGGGAGCAGCTCGTTCCTCTCGACGAACGCCGGCGCGAACGCCGCCGAGCACGGAGCTGCGTGGACGGCGGCGATGTCCGAGGTCGGCGCGAATGCAGAGCTCGTCTTCGGCGTGCTGGGTACCGAGCTGTGGTCGAGGGCCGGTGCGGGTCTCGCCTTGACCGCTTACCGACGCCTTGGGCGGCGGGGCCTCGCTGCCTTCGGAGCGGAGGTCGTGCAGTCGAGCCGTGACTGGTTGACGACGACATTCGAGTCCGAGCGCACGCACGCGCTGCTTGCCCCATGGGTGCTGCACACCGGCCTCGGCCCCGACGCCGCAACGTCAGGGTTCATGAACCGCGTGATCGCCTTCGCGATCGAGACAGGTGGAATGCCGATTCCGCGCGGCGGCGGTGCGCGGCTCGTCGACGCGCTCGTCCGGCTGATCGAGGACAACGGCGGCAGCTGCCACGCGAACGCCGACGTCGAGCGGGTGCTGGTCGCCGACGGCAGCGCGACGGGTGTGCGCACGACGACCGGCGACGTCTTCGCTGCGCGTCGCGCCGTGATCTGCAACGTCACGCCGACGCAGCTCTACGGACGTCTGCTCGAAATGGGTGGCGACGTGGCGGCAGCCGGCCGGCGGTTTCGCTTCGGCCGGTCGGAGATGCAGATCCACTACGCGCTCTCCGAGCCTCCGCGCTGGAACGGCGACGACCGACTCGGGCAAACGGCGATCGTGCACCTCACCCCGGGCCTCGACGGCGTCTCGCGCGCAGTGAACGAAGCCGAGCGCGGCCTGCTGCCGGCCGAGGCGACTGTCGTCGTCGGCCAACCGTTGACGATGGACGACTCGCGTGCGCCGAACGGCGCAGGACTGCTGTGGATCCAACTGCAGGAGCTGCCGTGGCAAGTGAAGGGCGACGCGGCCGGTGCGCTCGACGTGGGCGACGGAACATGGACCGAGTCGCTGCGCGAGCGTTACGCGGACCGGATCCAGCAGCGGATTGCGCAGCACGTTCCGAACCTCGAGCCGGCGGTGCGCAAGCGGGTCGTGTTCTCGCCGGCAGACCTGCAGGC
>MNJC01000109.1 GCA_001920085.1 Actinobacteria bacterium 13_1_20CM_4_69_9
CCCAAATCACCGCTCGCCGAGCTCGCACGGACCGAGAACGGCTGGCGCGCACGCTGCGGGGACCACACGATCGACGCCACGACGGTGGTCCTCGCGGCGGGCGGGCGGTGCTACCGCGTCGCCCAGGAGCGGGGCGAGCTCTCGACGAACCATCCGGGCGCGACCGGCGAGGTCACGCAGATCGCGGTCGAGCTCGGCGCAGAGCTGCGCGACTTCGACGCGCTGCAGTACCACCCGAACGGCGGTGCGTGGCCGCAGAACATGCAGGGCTACTCGATTCCGGAGACGACGCGCGCGTACGGCGCCGTGCTCCTGAACGCCGACGGCGAGGAGTTCACCGAGTCGCTCGGCCCGCGAGACGCCGTGAGCCAGGCGATCTTCGACGAGGTGGAGAAAGGCAAGGGCGTCGAGACCCCCGACGGCCGCCCTGCGGTGTATCTGGACACGACTCGCATCGCCGAGGAGGACGCGAATGTCTCTCTGCCGTACATGCTGCGCCGGTACCGTGCCGGCGGGATCGATCCGCTGAAGGAGCGCATCCTCACCTACCCCGTCCTCCACTACCAGAACGGCGGCCTCGTCATCGACATGGACGCGCAGACGACGCTCGAAGGGGTCTACGCGTGCGGCGAGATCGCCGGCGGCACGCACGGCAGGAACCGCATGATGGGCAACTCGTTACTCGAATGCTGCGTGTTCGGACGGCGCGCAGGAAAGGCGGCAGCCGAATCAGCATGACTGTGCTACGCACCCAAAGTACGCGCCGCGGTCGAGCGCGAAGAGGAACGCCATGACGACATCCGTAACGACAGATCTCGAAGCGGCCGTAGAAGACGCGGCGGCGTACCTGTACGTCTGGGCGCTGAAGGACATCCCGCAGGACCTGCGCGATGCGTTGGCCGACGCGGCAACAAAGGAGACGTCCGTGCCGGGGCAGCGCGTGCTGCAGACGATCCTGAAGAACGTACAGATCGCGGACACGGACAAGAACCTCGTCTGCCAGGACACCGGCATCGCCGTGTACACGTGCCGCGTCGGCGAGCATTTTTCCCTGCATCCGGCGCGAATTTACGCAGCGCTGAAGACCGGCACCGAGCGCGCGACGATCGAGCATCCGCTGCGCTCGAACGCCGTGCACACGATCACGCGCGAGAACACGGGGCCGAACACCGGCTACCGCTTGCCGATCGTGCACTGGGAGTTCATCCCGGATTGGGATGGCCTCGACGTCAAGTGCGTGCCGAAGGGATCCGGCAGCGAGAACATGTCGTTCCTCAAGATGTGCGTCCCCGCCGACGGCGTGAAGGGGATCAAGCAGTTCGTGCTCGAGTCGATCGTCGGCGCGGGTGGCAAGCCGTGCCCGCCGGGAATCGTGGGCGTCGGCATCGGCGGCAGCGCCGACTACGCGATGTACCTCGCCAAGGAGGCGATCGCGCGCCCGGTCGGCACGCGCAATCCCGACCCGCACGTCGCGAAGCTGGAGGAGGAGCTCTTCGAGCTGCTGAACGAGACCGGAATCGGCCCGATGGGCCTCGGTGGCGACGTGACCGTGCTGCAGTGCCACATCGAGCACGCAGACACGCACATGACGCTCAATCCCGTCGCGGTCAACTACCAGTGCTGGGCCGCGCGCCGCGCGACCGCGCACGTCAATGCCGCCGGTGAAGTGGACTACGACCGTGAGTTCTAAACGGCTGACCTTCCCGGCGGACGAGGCTGCGATCCGCGAGCTGCGCGCCGGCGACGAGGTTCTCGTCGACGGACACATCATCGGCATCCGTGACCGCACCCAGATGCGCATCTTCGACGAGGGCGTCGAGCCGCCGCTCGACCTGAACGGCGCCTTCCTGCTGCACACCGCACCCGGAGTGCGCAAGCTTGGGCCCGGCAAGTACGAGAAGGTCTGCATCGGCACGACGACGTCGGCGCGGATGGTGCGCTTCACAGAAGGGCTCGGCCGAGACTACGGCGTGCGCGCGATCTGCGGCAAGGGCGGTCTGCCAGACGAGGCGATCGAGCCGATGCAGCGGCTCGGGATGGTCTACTTCGCGATCGTCGGCGGCGCCGCTGCGCTCGAGACGACGCAGATCGAGGAGATCGAGGAGGTCTACTGGGAGGAGCTCATGCCCGAGTGCCTCTGGAAGTTCCGTGTCAAGGACTTCGGGCCGCTGACGGTCGGCATCGACGCGCACGGCAACTCGCTCTTCCACGACGTCCAGGAGCAGGCGCAGGAGAAGTTGAAGGAGCTCTTTGCTCGTCTTTGAGAAACACCACGGCCTGACGCACGTCCTCGACAAGGGCCTCGGCCCACGCGCGTGGGAAGACGTGCTCGAGGTCTCCGGCGAGCACATCTCGATCGTCAAGCTCGGTTGGGGCACGGCCGCCGTCACCGCCAACCTGGAGCGCAAGCTCGAGGTCCTGCGCGAGAAGCCCGTCGTGATCGGCGGGACGTACTTCGAGGTCGTCTACGCGAAGGACCGGCTCGGTTCTGTCGGAGGTCGGGTCGAAGGACTCCTCGGTGGAGTACACGGCCGACCAGTGGGTGCAGTGGCTGCAGGAAGACCTCGAGGCCGGCGCCTGGAAGGTGATCACCGAGGCGCGCGAGAGCGGAACAGCCGGCATCTTCGACTCGGCCGGCGGCATGCGCACCGACCTGATCGGCGAGATCGCCCTGACCGTCGGGCCGGCCAACGTCATCTTCGAGGCCCCGACGAAGGCGGCCCAGGTGTGGTTCATCAAGCAGTTCGGCGTAAGCGTGAACCTCGGGAACATCCCGCCCGACGAGGTGATCCCGCTCGCGACGCTGCGCTACGGCTTGCGCGGCGACACGCTGAAGGAGGTGCTCCTTGGCGACCGCGCCGGCACTCCGGCTCCCTGACGTCGAGACGATGGGCGCCGAGGACGTGCTGCGCTGGGCGCACGAGCAGTTCGGCGACCGCATGTGTCTTACATGCTCGTGGCAGCGCCAGTCATCGGTGTTGATCCACATGGTCAGCGAGCTGGGGCTCGACGTCCCGATCGTCGAGCTCGACACGCTGGTGCTCTTCCCCGAGACGTACGAGACGCGCGGCCGGCTCGTCGACCGCTACGGACTGAAGCTGCAGTCCTTCCGGCCGATCGACGCGCCCGACAAGCTCTGGGAGACCGAGCCCGATCGCTGCTGCCACATCCGCAAGGTGGAGCCGCTCGAGCGGGCGCTCGCACCGTACGACGCGTGGATCACCGGCATCCGCCGCGAGCAGGCCCTCACGCGTGCGAACGCGCAGAAGATCGAATGGTCGGAGCGCTACGGCGTCTGGAAGGTGCAGCCCATCGTCGACTGGGACGTCAAGCGCGTCGAGGCGTACATCCACGTGAACGAGATTCCGTACAACCCGCTGCACGACCGGGGCTACCCGTCGATCGGCTGCATCCCGTGCACTCGCGCGGTCGCGGCCGGCGACGACGAGCGCTCGGGTCGCTGGGCCGGCTCGAACAAGCTCGAGTGCGGCATTCACATCAACGCACCCCTGATCAAGGAGAGCAATGACTGACGGATTCACCCTCTGGTTCACGGGTCTCTCGGGAGCCGGAAAGACGACGATTGCCGAGCTGGTCCGGCCGGAGCTGGAGCGGCGCGGCCGGCTGGTCGAGTGGCTCGACGGCGACGAGGTACGCGAGCATCTCTCCAAGGGGCTCGGCTTCTCGAAGGAGGACCGCGACACGAACATCGACCGCATCGGCTGGGTCGCGTCGCGCCTGACGCGCCACGGCGCAGCCGTGATCGTCTCCGCCATCTCCCCGTATCGCGAGGCGCGGCAGAACGCGCGCGAGATGATCGAGGCCAACGGGACGTTCGTCGAGGTGTTCGTCGACGCGTCGGTGGACGAATGCGCACGCCGCGACGTCAAGGGCCTGTACGAGAAGGCGTTCAAGGGCGAGATCAAGGAGTTCACCGGGGTCTCAGATCCCTACGAGGCGCCCGAGCAACCCGAGCTCCGCATCGAGTCCGAGCACGAGGAGCCGGAGGAGAGCGCGCAGCGCATCCTCGAACTGCTCGAGCAGCGCGGGCTGATTCCCGCCGCGGTGCCGGCATGAGCGTCGCCACCGAGACGAAGCTGATCGCTCCGCACGGGGGCGAGCTCGTCGACCGAACGGGCGAGCGCGCCGACGACCTCGACTCGCTGGAGACGCTCGAGCTCACGTCGCGCGAGCTGTCGGACCTCGACATGCTCGCTTCGGGCGCGCTCTCGCCGTTGACCGGTTTCATGAGGCAGGCGGACTACGAGTCGGTGCTCGAGCACATGCGGCTCGTAAACGGGTTGCCGTGGGCGCTGCCGGTGTGCCTTGCCGTGGACGAGGCGCCGGGCTCCGACCGCGTCGCGCTGTCGCGAAACGCCGTGCTCGAGGTCGAGGACGTCTATGCGTACGACAAGGAGCGCGAGGCGCAGCAGGCGTTCGGGACGACCGACGCGAAGCATCCGGGTGTCGAGCGCCTCTACGCGCAGAAGCCGCTCTACCTCGCCGGACGCGTCACGGTCTTCCAACGGGCAGAGCCGTCGTTTCCGGAGCTCGCGCTCGATCCCACCGACACCCGCGCCGCGTTCGCCGAGCGCGGCTGGAAGCGCGTCGTCGGCTTCCAGACGCGAAACCCGATCCACCGGGCGCACGAGTATCTGACGAAGGTCGCGTTGGAGACCGTCGACGGATTGCTCATCCATCCGCTCGTCGGCGACACGAAGTCGGACGACGTCCCGTCGAAGACGCGCGTGGAGTGCTACCGCGTCCTGCTCGACGGGTACTACCCGGCCGACCGCGTCGTGCTCAGCGCGTTCCCGGCGGCGATGCGCTACGCCGGCCCCCGCGAGGCAATCTGGCACGCGATCTGCCGCAAGAACTACGGCTGCTCGCACTTCATCGTCGGCCGCGACCATGCGGGCGTCGGGGACTACTACGGCACGTACGACGCGCAGCTGATCTTCGACGAGTTCGAGCCGCACGAGCTCGACATCGAGCCGATGTTCTTCGAGCACTCCTTCTGGTGCAGGGCGTGCGGCTCGATGGCCTCGGCGAAGACGTGCCCGCACGGCGCAGACGAGCACGTGTTCCTCTCGGGCACGAAGGTCAGGGAGATGCTCGGAAACGGCGAGCTGCCGCCGAGCGAGTTCTCGCGGCCGGAGGTCGCGCAGGTCCTGATCGAGGCGTACCGCGCATAGATGACCTGGCAGTTCACCCTGACGGGGCTGCTGATCGGCGTCCTCGTCGGGCTGACGGGGATGGGCGGCGGCTCGCTGATGACGCCGATCCTCGTCATCGCCTTCGGCTTCAAGCCGACGTACGCGGTCGGCACGGACATCCTGCACGGCGCCGTCTTCAAGTCGTTCGGCGCCGTTCGGCATCGCCGGCTCGGCAACGTCCACGCGCACCTGACCCTGTGGATGTTCCTCGGCTCCGGGCCGATGTCGCTCCTCGGCGTCGCGACCGCGGGCTGGCTGGCCGACGCGTATGGCGACGGTGTTCAGTCCGCTCTTAGCTACGCGATCGGCGCCGCGCTGATTCTCGGCGCGATCGGCCTCGTGCTCAAGACCTTCGTGAAGCGCGGAGTGCAACCGAGCGAGGCCGCCTTCATCATGCAGCGCAAGGACAGGGTGCGCGCCGTGATCCTCGGCGCCGTCTTCGGCTACATCGTCGGCCTGACCTCCGTGGGCAGCGGAACGTTCTTCGGCCTCGTGATGGTGATGATCTATCCGTTGACCATCGCCCGGATCGTGGGGACCGACATCTTCCACGCCGCCGCCCTGCTATGGGTGGCGGGCATCGGCCACCTCGTGCAGGGCAACGTCGACCTGCACGCGACCGCCTGGCTGCTGCTCGGCTCGATTCCCGGGATCTGGATCTCGAGCCGGTTCACCGTGCATCTGCCGCAGGACGCGCTGCGTCTCGGCCTCGCGGGCGTGCTCGCGCTGAGCGGGATCAAGCTGCTGAACGTTCCGGAGGCGAGCTACGTGATCGCCGTCGGCCTCGCGCTCGGTCTCGGCGCGTTCGTCGTTTGGCTGCTCCTACAATCGCGGAGCCGTGAAGCGGAACGCGCCGATGATTCTCGTGCTGCTGTTGCTGACGGCGACGGCGACGGCGTTCGTGGTGACGCAGCACTTGAAGCTCGAGCCGAGCCCGATCTCGCAGACGCACGTCGATAAGGTCTTCTCGCCCGTCTGCAACTGCGCGACGAGTTCCGCGCACATCGACTTCGCCATCAGACGTGCCGATCACTTGCGGATCGTCGTGCGGACGCCCTCAGGCTCCGCCGTCGTCGCCGACCGCGATTTCCCCAAGGGGATGGTGCACGTCAAGTGGGATGGCCGCGGCGTCCCCGATGGCATCTACCACGCGGTCGTCCATATGCAGCGCGCCCAGCGAACGATCGACCTGCCCAACCCGATTCGCGTCGACACGGTCAAGCCGACGATCGCGCTGATCAGCATGTCGCGCGACGGTGCACAGACGCTCTTCCGGTACCGCGCCTCGGAGCCCGCACACGCACTCCTCTTCGTGAACGGAGAACGCCGCATCCGCACGTATTCGACACTCAAGCGCGGGAAGTTCGCCTACGCGGGCCGGCTGACCGCGAAGACGCGGCTGGTCCTGCGGGCTCGCGACGTGGCGGGCAACCTCTCGCCGCCGGTCAAGATCTCCAGCCTTTGACCCCCGGCGGACCGCCGGTCGTCGTCCTCGGCGTGCGGCGTTCCGGCACGACGCTGCTCCGCGTCATGCTCGACAGACACTCGCAGCTCGCCGTCCCCGACGAGTCGTACTTCGTCCCGCAGCTCGCCGACCGTCACCTTCGCCGCGTCGACGTCGACGACTTCCTCGACGACCTGCGGCGGCTGAACACGCTGGCCGAGTGGGACGTCCCGCTCGAAAAGGTCCGAGCGCGGTTGCGCGACGGCATGCCGATCGGCGCCGCGATCGCGGCGGTTTACACCGTCTATGCGGAGGAGCGAGGCAAGCAGCGCTGGGGCGACAAGACCCCGATGTACATGCAGAACCTGCGTCTGCTCGAACGCCTTTTCCCCGACGCGCTCTTCGTCCACCTGATCCGCGACGGGCGGGACGCCGCGCTGTCGTTCCTCGCCATGCCGCGCGGCATCGTCACCGAGACATGGATGCATCCGCGGACGCCCGCCGAGTTCGCCTGCCAGTGGCGCACGGAGGTTGCGGCCGCGCGCCGGCTCGGCGGCCGCGTCGGGCGGCGCTACCTCGAGCTTCGCTACGAAGACCTCGTCGCGGATGCCGATGCGGCCCTTCGCACCGTCTGTGCGTTCGCCGGCCTCGAGTACGAGCCGGCGATGCTGGACTACGCGGGCAACGTAGACGTGTCGGCGAAGCCGCACCAGCAGCGGCTCGAGCAGCCGCCGAGCAAGGGGGTGCGCGACTGGCGCACGCAGATGCCGGCCGCGGGCGTCTCGGCCTTCGAGCACATCGCCGGGGACCTCCTGGGCGACCTCGGCTACGAGACGTCCCGCTCGCCCGATGTCGCGGGTCGAGCGCAGCGGGCCTGGTATGACACGCGCGCGGTGGCCTGGCGCGGCGCGAGCTTCGCGCTACGGCGATCGTTTCTTTGGCGCCGACGTCACCCGGTGCTTCGCGGCTAGCTGCCGCCGCTGAAGCGCGAGGATCTGCGGGGCGCGGCGACCGTGCCAGGCCTGCACGATCCCGTTGAGCGTGAAGAAGTAGTGCCGCTCGGTGACGATGCCCGGCGAGTACTTGCCGATGTCGAGGTGCCACATCACCTTTCCGTCCGCCGCCCGCAACGCGTACGTGTTCCGCTCGAGGTTGGAGATGAAGACGTATTTGCCGGCGACGAACGCCGGCCCCAGGAAGCGCCCACCGAGGCGTCGGCTCCAGACCACCTGGCCCGTGCTCGCACGCAGAGCGCGCACTCGTCCGTCGAAGCCGCCGAAGAAGACACGTCCGTGCGCGACCGCAGGCGTCGCATAGCCCCACGAGTTGACGCTCGACCGCCAGATCACGTGGCCGTCGCTGGCCGACAGCGCGTAGACGCCGCCCGACCGTGAGATGGTGAACAGCCGCTTGCCGTCCGTCGAGGCGCTCGCGTAGAAGCTCGCGTAGCGGACGAAGTCCCTGCTCAGGTACTTGCTCCAGATCTTGTGGCCGTTGTCGCGGTTGAGACGCCAGATCGAGCCTGCGTACGTGGTCACGAAGATGCTGTTGCCGAGGATCGACGGGCTCGAGTTGATGCGGCCGCCGGTGTCGTACGCCCATTTGATGTGGCCCGTGCGGACGTAGACGCAGAAAAGCCGGCCGTCGGTTGCGCCGAAGTACACGAGCCGGCCGACGGCGACCGGCGAAGACTCCACCTTGGCCGCCACCTTGAGCTGCCAGAGGCGCCGCCCGTTGAAGCGGTTGTACGCCGTCACGTAGCCGTCGTGGGACGACACGATCAGCCGCGGTCCGGCGATCGCAGGCGTCGATGGCTTGCGGCCGCCTTTCTTCTGCCAAATGACGGTGCCGTTGTGCGAGTTCAAGGCGACTGTCTTGCCGGCGAAAGTGTTCACGTAGAGGATTCCGCCGCAGTAGCTGGGCGGGTATTCGATGTAGCTGCCGAGGCCGACCGACCAGAAGCGCCGGTATGGCAGCCCGATGTCGATCGACGGCCGCGAGAGCGTGCGCTGAGGGTTCCCGCCGAAGTTCAGCCAGCAGCGCTTGTCGTCGACGAGGTGGTAGCCCTTCTTCTTCTTCGGGGCCGTGATCGCCCGCGTGTCGGCGGTGCCGACCGAGACGCCCTTCAGCTCGGTGTCGAGCTTTCCCGAGGGGCGGTCACGGGCTTTGAAGTAGACGGCGACGGCGGCACCGGCGACGAGGAGCCCGAGGACTGCGAGACTGAGGAGGATCCATCGACGCACCCGGCGGGGGCAAGTGTGCCAGCGGCGGCTGCTGTCATGACGGCCAGAGCCCACGCGGCGGCGCCCATCACTCCCCAGGCGATCGGATCCTCGAAGAAGCCCGCGTAGAAGAGGGAGTGCACGAACAGCGCGAGGAAGACCGACGATGCGCCGAGCCCGAACGCGCGGTTGCGCTTGGTGACGAGGTAGAGGGCCCGAGCCGTTGCGGCCATGAGCGCGACGTAGACGAGGAAGCCGAGGATGCCGAGCTCAGCCGCGACCGTCAGCGGCGTCGTGTGCGATTTGTCTCGTTTCGCCGAGAGCTCGGTCTTCGCCTCCTCCTTGCTCGCCTGCGGTTGCCCGCCGATGCCGACGCCGACGACGGGATGGTGCTCGAAGACGATCCACGTCACGCGCGCAAGCCGGGTGCGACCGCTCGTCGCCTGTCGCGCAGAGTCGCTCACGGCGGGGCAGCATCCCGACGAAGAGAAACGCGATGAGCGCTGCAGCGACCCAGAAGCGGACGCGCGCGAGCCACATCGCCACGAGCAGCACTCCGATCGCGATCACGACGTTCCGGCCGAAGACACTCGGATCCTTGAACAGCGACGTGACGCGGAAGTACGACGTGTACGCATTCGCGCGTTCCACGTCGCTGGCCAGCAGGTGGCCGTGCGTGAGGCGCTGGAAGAGCGCAACGGCCGAGAAGAGCGCGCCCAACGCGACGAGCGTGACGGCGAGCGCGCGCGGGTGCCAGGAGCGATACGGCGTGCGCACGACGACGACGACGAGCGCCGAAAACGGGAACAGGAAGAAGAGCAACTCGATGCTTCCCGCCCGCAGGTCGTGCGTCCAGAGCAGCGAGAGGCCGGCGTAGAAGACGAACACTGCGGCAGGAATTGCGATCAGCCGCGGCAGCACGCGGTCGCCCTGTCCACGGATGGTGCGCACGACGAGCGCGAGCACCGCCGCCGCGAGCACGACGTACAGCGGATCCAGGAGGTACGCGGTCTGCGTGCCGACGGAGGTCGAGATCCGGAACGGCGCGGCGGCGAGCAGGGCGACGGGCACGACGACCGGCCAGCGCACGAACGCCCATGCGATCGCGCCCAGCAGGAGCAGCCCGAACACGAGCGCCCCGAGGTGGGTGGCGGGCGTGACGAAGCGCTTGAGGTCGTGTCCGGGAATCAGCGCGACCGCGAGCATCGCCTCGCCGGCGGCCGCGACCGCGACGCCCGACAGCAGCTCGACGCGTGTGCGTGCGAGCAGCAGGATCGCCGCGCCGACGGCGCCGACGACAGCCGCGAGCTGAGCCAGGTCGCCGTGGGGCACGGGCATGGAGCACCAAGCCTACGGTGGAGGTGTCGGTTCAAGCGTGTCGAGCGGTCGTTTCGGACGGCCGCGCAGGCTGCGCCTGCGCGAGGCGTGATAGGAAACGCCGCGTGATCGGCGCCTGGCAGCGAGTGCTCGTGCTCGCACCGCATACCGACGACGGCGAGTTCGGAGCCGGCGGCACGATGGCCCGTCTCGTCGAAGGCGGAGCCGAAGTGCGCTATGTCGCTTTCTCCATCGCGACCCGCTCCCTGCCCGAGGGCTTCCCGCCGGACGCGCTCGCGCGAGAGGTGCGCGAGGCGACGGCGGAGCTCGGGATCTCGCCGGAGAACCTGACCGTGCACGACTTCGACGTCCGCACCTTCCCGGAACACCGGCAGGACATCCTCGAGCTGCTCGTGGCGCTCTGGGAGGCGTGGCGCCCGGACGCGGTCTTCCAGCCGAGCCTCCACGACATCCACCAGGACCACCAGGTGATCGCGGCCGAGAGCATGCGTGCCTTCAAGCGCACCACGATCCTCGGCTACGAGATCCCGTGGAACAACTTCGACTTCGCCTATCAGGCATACGTGTCGCTGCAGCAGGCCCACGTCGACAAGAAGGTCGCGGCTCTCGCGAAGTACGAGTCCCAGCAGCACCGGCGCTACAGCGATCCGGAGTACATCCGCAACGTCGCGCGGACGCACGGGATCAACGTGAATCGCGAGTACGCGGAGGTATTCGAGGTCTACCGGGTCGTAGTGGCGTAGTAGTAAAGGTCTCGGCGTTCAATGCCGATTTCGGTCGGCATGAGGCAGGTTTTCAACACGTCCGTCGGCACCGTCGAGGTCCTCGTCGACCGCGAGAGCGACACGGTCTCGG
>MNJC01000129.1 GCA_001920085.1 Actinobacteria bacterium 13_1_20CM_4_69_9
CCTTAAGATCCCCGGCTTCGCGCACCGCATGGTTGAGCCAAGGAGCAGGCTTCAGCCCCGCTGCCGGCGGGCTGGCTGGGCTCGAGCTCGAAGGCCGCGTTTGCGTGGGGAATGTGCCCGAGGTGTGGAAGCCCCTAGGACCTAGCGGGTTTGTACCCGTTTTGTACCCGCCGCCCGCCAGTGGTAAGACCAATGGCGAAAATACCTGCTCAGAACGTTATCCGATACCAAGAATGAACTTGGCATCGTCAGACATCCGCTCGGGGGTCCACGGCGGATCCCAGGTGAGCTCGATGTCGACATCCTCAACGCCCGGCACCTCACGCGCGACGCGGCTGATGTCCTCCTGGATCATCGGCCCTGCCGGACAGCCCATCGAGGTCAGGCTGTGCGTGACCTTCACGTTTCGGCCCTGCACCTCGACGTCGTACAGCAGCCCGAGCTCGACGATGTCCATCCCGAGCTCGGGATCCTCGACCTGGCGCAGCGCCTCGTAGACCTCTTCACGTGTCGGCATACGTCCTCGAGTCTAGCCGGGGCGGTAGCGGCTAGCCGCGCGCGACCACGAAGGTGGAATCGACGATCGGTCGCCACGGCTTCCCCGCCGCGATCGAGACGACCGTCCAGCGATACCGACCCTTGTGGAACGTGAAGCTCGTGGGCAAGACGAGCCGCGCCTTCGCGGTCCGGACATCGAGGACTTCCCGTCCGTTCCGGAGGAACCGCACGCGGTAACGACTCGTGCCCGGCACGGGCGCCCAGCTCCAGACGCGCGCCGGCACGAACGTGTGTGCCGCACGCGTGGCGGGCTTCTTCGGTGCGGCCCGCACCGGAGGCACGGCCGGCTTGGGCCGCGGCGTCGCCGGCACGGACTTGTGCGCACGTGGCTTCGGCTTCACGGACACGGGAGGCGGCTTGACCGGCTTACGTGCCACGGGTCCCGTTGCGCTCGGCGGAGAGGCCGAAGTCGGCCCCACGAGCCGTGGCTGACTGGAATCCCTTCGCGCCCACGCCACGCCCACGAGCACCGCGACCACGAGCACCGCCGCGACGGCCACGGCCGGCCAGCCCAATCGGCGTCGTTTCGGCCGCTCTCGGCGAAGCGGAAGCTCCTCCGCCACGCCGGCGGGAGCCTCCGCTCGCATGCGCGCGAGCAGTTGATCCCACTCCTGGGCGTGATCCCACCGCTCCGGGGGGCGCTCGACCGCCGCCTCCTGCGCAGCGGGCGCGTCAACGAGCTGTTCGCGAGCGCGCTGCGCCTCTTCAGGCGTCGCGACCAGGACCAGCTCGGGGCTGAGCGGCTCCGCAGGCGGCACCGCGCAAGGTTAACGGCAGCGTCGGCGGGCCGGAGCCCGGGCCTAGTAGCCCAGCAGCCGCACTTCCTCGCGCCGCTCGCGCGCGAAGAAGTGGATCCCGTCCGTGAAGCGCACCCAGTTGCAGCGCGTGCACATGACGAGCGAGTGCGTCCGCGCAGAGTCGGTGAGGAAGCGCACGCCGCGCAGGAGGTCGCCGTTCGAAACTCCGGTGGCGGCGACGATCACCTCGCCCGGCGCCAGCTCCTCCGTCATGAAGACCCGGCCGGGATCGTCGATCCCGAGCTCGCGTGCCTGCTCGATCTCGCGGCGGGACGTCGGCCAGAGCTGCGCCTGCACCTCGCCGCCGAGGCAGCGGAGCGATCAGGTCGTGGTGCCGCGGGCGGTCGAGCACGATGGCCGTGATGTCGTTGGGGCGCCGGCCGAACGCGTCGGCGATCGCCTGCACGTTCTCGGCCATGGGCTTGAGCAGGTCGATCGACCCGCGCGCACGCGGTCCGACCGCCAGCTTGCGCATGTACATGTCGGGCAGGTTCAGGAGCGAGTCGCGCTCGCCCACGGCGATCATCGACATCGCGCCGTTGCCTCCGCGTGCGACGACACCGCGGCCCTCGAGCGGATCCAGCGCCAGATCGGCGTGCTCACCGCCCGCACCGATGCGGCCGCCGACGTACAGCGGCGACTCTTCGTCGGCCGAGCCGATCACGACGCGGCCGTCGATCGGGAAATCGTCGAGCACGCGACGCATCGCCTCGGCCGCGTCGCGCTCCGCCGCCTCCTGGTCGGCCCGCCCGAGCCAGCGGGCGGCCGTCAGCGCGGCGCCTTCGGTGACGCGCACGTATTGCTCGCAGAGGCAGAGCCGCGAGACCGGCGTTCCCGCAGCGGCCGTTTCGACCGCCGTCTCTTCGACCGCCTCCGCCATCAGACCCGTTGTACCTGCTGGGCGCTCGCGAGCACCAGCTCGAGCACGGCGTCGATCGCCTCGCGCATGTCGGTATTGGTGATGACGGGCACCCGATGCCGGCGCGCCCGGCGGACGATGTGCTCCTGGATGCGCCGGATATCGTCGAGTCGCTCGATGTACTTCTGGTGCGGGCGCAGGCCGTCGAGCCCGGCGTCGCGCACCATGAAATGCGTGCTGTGCTCTTCCTCGTCCTCGATGGCGAGGACGCATTGCACGACGAGCGCGCCGTCGATGCGCGGCAGCATGCCCGGGACGAGATGCACGCCCTCGAGCACCATCGACCACCCCTCTTCGAGCGCGCGCTCGATCGACGCGCGGACGCCGACGAGGACGTTGCGGGTCTGCTCGAGGAACCCCGCGAGGACCGGATCGTCGGCCTGCTCCGGCTCACGGAGCCCCGCCGCCGCCTCGAAGCTCGAATAGTGGATCGACGGCATGAACTCCTGCGAGAAGAACGCGCGCATGGTCTGGCGGACGAAGTCCGTCGATGTCACGCGGGTGATTCCGAGGCGGTACGCGGCCTCGGTCGCGAGCGTCGACTTGCCCGTTCCCGTCGCACCGCCGACGAGGACGATGACGGGCAGGTCGAGCTCCTGCAATTCCTGCAGGCGGCGCAGCCTGTCGACTGCGCGCGAGCCCTCCGCGTCGCCTAGGACCTCGACGGCGAGCTGCTCGAAGCGGTCGAGCTCGACGCTCTCCTCGTGTCGCTCCGCCAGGTCTTGCTCGATCCGTCTCGCGAGCTCGTAGGCGCGGCCGATGGGGACGCCGACCGCGACGAGCGCGCGCGACATCAGCCCTTTCGAGTACGGCTGATGCTCGTTCCCGAGCGGCAGCGGCTCGGCGTGGCGCGGATGACTCATGCGTGCGCCCCCGCGGGGACGAGGCCGAGAATCGCCGCGTCGAGACCCTCGCAGAGCACCTCGTTCTCGGCGAAGACGACTTCGACGCCGCGCTCGTGCGCGGCCTCCGCGACGAGGTCGATCGCGGCGGCCTTGATCTCGACGAGATAAACCTCAGCGTCGGTGCGCGCGAGATCCTCGGTCAGCTGTGGGCGGTTGGCAAGGTTGCGTGAGACGCTGACGATGTCGGCGTCGAGCCCGTCCGTCACCGCCGGGCCCGTCGTGAACACCGCGACGCGTCGCCCGTGCACCGGCGCGATCGGGCGCAACCGGAGCTCGGCGGTCAGCACCCGCACGTCCTTGAGCGCGCGGATCGCGTTGACGTCCCCGCCGCCCACCAGCACGACGAGGTCGGAGACGAGCACGCGGTACGGGTTCAGGTAGGCCATCGGGTCATGGCCCCTGCCTGACACCAGAATCCGTGCATCCGTTTCGACAGGCGGGATTGCGGCCCCGCTGCCGTCGAAGACGACGATGTCCGGTTCGCGCTCGGCCGCAAGGGCCGCTCCCTCCGGCACGTTCGACGTGACCACGCCGCCCGCGAGGCCGCCGCCGGCGCGGCGGCAGCCCACCGTGACGACCCCCGTCAGCGCCGCCGTCTCGAGGTAGTCGGATGCCGCGTGGTGCCCGGCACGTGACAGGTCCAGAAGGGACGCCAAGGTCGGCTGCACGACGGCGAGCTCGGGCTCCGCGGGCCCCCCGCGTCCCATCGAGACGACGACGACGTCGCGGTCGCGTGCCAACAGCCGTGCGACGTGTCCCGTGACGGCCGTCTTCCCCACCCGCTTGCCCGTCCCGATCACCGACACGGACGGCAGCGGGAACGGTGCGTACTGCGGCGGCTCGAAGTGGAAGTCGGCACCCTCGTAGCGCAGCCCGGCCGCCAGCGCCCGGCTCGCGAGCAGGAAGCGCTCGCGCGGGCCGAGCACGGGCTCGTCGGACAGGTCGACCACGACCTGCGCGTCCGCAAAGGCGTCGTCGAGCTCGGCGAGCAGCGGCACGCCGTACTCGTCGTCGCCGCGGAGCTTCTCGGTCCCGCCGGCGAGCCACGCACCGACGACGTCGTACGGCAGCTCGGCGATCGCGTCGCGCACGACCGGCGCGTAATGCTCTCCGTCGATGACGACGACCGCTCGCGTCACCTCCGCGACGTCACCTCCCCCTCGATGCGCGCCGTGTACTTCTCGAACTCCAGCGTGTCGGTCGCGAACTGGATGATCTTCTCCTGGCCGTGGAACGGGTACTTGCGCCAGACGTCCACGTGCGTGCCGGAGAACTCGACGACGTTGTAACAGCAGCGCGTGTTGCCGCGCAGCCGAAGGGAGGACACGGTGCCGGCATTGACGATGAAGAGGTCCTCCAGCCGCCACGCATAGGGCACGTGCTTGTGTCCGGAAAGGACGAGGTTCACACCGGAGCGCTGCAGGCATTCGATCGCGTCGCCCGCGTCGTAGATGACATTTCGCTCACGTCCCGTGCCTGGCACCGGCAGGAGGTGGTGGTGGCAGACGAAGATCCGCAAGTCCGCCGGGGCAGCGAAGCTCTCCTCGATCCACGGGTAACGGCCACGTCCGATCTGGCCGTGATCCAGGTCCGGCTCCGTCGAGTCGACGGCCACGACCGTCACGCCGCCGACCCGAGCGACCGAGTTTCGGTCGCCGAAGAGCTCCTCGAAGTGGACGTAGCCGACGTTCCGCGAGTCGTGGTTCCCAGGGATCACCACGAGGGTCTCGCACTCGATCCGGTCGAGGTAGTCCTTCGCGAGCGCGTACTCCTCCTTGAAGCCGAACGTCGTCAGATCGCCGGAGCAGATGACGATGTCGGGCTCGACATCGTTCACCTCGGTGATCGCCCGTTCGAGCAGGTTCGGCAGGAAGAACTGCGTGCCGCAGTGCAGATCGGAGATCTGGACGATCGTGAACGTGCCGTCGCGCGTCGCCATACGCGGAGTTTAGGGCGTCCGGACCGATTGCTACTCTGAATCCAGGTGACACTGGAAACGCCTGATTTCCAGGCATATCGAGGCCAGGAACCCCCGCGCTTCGCAAACCGAGCAGAGCTCGAATGCGCCAAGGTCCTGGACTACTACGGAGTGCCCTGGGAGTACGAGCCGACGACCTTCGTCCTCGAGCAGGACGAAGACGGCCGGATCGTCGAGGCATTCAAGCCGGACTTCTACCTCCCCGAGCAGAACCTCTACGTCGAGGTCACGGTGATGAAGCAGTCGCTCGTCACGCGCAAGAACCGCAAGCTGCGGAAGCTGCGCGAGCGCTATCCGGACGTCCGCGTCAAACTGTTCTACAAGCGCGACATCGAGCGCCTGGCGGAGCGATACCGGCTCGAGCTCGCGTCCTAGGCCGCGGCGCCCGCCTCGGCGAGGTCTACCTCTCCCGGGAGGAGCTGCAGACGCGCGTCGGCGAACTCGGGCGCGAGCTCGGGCGCGACTACGACGGCCGGGAGCCGCTGCTGGTAGCACCGCTGAAGGCGAGCTGCGTCTTCGTCGCCGACCTCTCCCGGGCCCTTCGCATCCCCCACGGGATCGACTTCCTCGAGCTCGCGAGCTACGCGGCCGGCGCCGACCAGGGCGGCCATGCCCGTGTCCGGCTGCTCAAGGACCTGGACACCGAGATCGCCGGACGCCATGTCGTCGTGGTCGAGGACGTCGTCGACACCGGCCTGACGCTCAACTACCTGCGCAAGACCCTTGCCCTGCGCAGCCCGGCTTCGCTGGCCGCGGTGACGCTGCTCGACCGGCCGTACCGCCGGCTGGTGGAGGACCTCCCGGTGCGCTACGTCGGCTTCACCGTCCCCGACGAGCTCTTCGTCGGCTACGGGTTCGATTCGGACGAGCGATTCCGGAACCTGCCCGACCTGCACGTCCTGGAAAGTTAGACTAGGCTAAACTTTCACGCGGGATGATGGCCACCCGCGTGGAGAGGCTCGACCGCCCGCCCGGATCGGGCGAGCGCGTCCTGCGTGGCGACCGCAAGTCGATCTGGCCCTTCCTCGGACCGGCCTTCATCGCGTGCGTCGCCTACATGGATCCGGGCAACTTCGCCACGAACATCGCCGGCGGGGCGAAGTTCGGGTTCACGCTCGTCTGGGTGATCGTCGCCTCGAGCCTCATGGCCATGCTGATCCAGACCCTCTCGGCGAAACTCGGCATCGCGACCGGCCGCAACCTGCCGGAGGTCACGTTCCTCATCCTCGGGCTGCAGCGCTACGGGTTCCGCCCGCTCGAGGCAGTGATCGCCGCCTTCGTCGGAGTGATCGGAGTCTGCTACCTCGGCGAGCTGTGGCTCGCTCATCCGCCGCTCGGCACCGTGGCGAAGCACGCGGTCGTCCCAGACTTCCAGGGCAACGAGTCGGTACTGCTCGCCGTCGGCATCATCGGGGCGACCGTGATGCCGCATGTGATCTACCTGCACTCCGCGCTGACGCAGCACCGCATCGTCCCGCGCAACGACGACGAGGCACGCACGCTGTACAGGTACACGCGCATCGACGTGCTGATCGCGATGACGATTGCCGGCCTGATCAACGTGGCGATGCTCGTCGTGGCGGCGACCGTCTTCTTCGGCAGCGGGCTGACGCACATCGAGTCGCTCGAGGGCGCGCACCGCACGCTCGAGCCGATCCTCGGCGGCGCGTCGAGCGTGTTGTTCGCACTCGCGTTGACCGCGTCAGGGCTCTCGAGCTCGACGGTCGGGACGATGTCCGGCCAGGTCGTCATGCAGGGCTTCATCCGCCGGCGCATTCCCCTGTGGGTACGCCGGCTCGTCACGATGATCCCGGCATTCGTCGTCATCGGGCTCGGGCTCGATCCTTCCCGAACGCTCGTGCTCAGCCAGGTCGTCCTGTCGTTCGGGATCCCGTTCGCGTTGATCCCGCTCGTGATGTTCACGAGCCGGCGCGACCTCATGGGTGTGCTCGTCAACCGCCGCCTCACGGTCGCGGCCGCATGGGCGATCGCGGGCCTCATCTCGGGCCTGAACGTGTTCCTGCTGGTGCAAACGTTCGGGATCGGATAAGCGACCGGCCGCCCCGGGGGAGGCGGCCGGCGTCGTCGGGAGACGACCAGTTCGTACCCGGCACGACCCTGTCCTCGACTCCTGCCGAATACGAATTACAAGAGGTAAACGACCGAGAGCCGGATCCGGTTACGGCTAGAGATAGCCGAGCGGATCGACGGGCGTCCCGTTGATCCGCACCTCGAAGTGCAGATGCGGGCCGAAGCAGTGGCCCGTGCAGCCGACGTAGCCGATCAGCTGCCCCTGGCTGACCGCGGCGCCCTGCGAGACGGCGTAGGACGACTGGTGCGCGTAGCACGTCGCCATTCCGCCGCCGTGGTCGATGCACGTGTAGTTGCCGTAGCCACTGACCCATCCCGTCAGCACGACCGTGCCGGCGGCGGCCGCGTGGATCGGCGTGCCGTACGGGACGGCGATGTCGATTCCGGCGTGCAGCCGGCCCCAGCGGTATCCGAACGGGCTGACCACGGGGCCGCTCACGGGCCAGATCAGGCCGGCGGCCGACGGGGTCGAGTCCGTGGAGCTCTGCGCGGCCGCCAGTTGCCCGCGGACTTGCGCGTCGGCAGCGGCGATCGCTTGCGCCTCGGTCTCGAGGGTGTGCTCCTGCTTGCGTGTCAGTTTGAGCGCTGTCTGCTGCCTGGCACGTTTTCCGTTCAGCTGGCCCTTGCTCGCGAGCAACTGGTCTCGAACGTCGCGCTGCTGCTGCGTGCGGACGGCGACGACCTGCGTCTCCGCATGAACGCGGGCGCGCACGACCTTCGTCTGCACACGCGTCTTGCGCACCGCA
>MNJC01000108.1 GCA_001920085.1 Actinobacteria bacterium 13_1_20CM_4_69_9
CCCGACCTCGCGCAGCCGATCGTGCATGTCCTTGAACGCGCCGAACCACTTCCAGTACTCGCGCGGCTTCCCGAGATAGTCGGCCGACCAGGACTTCAGGTCGGCGCCGACGCAGAACGCGCGCCCGTTGCCGGTGACGACGACCACGCGGATGTCGTCGTCCCACGAAGCGTCCTCGCAGGCGCGCGCGATCTCCCGCAGCATGCGGAAGTCGAATGCGTTGAGCACCTCCGGCCGGTTCAGCGTGATCGTCGCCCGTGGCGGCGCCTTCTCGTAGACGATCGACTCGAAGCCGAGCTCCTCCGGCGAGCTCGGGCGCGGATGCGTCGGCTCAGGCAACGTCGGCGAACATCACGCTGAGCTTGCCGCCCATCTCCATCGCGTCCTTACCAGTCGCCATGAACTCCTCGCTCCGCGCCGCAGCCTTGAACGCATCCATGTCCGGCCACTCCCACTCGGCGTAGTGACGGTACGGCGGCTCACCCATCGGCGCGCCGAAGATCTTGCCGTGGCGGAACGTCCCGCCCGGGACCTTGCGGCAGAGCTCGACGTGCTGCTCGTAGCGAGCGGCGTCCGGCTCCTGTTCGTACAGGACGATCGCGCGAACCACTTCGCCTCCCCTTGGTCGTAGAGGGTCGGAGCGTATAGCTTCAACCTCGAAAGGAGGTCCAGCATGGGCAAGCGTGTCGTGCACGTGGAATTTCCCGCGCAGGACATCGAGCGGGGCAAGAAGTTCTGGGAGGGCGTCGGCGGCTGGGGAATCAACGACGCCGGCATGCAAGGGATGCAGTACCTGATGTGGCAGGAGGGCGATCAGGGCGGCGGCATCTACAGCATGGAAGGCGAGAGCGGCACGAGGCTCTACCTCGGCACCGACGACATCGACGGCGATCTCGCCAAGGTGAAAGAGCTCGGCGGTGAGGCGGATGACAAGCAGCCGATCCCGCACGTCGGCTGGTTCGCACGCTGCAAGGACAGCGAGGGCAACGACTTCAGCCTGTTCCAGAGCGACGAGAGCGCGCCGATGCCGGAAGGCATGCCAGGTCAGTGACAGCCGCCGCAATCGCGCTCGCGATTGCCGCCGGCATCGCGGGCGCGGTTCAGGCGGCGGTGATGGGAGAGCTCGGCGGGCGCGCGGGAGTTTTCCCGGCGCTCGCCTTCTCCGGGGTCGTCTCGGTCGTCCTCGGGCTGAGCCTGCTGCTGATCGTGACGCAGAGCCTCCGCGGGGTGGGCGACGTCGTCCGCGAGCCGTTGTGGCTCTGGACGGGCGGCGCGCTCTCGGTTCTGATCATCCTGGCGATCACCGTGGCGTCGCCGCGGATCGGGCTCGTCGCGACGATCGGGACGATCATCGCGCTCAATCTCGGCATGGCCGCCGCGATCGACCGCTTCGGCTGGTTCGGGCTGGACGCGATCGCCATCGGGTGGACGCGTGTCGTCGGCCTCGTCTTCCTGGGGGTCGGAGCAGCGCTGACGCTGATCAAGAGTGGCTGACGAGCTCGTCGTCGGAACGGTGACCGCCGCCGAGCAGCAACCCGGCGCGCGCGCCCCTGCGCTGCTGCTGACCCTCGACCTCGGGGCGTACGGCACCGAGCAGGCGGTCGTGCAGGCGGGCGGTCACGACGCGGACGCTCTTGTCGGCACGCAGCTCGTCTGCCGCCGAGAGGACGACGGTGCGGTCGTCGTCGCGGCGCGCTCGCACGCGAAAGGCGACGTGCCGCTTCGGCCGGACGTCGACGTCGAGCCGGGGACGCTGGTCGGCTAAAGCCCGACGATGTCGTCGGGGCGAACGGGCACACGCGTGAGCTCTCGCCCGGTCGCCACACGCAAGGCGGACACCACCGCCGCGGTCGAGACGACCGTCGGCGGCTCGCCGACGCCTTTCACGCCGTAGGGCGCGTCAGGATCGGGATGCTCCACGAGCTCCGACACCACCGGCGGCATGTCGAGCGTCGTCGGGATCAGGTAGTCGGTGAAGCTCGCATTCGTGATCAGGCCGTCACGGGTCTGGATCTCCTCCATCAGCGCGAGCCCGAGGCCCTGCGCGGCCCCGCCCTCGATCTGGCCCGTCACCGCCTGCGGATTGACCGCCTTGCCGACGTCCTGTGCGGTGCCGATCCAGACGATGCGCGTGAGGCCGAGCTCCACGTCGACCTCGGCGACGACGCGCATTGCCGCGCACGCGTAAGCGACGTGCGAGCGTTCACCGGTCGTCTGCCCCGTCTCGGGATCGAGCGGCGACGTGCGCGGGTGCCGGTAGATGCGCTCGACGTCGACCGCGCCGCCGCCGTTGCGGTCGCGCTCCTCGAGCGCCGCGCGGCACGCGTCACGCACGGCGCCCGACGCCATCCACGTCATGCGCGAGGCCGAGGCGGAGCCGGCCGAGCCGACGGTCGCCGTCGTATGCGGCGCGAGCGTGACGTCCTCGGTGCCGAGCTCGGTGCGCGCGACCTGCAGGATCACCCCTGCGACGCCCTGCCCCACCTCCGCCGCCGCGCAGTGGATCTCGGCGCTTCCGTCCGCATCGAGGCGCACGCGCGCCGCGGTGTAGTCGTCGAAGCCCTCGGAGTAGCCGATGTTCTTGAAGCCGACCGCGAAGCCCACGCCGCGCTTCACACCCTCGCCGCGCGTCGTGTTGCCGGATCCACCCGGAAGGCGCAGCGGATCACGAGGGAGCTCCTCCTGCTCGGGCACCGGCAGCGCGGCCGCGCGTCGGATCACCTCCGCCACCGGCAGCGTCCCCGCGATCGTCTGCCCAGTCGGCATCGTGTCTCCCGACTGCAGCGCATTGAGCAGCCGCAGCTCGATCGGGTCGATGTCGAGCGCCGCTGCGAGCTTGTCCATCTGCGCCTCGTGCGCAAAGCAGACCTGCACCGCGCCGAAGCCGCGCATGGCGCCGCACGGCGGATTGTTCGTGTACACGCACAGGCTCTCGATCAGCGCGTTGTCGACCTGATACGGCCCGCATGCGAACGACGCTGCGTTCGACGTGACGGCCGTCGAGCTCGACGCGTACGCCCCACCATCGAGCAGGATCCGCACGCGCACGTTCACGAGCTTCCCGTCGCGCGTCGCGCGGTGCTCCATCCAGATCTTCGCGGGATGCCGGTGGATGTGCCCGACGAACGACTCCTCGCGGTTGTAGACGATCTTCACCGGCCGGTTCGTGTGCAGCGCCAGCATCGAGCCGTGGATCTGCATCGACAGGTCCTCGCGGCCGCCGAAGGCGCCGCCGACGCCTGCGAGGTGAATGCGCACCTGTTCGGGCTTCAGGCCAAGGCACGGCGCCACCTGGTCGCGATCGACGTGCAGCCACTGGGTCGCGACGTAGACGTCGACGCCGCCCTCTCCGTCGGGGACGCACAGGCCCGACTCCGGCCCGAGGAACGCCTGATCCTGGATGCCCACCTCGTACACGCCGGAGACGGACACGTCTGCTTCGACGTCTGGATCACCGTGGCGGATCACCAGGGAGCGCACGATGTTCGGGCGCGGGTCGTCGCGGTAGCCGTGACCCATCGTCGGCCGGTCCGGATGCAGCGGCTCCTGCTCGGTCGCCGTCTCTGCGTCCGCGATCGGCGCGAGCGGCTCGTAGTCGACGCGGATCAGCTCGGCGGCGCGGCGCGCCTGCTCGGGATGCTCGGCGGCGACCAGGGCGACGGGCTCCCCGTAGTAGCGCACGCGGTCGACGGCCAAGACGGGCTGGTCCTGGAACTCGAGCCCGTACAGCTTCTCGCCGGGAACGTCCTCGTGCGTGAGCACGGCGTGAACGCCGGGAGCCGCGAGCGCGGCAGACAGGTCGATGCCGGTGATCCGCGCGTGCGAGTGCGGGCTCCGCAATGTGTGTCCCCAGAGCATCCCGGCGGCGTTCAGATCGCTCGAGTACGCGAACTCGCCCGTGACTTTCGGGATCCCGTCGGCGCGCGGGACGATCTCCCCGACCCGACCGAGCTCGAGCTTCGGCGCAGTGGTGCTCATCGTGCAGCCAGCCGCACGGCGTCGAAGATCTTCGCGTAGCCGGTGCAGCGGCAGAGATTGCCCGAGAGGGCCTCGCGGATCTCGTCGTCGCTCGGATCGGGTCTGTGCTGCAGGAGGTCGGCGGCCGCGACGACGAGCCCCGGCGTGCAGAAGCCGCATTGCACGGCGCCGGCCACGACGAACGCTTCTTGCACGCGGTGGAGGCGCCCGTCCTCGGAGAGCCCTTCGACCGTGACGACCTCGTGCCCGTCGGCCTGCGCGCCGAGCACGAGGCACGCGCAGACGAGCTTTCCGTCGAGCATGACCGAGCACGAGCCGCACTCCCCCTGCTCGCACGCGTTCTTCGAGCCCGGATAGCCAAGCCGCTCGCGCAGCACGTACAGAAGGCTCTCGCCCTCCCAGATGTCTGCCTCGACCGGCTCCCCGTTGACGCGCAGCCAAATCCTCATGCCAAACATCTCTCCAGCGCCCGCTTCGTGAGCACTCGCAACGCATGACGGCGGTACGCCGCCGTGCCGCGCACGTCGTCGATCGGGGCCGCGGCAGCAGCGACCTGCACGGGGAACGACTCCGCGTCCTCGAGGGGCGCGCTGACGAGGCCCGGCACCGGGCCCGCAGACCCGAACGACGCCGTCAGCTCACCGTCGACGCGGAGGGCGAGCGACACGACCGAGATCACCATGGCGTTCCGCGGCCCGACTTTCAGGAACGTCTGCCGCCCAGGCTCGGCGTCGACGTCCACCGCGAGGATCAGCTCGTCGTCGGCAAGCACGTTGCGCTTGACGCCCGTGACGAACTCGGCGAGCGGCAGCGTGCGCTCGCCGCGCACGCTCGCCATCCGCACCTGCGCACCGCAGACGAGCAGCGGCGGCAACGCGTCCCCGGCCGGCGACGACGTGCCGAGGTTGCCGCCGATCGTGCCGCGGTTGCGGATCTGCGGGCCGCCGACGGTGCGCGATGCCTCTGCCAGCGCCGGGAGCGGCGTCTGCATCGCCTCGGCATACGTCAGGCCGGCAGCAAGTCGAATCCGCCCGTTCTCCTCCGACCAGCCGCGCAGCTCCGCCAGCTCGTTCAGGTTGAGCAGAGCCGGCGGGCGAGCGCGGTCGAAGTTCAACTCGACCATCACGTCCGTCCCGCCCTGGATCGGCAGGGCGTCGGGCCGCTCGGACTTGAGCCGCAGCGCCTCGTCGAGCGTGCGCGGAGTCAGCACGTCCACGGCGAGAAGCGTATTAGCTTCCCCTACATGGACGGTCTCGCCCGCCGCCTTGCCGTCGCCCGCGGAGACGAGCCCGCGGACGTCGTCGTGCGCGGCGGCCGTGTGTTGTCCGTGTTCACGCGCGAGTGGCTCGAGGCGGACATCGCCGTCGCCGACGGGTGGATCGCTGGGCTGGGCGAGTACGACGGACGGGAGGTTGTCGACGCCTCCGGGAGCTATGTGGTGCCGGGCTTCATCGACGCGCACATGCATCTCGAGTCGACGAAGCTCCTGCCGGACGAGTTCGCGCGGCTGGTTCTGCCACTCGGCACGACGGCGGTCGTGCTCGACCCGCACGAGCTCGCCAACGTGCTCGGCACGGACGGCGTGCACTGGCTGCTCGACGCGTGCGACGGACTGCCGCTCGACTTCTACTTCATGGCCTCCTCGTCGATTCCGGCGTCGGCGTTCGAGTCGCCGCGGCGGCCGCTGCTGAGCGGCGACCTCGAAAGCCTGCTGCGCCGGCGCCGCGTGCTCGGCCTCGCCGAGATGATGAACTTCCCCGGGGTGATCAACGCCGACCCGGCCGAGCTGCAGAAGCTCGAGCTGGCGGAGGGCGTCCACGTCGACGGCCACGCGCCCGGCCTGCTCGGGCGGGCGCTCAACGCGTACGTCGCCTCCGGGATCCGGTCCGATCACGAGGCGCTCACGGAGGAAGAAGGACGCGAGCGCCTCCGGAACGGCATGTGGCTGCTGATTCGCGAGGCTTCGATGGCGCGCAACCTGCAGGCGCTGCTGCCGCTCGTGAAGGAGTTCGGGACGAACCGGATCGCCTTTTGCACGGACGACCGCGACCCGGAGGACATCGCCGAGAACGGCCACATCAACGGGATGGTGCGCGAGGCCGTCGCGGCCGGAGTCGCGCCGGAGGACGCGATCGTGCTCGCGACGCTCAACCCGGCGACGTGGCACCGGCTCTGGCACCTCGGCGCGATCGCACCCGGCTACCAGGCCGACCTGCTCCTGCTGGGCGACCTCGAGCGCTTCGAGCCGGAGCTGACGCTCAAGTCGGGCCGGCCGGTGAGCGAGATCCCCGAGCCGGACGTGCCGGAATGGGTCAAGCACTCGGTCCGCAACCGGCCGGTCACGGCGGACGACTTCCGCATCGACTGGAACGGCGGGAAGGCCCGCGTGATCGGCCTCGTCCCCGATCAGGTCGTCACCGAGCTGCTCGAGGAAGAGCCGAGCGACGAGCTCGCGAAGATCGCAGTGGTCGAGCGTCACCTCGGCACCGGGCGCATCGGCCTCGGCCTGGTGCGCGGATCCGGACTGCAGCGCGGCGCACTCGCTTCGACCGTGGCGCACGACGCGCACAACATCATCGTCATCGGGATGAACGAAGCGGACATGGCGCAGGCCGTCACCCACCTCGGCGAGCTCGGCGGCGGGATCGTGGTCGTCGACGGAGGCCGGGTGACCGCGGAGCTGCCGCTACCCGTCGCCGGGTTGCTCGCCGACGCGCCGCTGACCGAGGTGATTCGCCGCAGCCTCGCGTGCAACGACGCGGCGCGCGCTCTCGGCTGGTCCGGCGCGACGCCGTTCCTGACCCTGTCGTTCCTCGGCCTGTCGGTGATCCCCAGCCTCAAGATCACCGACCGCGGCCTCGTCGACGTCGACCGCTTCGAGATCGTGCCGCTGCGCGTGTGAGCACGCTCTTCGCCAACGTGCACGTGGTCACCATGGACGACGAGCGCAACGAGCATCCCGGCGGCTGGCTGCTCGTCGCCGACGGCTTCGTGCAGCGAGCCGGGGCGGGAACGCGGCCGGACGCGGACGAGGTGGTCGACCTAGGCGGCGCCGTCCTCACGCCGGGGCTGATCAACACGCACCACCACCTCTGGCAGAACCTCACCCGTGCTCGCGCGCAGGACGAGAACCTGTTCGGGTGGCTGCAGGCGCTCTATCCGGTCTGGGCGCGGATCGACGCCGAGGCGGAGTACGCGGCCGCGCGGTGCGGCCTCGCCGAGCTCGCGCTCTCCGGCTGCACGACCGTGTTCGACCACCACTACCTCTTTCCGAACGGCGGGAACGAGCTCTTGGAGGTGGAAATCCGCGCGGCCCGCGAGCTCGGCGTCCGCATCGTCGCCTCGCGCGGCTCGATGGACCTGGGCGAGTCCGACGGGGGCCTCCCGCCCGACGCGGTCGTCGAGGACCGCGACGACGTGCTCGCAGCGACGGAGGACGCCGCGAAGCTCGCCGACAGCGCCGACGTACAGATCGCGGTCGCCCCGTGCTCGCCGTTCTCCGTCACGAAGGAGTTGATGCGCGAGTCGGCCGAGCTCGCCCGGAAGCTCGGTCTGAAGCTGCACACGCATCTCGTCGAGACCGTCGAGGAGGAAGAGTTCGCGCTGCAGAAGTTCGGCTGCACGCCGCTGCAGTACGTGGAGGAGCTCGGCTGGCTCGCCGAGGACGTCTGGTGCGCCCACTGTGTCCACCTCGGCGAGGCGGGCGTCGCCGAGTTCGGCCGGCACGACGTCGGCGTCGCGCACTGCCCGAGCTCGAACATGCGCCTGGGCGCGGGAATCGCGCCGGTGCGCGAGCTGCTGGATGCCGGCGTGCGCGTCGGCCTCGGCGTCGACGGGTCGGCCTCGAACGAGCGCGGCGATCTCTTCCTGGAGGTGAAGCAGGCGCTGCTCGTCGCGCGGGCGCGGGGCGGGCCGAAGGCGATGACGGTGCGCGATGCACTCAGGCTCGGGACGCGCGGCAGCGCTGCCGTTCTCGGTCGGGACGACATCGGCCAGCTCGCGGCGGGCAAGCGCGCCGACTTCGCCGTCTGGCGCACGGACGGCCTCGAGCTCGGCGGGGCCGCCGATCCGGTGGCGGGCCTGGTCTTCGCGGGGCCGCACCGCGTCGACCGCCTGTACGTCGGCGGCAAGGAAGTCGTCCGCGACGGGCACCTCGTCCGCGCCGACGAGGGGGAGATCGCGCGCGAGCAGCGGCGCCAGGCGGAAAGATTCGCGGCGTGAGCGTCTCGCTCTCCACCCACGTGCTCGACGTCGAGCGCGGGCGGCCCGCGAGCGGCGTGCGCGTCGAGCTCTGGCGCGACGACCTCGTGACGGCCGGCGAGACCGACGGCGACGGGCGGATCGCCGAGCTCGCCGCCGGCCTCGAGCCCGGCACCTACCGCCTGCTCTTCCGGCCCGACTCGCCGTTCTTCAAGGGCGTCGGCATCGAAGTCGCGCTCGAGGAGGGCCACTACCACGTCCCGCTGCTCGTCTCCTCCTACTCGTGCACGACGTACCGCGGCAGCTGACCACCGACGAGCTCGCCGAGCTCTTCGAAGGACGCACGCGCCTCGTCGAAGAGCTCGCGAAGCGCGACGACCCGCTCGGCGAGGCACGCGATGTGATCGCGCAACTGAGCGACGAGGACAAGCTCGAGGCGCTCAACGCGCACCCCGCGATCGGAGCGAGGAACCTGTCCAAGCGCTCGGCGGCGGAGCAGGGCGGGGACACCGAACCGGTCGTGCTGACGGAGCTCGCCTACCTGAACCAGGTCTACGAGGAGAAGTTCGGCTTCCGCTTCGTCGTCTTCGTCAACCGCCGCCCGAAGACCGAGATCCTCGGGGTGCTGCGGCAGCGGCTCGAACGCACCCGGGAGGAGGAGCTCGACACGGCCGTCGAGGAGCTGGTCGCGATCGCAGAGGACCGATGGCGACGCTCCTGACGCTCGATCCGTACGCGACGGACTGGCTCAACCTGCTCACGCGCTGGCTGCACGTCATCGCCGGAATCGTCTGGATCGGCTCGTCCTTCTACTTCATCGCGCTCGACAACCATCTCCGTCCGCCCAAGGACGCCGACAAGGGAGTCGGCGGCGAGGCCTGGGAGATCCACGGCGGCGGCTTCTACCAGGTGCAGAAGTACAAGGTCGCCCCTGAGGTCTTGCCCGAGCCGCTGCACTGGTTCAAGTGGGAGGCATACACGACGTGGTTGAGCGGCTTCGCGCTCCTCGTCGTCCTCTACTACCTGCACGCGAACGAGTTCATGATCGACAAGAGCGTCGCGGACCTGTCGCCGATCGAGGCGATCCTGATCAGCGTCGGCCTGCTCGCAGCCTCGTGGCTCGTGTACGACGCGCTCTGCCGCGCGCTCGACTCGCGCCCACTCGTCCTTGCGGCGACGCTCCTCGCCCTGATCACGCTCGCGGCGTGGGGCATCTCGCATCTGTTCAGCGGACGCGCGACGTACATCCAGATCGGCGCGATGATCGGGACGATGATGGTCGGCAACGTCTTCTTCGTGATCATCCCGGCGCACTGGGAGCTCGTGCGCGCGAAGCAGGCGGGCCGCGAGCCGGATCCGGCGTGGAACGAGCGTGCCAAGCTGCGCTCCGTCCACAACAACTACCTGACGCTCCCGGTCGTCTTCACGATGCTGTCGAACCACTTTCCGTTCACGTACGGGCACAGCTACTCGTGGCTGATCCTCGTCGTCCTGCTCGTGATCGGCGCGTGGGTGCGGCACTTCTTCAACCTGCGCCAGACCGGCCGCACGGTCTGGGCGATTCCGGTCAGCGCCGCGATCGCCATCGCCGTGCTGGCGATCCTGATTCGCCCGCAGAGCGAATCGGCCGCCGGCGCGACCGTGCCGTTCGCAACCGTCGCACGGATCGTCGACCAGCGCTGCGCCGCGTGCCACTCGGTGCATCCGACCTTGGTCTCGACGGCTCCGCTCGGTCTCACCCTGGACACGCCGGCCGAGATCCAGCGGTACGCACCGGACATCCGGGATCTGGCCGTGAACTCGAAGACGATGCCGCTCGGGAACGCGACCCACATGACGGATGCCGAACGTCAGACCCTCGGGCAGTGGATCGCTCAAGGCGCCAAGATCCCGTGATGCTTCGCATCACCTCGGGCGGCTTCAGCTTCGCGGCGCGCGTCGAGGACGACACCGCACCGCAGACGGTAGCCGCGTTCCTCAAGCTGCTCCCACTCGACTCGAAGATCATCCAGGCCCGCTGGAGCGGGCAGTCCGCGTGGATCCCGATGGGCGACCTCGACGTCGGCATCGGGCCCGAGAACGCGACCAGCTACCCGGCCGCTGGCGAGCTCCTGCTCTACCCCGGCGGCGTCAGCGAGACCGAGCTGCTCTTCCCGTACGGCCACACCTGCTTCGCGAGCAAAGCAGGTCAGCTCGCCGGCAACCATTTCGCGACGATCGTCGAGGGCGGCGAGCGCCTGCAGGAGCTCGGCGAGCTCGTGCTGTGGCATGGAGCGCAGGACATCTCGTTCCGGGAGGCATGACGCTCTACCGGCCGGAGGCGTTCGAGCGTCTCACCGAGACGCCGTGGGACGAAGCGCGCGCCCGCGACCGCATCCGCGGCGTCGTCGCCGACGCCGACGCTGCGTGGCGCGGGCCGTCGCTTTTCTGGAAGGCGCACGACTGGGACGGGTGGCACGGCACGAGCCCGATGAAGAACCTCTATGTCGGCAGCGCGGGCGTCCTCTGGGGCCTCGATCAGCTACGCCGCCGTGGGCAGGCCGAGACGGCGCTCGATGTCGCCGAGCTCGCGGTCCGCAATCTCGAGCTGTTTCGCAAGCGGCCCGACTACCTGAAGATTGCGGCGTACCCCCCGCCCGAGCCGCGCGACTCGTCGCTCTTCCTGGGCGAAGCCGGCATCCTGCTCGTCACGTGGCGGCTCGCACCCGGGAGCGAGCTCGCAGACGACCTCTACGAGCGTGTGCGCGCGAACGCGAGCAACGAGGCCGAAGAGGTCTTCTGGGGCGCGCCGGGATCGCTGATCGCAGCGCACGCGATGTATCGCTGGACGAACGACGAACGATGGCGGACGGCATGGGACCAGCTCGCCGAGGCGCTCCTCGCGCGGCGCGGCGACGACGGCTTGTGGACGCAGCACCTGTATCGACAGGAGTACGAGAGCCTGACGCCGCCGCACGGACTGACAGGGATCGTGCGAGCCCTGCTCCCCCTGCTCGGCGACACACAGGCCCGCCGGCTCCAGCGAGAGAGCGCCGCAATCCTCGCGGACAGCGCCCAGCGCGAGGACGGGGTCGCGAACTGGCCGCCGCGCCCCCGGCCGGACCTGGCGGGCCCGGACGGGGAAATCCGCCTGCAGTGGTGCGCCGGCGCTCCCGGCATCGTCACCGCAGCGGCCGACTACCTCGACGAGGATCTGCTGCTCGCGGGCGCCGAGCTCGCCTGGCGCGCAGGACCGCACGGGGAGGAGAAAGGGCCCAACATCTGTCACGGCACGGCCGGAAACGGCCACGCGTTCCTGAAAGCGTTCGAGCGGACCGGCGACGAGCGGTGGCTCGACCGCGCACGGCGCTTTGCGATGCACGCGCTGGAGCAGGTCGACCGGATGCAGTCGCGCTACTCGCTCTTCACCGGCGGGATCGGCACTGCGCTGTACGCAGCCGACTGCATCGAGGCGCGCGCGCAGTATCCGATCCTGGACTACGTCTAGCGCCTAGCGCTCCTCCCTGACATACGGCCGGCCGAGCGCCGCGGGCGCGCCGAAGCGCAAGCGCGCCGCTCGCGAGGACACGAGCACGAGCGCGAGGATCGTCATCAGGTACGGCAGCGACTGCGACAGCTCGGGCGGCGGCGCCCACGGGTAGTCGCGCGCCTGGAGGACGAATGGCAGATAGGCGAACGCGCCGAACAGGTACGCGCCGACGAGACAGAGCGCCGGACGCCAGAAGGAGAAGACGACGAGCGCGATCGCGATCCAGCCGGCGCCTGCCGTCAGGCCGGCGATCCATTGCGGCGTGATGGAGAGGCTGAACGTGGCGCCCGCAACGCCTGCGAACGCTCCGCCGACGAGTGTGTGCGCGTACCGGTACGCGCTGACGTTGATCCCCATCGCGTCGGCTGCGGCCGGCGACTCGCCGACGGCGCGCACGTTCAACCCCAGCCGCGTGCGCGTCAGGTAGAGCGCGACGAGCACGACGCACACCCACGAGGCGTAGACGAGGATCGACTGGCCGAAGATGATCGGCCCGACGACCGGCAGGTCCTGCCAGGACTTCGGGAAGACCTCCTGGAACTGGTGTCGCGCCGGCGACTTCGCCAGGTCGAGGTCGTTCCCGAGATACGACGAGAGGCCCGCGACGCCCGCAAAGATGGTCAGCGCGAGGCCGAGTCGTCGTCACGTGAAAGCGCTGGACCGCCCAGAAGCCCATTACGGCGCCGACGAGCATCATCCCCTCGACGCCGAGGTTGAGCACGCCCGAGCGCTCGGCCAGCAGCTCGCCGAGCGCGCCGTAGAGCAACGGCGTCCCGTACGCGATCCCCGACGCGAGCACGACGACGAGCAGGCTGTTGTTCACGCGGTCTCCGCGGCGGTGCGGTGGCGGCGCTCGATGCGGACGCGATAGCGGATGAAGAGCTCGCCGCCGAGCACGCAGAACAGGAGCAGCCCCTGCAGCACGCCGACGAGGCCGTTCGGGAAATCGGCGCCCTGCAGCGTGTAGCCCGCGTTCTGCAGCCCTCCGAGCAGGAAAGCGACCAGGAGAACGGCGAAGGGGTTGTAGCGCGCGAGCGCCGCGACGACGATGCCGGCGTAGCCGTAGTTCGCCTGCGTGAGCCCGCGCGGATCGAGCTGGTGCCGGAAGTCGCCGTCCTGGCTCGCGCCGCCGATCCCGGCAATCGCGCCGGACAGGCACATCACCGCAACGATCTTGCGGCGCGTGCGCATGCCCGCGTAGCGGCCGGCGCGCGCCGAGTCGCCGATCACGCTCACCTCGAACCCGAAGCGCGTCCGCTTGTACAGGAACCACACCACGACGGCGACGGCGACGGCCACGAGCGCGCCGAGCGGGATCACGAGGCCGTGGATCGTCCAGCTGGGCCACGTCGCCTCGTCCGGCAGCGTCTTGCCCTGCGGGAAGACGCTCGCTTCGAATCCCGAGGAGTCGCGCAGGTACGAGTGACTCCCGAAGATCAGGTAGTCGATGATCAGCGCGACGACGTAGTTCAACATCAGCGACGTGATGATCTCGCTCGTCGAGAAGAACGCCCGCAACACGCCGGGGATCGCGGCCAGGACCGCGCCACCGGCTGCGCCGGCGGCGATCATCCCGACGATCACGACGGCCGACGGCGCGCCCCCGAGCAGCAGTGCGATGGTCGCGCCGGTGATCGCCCCCGCGTAGAGCTGGCCCTCACCGCCGATGTTGAACAGGTTCATGCGAAACGCGACAGCCGCGCACAGCCCCGTGAAGGCGAGCGGTGTCGCCGACACGAGCGTCTCGGTAAGCGCGCCGTTGTCGAGGAACGCGGCGTCGAACAGCCGCCGGAATGTGTGCAGCGGCGGGTGATGCGTCGCGAGCAGCACGAGCGTCGCCAGCAGGAACGCGACCGCGACCGACACGACCGGCACGACGACCGTCAGCCACCGCGGCTGCTCGAGGCGGCGCTCGATGCGGATCATTCGCCGCCCGCCATCAGCAATCCGAGCTCCTCCACGGTCGCCGTCGACGCGTCTCGCTCGCCGACGATCGCCCCCTCGTACATGACCGCGATGCGGTCGGCGAGCGTTCGAATCTCATCGAGGTCTTCGCTGATCAGCAGGACGCCGACACCGCGCTCGGCGGCGTCGCGCAGGTACGCGTGCACGACCTCGATGCCGGCAACGTCGAGCCCGCGGGTCGGCGACGCAGCGACGAGCACGACGGGGTCGCCGGAGAACTCTCGCGCGAGCACGACCTTCTGCAGGTTGCCGCCGGAGAGCTGCCGAGCGGGAACGTCCGGGCCGGACGCGCGCACGTCGTAGCGTTGCATCAGCGCCTCGGCGAGCTCCCGGATCTTCCGCACGAGCAGCAGCGGCCCGCGTGATGCAGGGGGCTTGCGATACGACTTGAGCACGACGTTGTCGGCAACGCTCAGGCCGGGCGCGAGCCCGGTGCCGAGCCGGTCCTCGGGGACGTAAGCGATGCCGGCGCCGATCGCCGCGCGCGCGTCGCCGGCCTTCAGCTTCCGTCCCGTGACGCGGACCGTGCCGCCCGTCGGCGGGCGCATGCCGGCAATCGTCTCTGCAAGCTCGCGCTGGCCGTTGCCCGCGACGCCGGCGAGCCCGAGGATCTCGCCGCGACGCACCGTGAGCGAGACGTTGCGCACGGCGGGCAGGCCGCGGTCTCCGTCGGCGCCGACGTCGTGCAGCTCGAGGCATGGTTCGCCGACCTCGCGGGACCCTTCGCGGCGCGCGGGCTGGATCTCGCGGCCCACCATGAGCGTCGCGAGCGACTGCGGCGTGGCCTCCGCGGCCGGGACGGTCGCGATCGATCGCCCGCGGCGCAGGATCGTGACGCGGTCGGCCACGGCCTTCACCTCGCGGAGTTTGTGCGAGATGAAGATGACGGTGCGCCCGTCGCGCGCCATCGCGCGGATCGTGTCGAAGAGCGCACGCGATTCCTGAGGCGTCAGCACCGCGGTGGGCTCGTCGAGGATGAGGATCCGAGCGTCCTTGTACAGCGCCTTCAGGATCTCGACCCGCTGCTGCTCGCCGAGCGACAGCTGCCAGATGCGCGCACGCGGGTCGACCGCGAGGCCGTAGCGCTGCGACAGCTCGCCGACGCGGCGCTCGATCGCGCGCGAATCCAGTCGGAAGGTGCGGCCGACATCGCGGTGGTCGCCGAGCACCACGTTTTCCGCAACGCTGAACGGCTCGACGAGACGGAAGTGCTGGTGCACCATCGCGACACCGGCGTCGAGCGCGTCCCGCGGCGAGTTGAACTCGACCGGCTCGCCCCACAGCCGGATCTCCCCGCCGTCCGGACGGTAGAGGCCGGTGAGGATGTTCGACAGCGTCGTCTTGCCGGCGCCGTTCTCGCCGAGCAGCGCGTGGACCTCGCCGGCGGCCGCCTCGAAGTCGACGTCCTCGTTGGCGACGACGGCGGGGAAGCGCTTGGTGATCCCCCGCAGCGCGACTGCGGGAGGTGGCAGGGAGGCTTGCGCCTCCCCGCCGGGACTATCAGCCCTTGGCGCTACCGATCACGCCTTTGACGAGCCAGTTCATCGCGTACAGGTCCTTGACCG